>NZ_AHOO02000005.1:964500-1286000 GCF_000244755.1 Leptospira licerasiae serovar Varillal str. VAR 010 | reverse complement strand
TAGCGACTATAGTCTTCCGGCAAACACAAATCTGGCCTTATAATAATTCTCATCTAAAGAATTCACCGTTACACCTTTGACTACGGAAGCATGCACGAATTTTCTATCTTTTAGATAAACTCCTACATGACTGATCTTTTCTCCGTATATATTAAAAAATACTAAATCTCCCTCTTGTAGGTCGGATTCGGAGATCTTTTTGACCTGTTTAGAAATACTTTCAGAGGAACCTGCAATCGTTTTGGAATATGCTTTTTGCACCAAACGTGCCGCAAGACTGGAACAATCTATTCCGGATTCGTCTTTACCGTTGTCTTTATGAGGAGTTCCGATCCAACGTTGGGTTTCCTTGAACAATTCCAAATTGTCCTTGGGCGCAATCTCTAATTTCCAAGTTTCATAAAAATACTTATGAACTTCTTTATCGGATAATGATTTTGCCTGGTCTGCTACGAGTACCAAAGCGAAAAAAGGTATGATCAAAAAAGAAAGCGCTCCCGAATTCGGAAGAACTTTCTCTTTCCATAAAACTAGAATTTTCTGGATTCCGTTCAAGATCATACATATCTGACCCTTTTCCCACGGATTCGGTTTCTTTTTTTTTAGATCTCTTGAGATCGCGCCGACCTTAGACTTAAACCACTTCTATTTTTTATCCGATCTCCCAAACAAACTCCCTGATCTTTTCGCTGACCGTATCAGGCATTGTCCTTTGGATCCAGTGATTGCTATCATAAGTATATTCTTTATAAGAGTCACAAATCCTTTCGTGAAGTCTGTATAACTCGGGTCGGATCGCAAAATCTTTGAGTGGAATTAGTACCTGCACCGGCGCCTTGATATGTTTCGGTTCCGGATACTCCTCCCCTCTGAGTAACTCTCTATATAAATTCACATTGGAAACAGTAGTTGCAACGATCTCCTCTTTGGATTTATTCCTAAGTGTATCGTTTTTGGGAATTCCTCCGGCATTCATCGTATACTTCCAGAAAAATTTGCTGAAAGTTCTCCAGATCCATTCCGGCAAAAAGGGAATTTGAAAATATAGAATGTACCAAGATCTCTTGAGTTGAGAAAGTGCCTTGTACAAAGAGATCGGATTTCCGGAAAGAGCCATTTGAAAAGCACTCCTGCGTCCGAGCACCGGGTGAGGTCCTCCCATAGCCGTATATGATTTTACCCAAACCGATCTTTGTTCGTCCGCAACAAATGCCCAACTGATCAAAGATCCCCAATCATGAGCCACAAGATGTACCGGCTTATTGTTTCCGACAAATCGGATTACTGATTCAAGATCTTCGAATATTCTGCGAACATTATATGCTTTCTGCTTTTTTGGTTTATCGGATCTTCCTGAACCTCTTAGGTCCAGAGCGGCAACATTATAATCCTCTTTTAAGGATTCCATCTGGTAAGACCAGACCCTATGATCGTCAGGATATCCATGAACGAATAAGACCGTGGGTCTGTTCGGCCTTTCTTTCGCTGTATGATTATACTTCACATACAAAGAAACATCGCCGTTATGGACGAAGGTTTCTTTAAAACCTTCGAACTTTTCCTTTTTCACTCCGTTTTCCAGTTGGGTAGCCGCCATATTTTTCGCCTCTTTTCGTTTATGAAAATTTTTGTCCGAGTCTTTCCATTCCTCTCAAAAAACCGGGAGACAGTCTGGTCAAAAAGCGCAATAACTTCGCAGTGAATCCAGGGAAGACATGCATTTTTCTTTTCTCGATCCCTCTTATAATGGCTCGAACAACCATCTGAGGACTATCTACGATTAACGGAGGAACTACTTTAGGTTTATCCGTTCCGAATTGTTGAGAATGTAGTATGTTTGTGTTTGCAAAGAAAGGATATACGTTAGTCGTGTATATTCCGTGATGCCTATAACCGGAATCTAACGCTTCTCCGAGCGCCCTGATCCCGAACTTGGAAACTGAATAATATACCAACTCGCCCGGAGCAGTGATCCCCGCACAAGAAGATAGATTTACGATTTGTCCGTATTTTCTTTCCAACATCGCAGGCAAGAACAGACGAGATAGATAAATAGGAGCGTATAAATTTACATCCAGGATCAATTTCCATTTATCCATTGGAACATCCAGTAGTCTTCCCCCGAATGCTAAACCGGCATTATTAATTAAAACATCTATCTTAGGTTGGATCTTGATCGCTTCCTTATAGGCTTTTTCGCAACCGGATTCGGTACTTAAGTCCGCTGCGAAACTCCCGAGTATTTTGCCATGAACTGGTTTGGAATTTTCCAAATAGAACTCAGCCTTAGTTTCAGGCGCTTTCATATCCGTTAGCACAAGATTAGCGCCTTTCTTTAATAGTTGTTTGGTTAATTCTTTACCGAAACCACCGCTTGCTCCGGTGATTAAAATGTTTTTCCCGCTTAGTCTGCTCATACAATTTCCTTATAGTCTGTCCCAAAGTTTACGTTATCGGTCAGTATTTAGTTTCGGGCTTCAATAGCCTGGGCCATCTGGTCCAGGCTATTATAATTATGCTCTGGTGATTCGAAGATCGCCTTACTCAATTCCAGATTATCTTCTTGTTCCGGATGGAAATTAGGACGGAAGTATCTGAAGAATGCGCCCAGCGCATGAAAGAAGACCTTTTCATCTATAAAGATAAAACGGAAAGCATCTTTTCTGGTTTTCCATTTAAAAGTAAGTCCCTCCTGCCAAAGGAGGATTTCCGCTCCTATAAATGTTGCCGCCCAGAAAATTATGGTCACTCCTATAAAGGTGATCATTCTTCTGAAATAATTTCCGCTAACATCTAAAAACACATCGTAAGCGGCCGACTTATGTTCTATCTCTTCCGCTGCATGCCATTCCCAGAGTCGTTTCATTTCCGATTCTGCCTGATCTAAGGCCTTAATCTGCAAGCCAATTGTAGCGACAAGAGAAGTATAATGTTCTGCGCCTGCAGTCGCCGCCAAACAAGACTTAGCTGACATGATTTTTTCCACAAAATTTACAAAGAATGAATTCACAAAATCGGTGAAAGCCTTGATCCTAAACCCCTGATCTTCTAGGATTTTCCAGGTTTTTTTATGTTCTCCTGCATGCTGAGCTTCTTGGCCCATGAAAGCTTTTGCATTCCTGAGGACTCTTGGATCCTTGATACTTGGCAGGAATTTCTGGATGCTTCTGATAAAAAACCTTTCTCCATCCGGAAAGAATAAGGTCCAGGTATTCAGAATATGTGTTTTATAAGCGGAACCGTCCATCCAATGTTTACTGGTACCGTTCTCACTAAATTCGAATTTAGGTTTTCTGACGGGATAAAAATGAAAATCCTTATCCTGCAATATTTCGCTGCTCATAATAAGCCTTCTAAATTAAATATTAAAATTATTGAATGTATTTCGTTTAAGCCGGAATTTTTTCTTTTCGTTTTTTCACGCTGGCCTTGGAGTCGGAAGATTTAGATTTTTTCTTCTCCTTCCAAAGACGAACATGAGGTAATTCCTCATCCAACCAATAAGCGGTGGAGTCCGTGACTACTAAGATCTCTTCCCATTTCGCGCCGAAAGATTCGGATTCTTTTGCACCGGAGTAAATTTTTCCGATATGAGGTTCCACGGCCCAAAGCCCAGGCTCCGCTCTGAAGTCGGAACCTTCTCCCCATAACGGGGAATGTCCTGAAACTCCTGGGATCAGATCCTTTATCATCTGAGGAAATAAGTACGCGAATGTTTGGAATGGGAATCCGTTTACTCTTCCTCCCGGCAAATTATAAGCGGGAAGTCTTCCTACCTTATGACCTAAAACTCCTTGGGGATATATGGAATGACAGTTAACGTATCCGGAGGCACGGATCCTTGCGTCTACTTCCAAATAAATTTCGGATAAGGTTCTTTCTTCTAGGACTCTTCTTAAGATCAGCTCTCTATATTCTTCTAGATTTGCTAATGCCTTATCGTGCTCCTGATTTTTGCCGAAGGAGAATGCATATCCTACATCTGCAGCTCTTCCGGCAAATGTAGGAGCTACATCTAGGATCACCGCCATACCTTCTTCTAATCTGCGGTTAGAAGGTTGGAACTTTCCGCCGAAATGAGGAAGCAAACCTTCTCCTTTTCTTAAATAGTTGAGAGAGAGTGGACGTTTGAATCCTCTGAATGCGGTCCTGTCCCCGAACCATGCGAACCCATAATGAAAGAAGGATGTTCCTCCCGCATTTCGGATATAATCGTCGATTTTGCGAGCCGCTTCTTTTTCCGTGATCCCCGGGTATAATTCCTTGCGCACAGATTCCACCGCTTCATAAGCCAAGGCTTGCACTTTACGGTAGGACTCTAATTCTTCTTTAGGATATGTTTCTCGGGACATCGGTCTCTTCTCCTTCTTTGCGGAATCCGACAGAAGGTTTTATCCTAACCGATATGCGAAAAACAATCGTCCGAACTTATAGTTTGCTACCCTTTTTTCTCCATTCTAAAGGAGTCATTCCGGTGATTTTCAAAAACTGCGCATTAAATGTGGATTTAGTATTAAACCCAACATCGTAGGCGATAGAGAGAACGGTTCTGTCCAGGTCCTCTAATAGTAGAGTTTTGGCCTCTTCTACTCGAAATGAATTCAGGAATTCGTTGAAGTTTTTACCGTAGGTTTCGTTCAAAATACGGGAAAGTTGATGAGGAGAAACTAATAACTTTTCGGCGAAGTCCTGGATTTTCAAACTTTCTTCTTTATAAATTTTATCCGTCTCCACCAACTCTTTGATACGAGAATGAAGCTGATCCAGATCCAATCCGTTCAGTTGGGTTCTCTCGTATCTTTTCTGCTGGATCTCCGACTTCAAAGAAATGAAAAAATTCGGATATCGGGAAGAGAATAAAAAGACTAAAACGATTCCTAAAGTTTGGAAACTAGAACCTGCCGCTAACAAAAATTGGTTCTTCAAAAAGTATCCGAACCAACAAAGTTGTATCGTAGTAAATACTACGATCAGGATGGTATAAACTAGAGAAGAAAGTGGGATCTCCGTTTCTTTGGATGCCTTTCGGAACAGAACCCAAAGGAAGATGGAATAAACAGTCTGGTGGATGGAACCGAATATTGTGACTCCAGTTAGAATATCCACCTTGGAACCGAACATTGCATTTCGAATATATTCTCTGATCTCTTCCGCAGGTAGAATGATATAAGCTATTAACTCCCCGAGAAAAAGTAGAATCGCCGGGATAAAATGTTTTCCGATCTGGATCTCTCTGTCCAAGGCAAATTGGACCATATTCCTAGAGACCAAAAGTAATGTGGGCCCTACCGCCCAAACTGCGGGGAAGAATGCAGGCCAGAACCAGATATGATCCGCAGCCCATGGCAGCAGACCTAAGCCCAATCGGCTCTCTACCAATGCAAGAATGATGGCTAGATAGAAGATCCCACCAGGCATCGCATTTTCCCTTTTTTTAGCGAGTTCCATCGCCGCAAGAAGTAGGCAAAGTGCGGTTCCAAATTGGATCCAAAAATGAAGAAAAAAACCGGGCAGATGCTCCAAAACAAAATTCCTTCGAAACTTCGGGAGAGTAAATCTAGGGGAGAAGTTTTGTCCAGCCGAAAGGGAAAATTGCAGGTAACGCCAAGGAAGGTTTGACTCTTCCGCCCTTCCCTTGTTTCCTATCGGTATGAGCGATTTCGTAGAGTTGAAATTCGGAGACCAGGTCCACCGTCTTCCAGTAATCACCGGAACTGACGGGAATAAAGGAATCGATATTAGAGATTTACATACTAAGACGGGGCTTACTTCTTACGATCCCGGTTTTTTTAATACGGCATATGCCCAAAGTAAAATTTCCAGAAGGGACCCTCTGACTGGAGATTTACAGTACAGAGGATATGATGTCGCAGAATTAGTGCATTATTCCACTTTCGTTGAGACCAGCTATTTGCTGATCTACGGAGATCTTCCCAACGAAAAACAACTGAAAGAATTCTCCATGAAACTTTCTAAACATAGTTTGATCCACGAAGACATGATCAATCTATTCGACGGATTTCCCGGAAGAGCTCACCCTCTTGCAGTTCTTTCCGTAATGGTTTCTTCCTTATCCAGTTATTACCAAGACGAATACGAGGAATATCTGGACAGAGGGATCGACCAAGCGGCGAGACTTCTCGCGAAGATCAGAACGATCGCTGCATTCTCCTATAAAAAAATGATAGGACAACCTTTCGTTTATCCAGTGGATCGCCATCCATACTGTACAAATTTCTTATATATGCTTTTTTCTATTCCGTCGGTCAAATACCAACCTTCGGAAGAGCATGATAGGATCTTAAACCAACTTTGGATCTTATACGCGGATCATGAGCAGAATGTTTCGAACACTACAGTTCAATTGATCGGTTCCACCCAAGCAAATATATTCGCATCCGTTTCTTCTGCAATCAATGCTCTTTGGGGTTCCAGAGAAGGCGGAAGACAAGTCGCAGCGGTAGAATTGATAGAAGATATTATAAAATCCAAACTTTCCGTTCCGGAATTTTTCGAAAGGATGAAGAAAGGAGAATACCAGCTCCATTCCACTTGTTTTGGTCACGACGCATACAAGGTAAAAAGCAAACGTTCTACGATCGCCCAAAAACTGTTTATAGATTTTTATAAGCAGAAAAAATTAGACCCGATCGCAGAAGTAGCTCTCCAAGTAGACGATTTTGTAAGTAAGGACTCTTTCTATCTTGAAAAAAATCTGTATCCGAACCTCGAGTTCTATAGCGCGATCCTTTTTCATAGTTTAGGAATTCCTAAAGAACTTTTCACTGCAATGCAGGCGATAGGCAAACTTCCCGGCTGGTTGGCTCACTGGAGAGAACAAAGAATAGGAGTGAACGCATCTCATAAAGTTCGTCCACGTCAGATCTTTACAGGTGAGACTCACAGAAAATACAGACAAATCCTGGAAAGATAATAGCCTGGGACAGGCTCTTGAAGCCCGAAGTTCTGCATGAATCTGTAACCTAAGTCTTGGGACAAACTATAAACTTCTGCCCTTAAACACCTCAGTTGCAATCGAACTGATCGCATACTACAAGCGCGCAAACGATTGCACTCGTCTTTTGCGGATCACTCGGATCGTTTAACTTAGCACAGACCGCCAAGTAAGCGTCCCGAGTGAGATCATCCTCTCTCGATTCCCGCTTCATTTTTTGATCATTGTCCAAATAAGAGCATTGTAAAAGAAGCAGAGCGCAAACACAGAAACTTCTCATATAACATCCACAAGGCGATCGATCTTATAGTTGAATTTTCTTTTGTCAAGTGGGGAGACGCGGAGTTATGAGAGGCAGCAGGGAGAAATCTCACGCAGAGACGCAAAGTCGCAGAGAGTGGATTCAGGGGAGATTTATAAGAAGATAAAAACCCATGTAGGAGCTCCAACATTGTATTTAAACTATATGCCAAATAAACTTAAAAAACCCTCCGCGGCTCTGCGCCTCTGCGTGCCATTAAATCTCTGTGACGACTCTCATAACTCCGCGGCTCTAAAGTCCGAAGGCAAAAAAAAACCGTCTCCTTGCGGAGCCGGTCTGAATAGGTTTCAATTCTGTAAGTTCGTTTGATCTAAGATCTAATTAATTAGACCGATTTTTATCGGATAATGCCTTCAGGAAAGATACTATAGAATCCACCTCTTCTGAGGAAAGCTCTTTTCCAAGCTGCAAATATGCCATTTTTTTCACCGCTTCCGGCAGGGTGGCGACCTTTCCATCATGGAAATAAGGCGCAGTTAGAGCAATATTTCTAAGAGAAGGAACTTTGAAGAAATACTTTTCTGCCTCATTCTTGCTGACTGCAGATCTTCCGACATCGGTAGTATTCTCGTAAGGGTTCACCTGTCCTAGCTTACGGAAGCTGTTTCCACCTAAAAGTGGTCCATTATGGCATTGGATACATCCGGCACTCAGGAAAGTTTCCAGTCCCTTCTGCTCATCAGAAGTCAAGGCTCTATGATTTCCGGCCTGGAACTCGTCAAAACGGTCTCTAGTAATCAGAGTTCTTTCAAATGCGGCAATCGCCTCTGCCAAATTGTCATAGGTGATTTTTTTATCCTGATCTGGGAATGCCTTTGCAAACAAGTCCACGTATTCCGGGATTTCAGAGAGTTTTTTCTCCACTGCTGCTTCGGAAGGCATAGCCATTTCTACTGGATTTAAGATCGGACCTTTTGCCTGAGCCTTTAGGTCGGCTGCTCTTCCGTCCCAGAATTGAACGAAATGGAATCCTGCGTTCAAAGATGTAGGAGAATTTCGGTCCCCATTTTTTCCGAGGGCGCCCGGAGATGTAGGCAGATTGTCCACTCCGGCTGATTTTCCTAAGGTTCCATGACAGGAACTGCAGGATTGTGAATCATTGATAGAAAGACGTTTTTCGAAATAGAGTTTTTCGCCTAAAGCAATCCTAGCTGGAGTATCCTTTTCGGAACCTGGCATTTTTTCCGGAAGGATCCCGAAGGATGTCTTCGCGTCTTGCATAAGCTGTTTTGTTTTCTCGGATGGACCGCATGCCGAGACCAGGGCTAGAATTAGGCCCAAGCACAGTAATTGTGTATTCTTCATTTTCATCACCACAGATTAGAATCATTCTAATCTTATGTAGAATCCCCGAAGTAGAATTAGAGACAACTCTTTTTCCAAAGAATCCGATCTATCTTCCGAAAAATTCGTTTAAGAATGTAATCTAAGTTCGAATTCGAATTTTCCAGGCTCACTTAATAGGAAAAATCTTGCTCCCAACTTTTCAGCTCTCACTTTTAGGTCCGCTTCGAGAAGAGAAGAAGGCTCATCTTTGCTTTCTACTACTCCAGTTGCTTCTACCCTAAGCAATATGGAGTCTCCTTCTTTTCCCCAGAAAATTTTGGATTCACCGGACCTTCTCGCCCCTATCTTTACCGTATCGGAGAAAATCCTTTGGACTTGGAGGCATTCGTCTATTCTCAAAGATTGAGAAACAGTTTGGATCTCCGAATGAGAGAATAACGGGTTTTTTAGGACGAACTTTCTCATTTCGTCCTCTACTAATTCCTCTTTCCCTCCCTGATGATGCATCAGGTCCAAAATATCCCTGACACCTGAGAGAGTCTGGTTGAGCTCGTTTTTGAGTTTAGAAAGAGACTTGTCGGAACTTTCTTTGGATTCCAATTGATCGATCAGAGAATGAAATCCTTTGTCCATGGATTGGTCCACTAAGCTAGCAAACTTCGCTTTTTCCTCGGCATTCAATCTGAGCTGTTCGTTATACTTGGACTGCAATTCCGCAAATGTTTCCGCTTTCTCCAAGTCTTTAGTAAATCTTAACGATATGATATAAGAATTGAATGCTATAAATCCTACTAGCGCCGCAGGGAAACTATAGGGTATAAGGAAGTAAACCTCGTACAATCCCCAGATAACGTCATTTGCCATCGAAACCGCAAGTATCATCCCGGAAAGAAATACGGTCCTGGCCCTATCTTCTTTCTGCCACCAAGCGTAACCCAATGCAGCCAACAACACCAGAGTGTAAAATGGAGGAACATGCATGAAGAAGGAATACAAATAGATCAGTTCTTCTTCTCCTAATATGAAAACGGAGAGTACAAAAATGAACATGGTGCTCATTAAGATCGCCATCCATTTTGCCCCGAATTGTTTCGGATACATTGTCCTCAGGATCATATACACGGAAGGGACCAGACATGCTTCGCAGAAATATTCCATTCTGATCCGCAAATCCAAAGTAAGTTCAGGAGTCAGAATATACTGAAGACCGGAAGTTACAAAAGAGTAGAAGGCTACCAAAAAACAAAATAACGAGAAGAATAACGGTACTAAATCCTTTCGATAAGATGCGAAGAAGATTAGATGATACAAACCTACCGAAAAAATGATCGCGACCAAAAGTGTTTCCCAGATCATTTCATGGACCACTTTAGATTTTAAAGCGTCCATATCTCCGATCAAGAATGGATTACGTATGCCACCTTTTAGGAAATTCCCCCTATAATTTGAAACATTTACGATCAACTCAGTATCCAAAGAATCCAGGAGATAAATCTGAGCATTCGGATGTGCCAAGAACTCAGTATCTATCCGATTTGTCCCGTTGATCCCATTGGCAAAGATCAATCTTTTCCCGAAATATACGGAATATACCCCCGGAATTCTGGGAACATAGATGGCTAGATTTTTTTGTTCAGGAGTCTTATGGATCTTTAATCTATACGAACCGTGTCCCTGCAAGGAAAAAGTAGGAGAATAATCCCTCCAAATCCCCGGAACAGGAAAATATTGCCCGCTTTCCATATAACCTGAATTAGGCGAATATAAATTTCCCCAATTGAATTCCCAGTCTCCTTTTAGAGGATAAATTTCTCCCCAATGACTGACTGTACTCATGTCTATACTTCCTTTATAAACAAGCGGAACTTTTTCTGAAGTTTTGGTAGAGCAGGAGATTAGAAGGAAGAAGGCACAGAAGAGGGATACCAGATTTCGTATCTTAGAGGATCCATCCGAAGTTATGCCCACAGGTATATTCAAAAAATTCGAAACAAGGAGATCAAATGAAAAACTTCGCCTAAGCAGCACTAGACTATTATAAACTTTCATCTCTGCAATTTTGAAGAATCAAAAACATATACTTAAGGGATGGAAAATTATTTCCGACTCTTTCTAGATCTTTCAATTTTAAATGCGATCCCTTGCGCGTTGATCTGGGAGTCGAAACCGATAAATCTTTCCTCTTTTTCTCCATAGGGAAGATGTCGAATACGGATCTGATCTTCTAAGTAAGAACGGACTCTACTCTCACAAAAGGCAACCAAGGAGACTCCTTCCAAACCCGTCTTTTCAGCTGAAATCATTACGTTTTTCATAACGTTAATACCTTCTTTCATTTGAGAGGCTCCGGAACGAATATCCTCCCAAACTCCGAAATGTGTAAGGTATGCCTTGTCAGCGCCCGTCGCGATTATTTTATCAACGGAGAGTATCGCTTCTTCCGGGTCGAAATCGGTCGGTGTAGTAGAAGGAAAGAGCAGCGAATCTTTTCCTTTTCTAAACAATGTGTAACCGATCCCGAAAGTATCTCCCGTAAAGATCCCATTCGTTAAAGAATCGTAAATACAGAAATGATGGTTCGCATGTCCTTTTGTATGCAGGAATTTGAATGTTCTTTTCTGCCAGGTTAATTCTTCTCCGTCGCTCATAGTCCGAACACGGTCACTCGGCACAGGAAGAATTTCGCCATACAACTTAAAGTAATTCTCTTCTCCATATACTTGGATGGAACTTTTGATGAGACGTGTTGGATCTATTATATGAGGAGCGGCTTTGGGATGAGCAAGAACGGTCGCATTTGGACAATAAGAGATAAGTTTGCCTGTTCCGCCTGCATGATCTAGGTGAACATGTGTAATAATAATATAATCCACGGACTCGGGAGTAAGTCCTTCTTCCTTTAGCGCTTCTAATAGAAGTGGTATTGCATAATTCGTATTATTTTCTACGAATACGGCTCTGTCACCATCCACGATCAGATAAGCACAAGCAAGTCCTGCTTCTACATATCCGCAATCTATGGTCCGAATCTTGTCCAAAAGTTTCTCCGCAAATATTCTGCAGTATTTAGACGAGTATCATCCGATTAAACCACCGGATGCGCAACCTCTTTGGTCTCAATTTTTGAATTTCCTAATGTTCGATCTAGGTATTCGTCCGGAATGGACTCCAAGGCCTCTAAAAGTAATCTAGGCCCAGGATTAGAATGCATTTTTTCCGTGAGGATCCTACGATAGGAGCGAGCTCCTCTGATCTCATGAAATGCTCCCAGTAAATGTCTTAAAATTCGGCTCGGCTTCTCGCCCTCCGCCGTTTGAGCGGAAACATATTCCTGCATAGACTCGAAGATCTCTCTACGGCTCAGATTTAAAGGTTCCCCGCCGAAAAATTCCGAATCCACATCCGAGAATAAGAAAGGATTTTCATACGCCGCTCTTCCGATCATAACTCCGTCGACTTTATCCAAGTGAGAACGTATGTCCGATACGGATTTAACTCCTCCGTTCAATTCTATCGTTAGTCCCGGAAAACTCTTTTTAATAGAATATACATCTTCATAACGTAATGGAGGAACTGTCCTATTCTGAGCCGGACTAAGACCTTCTAGTATTGCAATTCTTGCATGTATCGTGATCCTTCTGGCGCCGGCAGTACTTACCGATCTCACAAACTCATGCAGATCTTCTAATGTTTCTTTTCCTCGGACACCAATACGGCATTTGACTGTGACCGGGATAGAAGTTTTAGAATCCATTTCAGAGATACAATCAGCGACCTTGTTCGGATCCTTCATCAGACAAGCACCGAAATTTCCTTCTTGTACTTTGTCGCTCGGGCAGCCTACATTCAGATTGATCTCCGAGTATCCGTATTCTTCTCCGATCTTTGCACATTCCGCAAGTTGAGAAGCATTGTCCCCGCCTAGCTGCAAGGAGAGTGGAGATTCTTCTCTAGAAAAACGTAAGAATCTATGTTTATCTCCTCTCAGAATAGCGCCGGTTGTCACCATTTCGGTGTAAAATAGAGAACGTTTAGTGATCAGCCTTAAGAAAAAACGAAAATGCCTGTCCGTCCAGTCCATCATTGGGGCTACGGATACGGGGTATAGGATCGGCTGTTTTTTTTCGAAAGACATATACTTCGACTAATACGATCCTCGGTTTTCGGTTTGAGCAGTCAAGCCCCATGAAATGGACTTGGTTTGATTTCCGACCGTTTCAATTTGGTTCTGAACGATGGATTCTAAGAGACTAAATCCGGTTTTTTTTCCTAAAAGTATAGCTTGCTGCCTATTCCTGATTTTCTCGTCCTGTAAGAGTATGAGTGGAGTATTAGACTCTATCATCATCAATGCAGGTGCGGAATACACCGCCTTGGATTTTTTCACTCATCCTGATAATGTCAAAGGTTTGCCTATCAGCAAGTTTAGCGCTCCCGGTTCGAATGCAGATGCAAGCGTTGTCAGCAGGGACTCCACTACTACTCGTGCATTTTATTCTATCGGATCTGTCCCGAGCAGGATCCCAGGTACAAGAGATCTAAAGGGATTTTTTTCTTTCTTAAGCGGACTTGCTTGGTCCTTCAACTTAACTTCTCCCAGAACATATAGAGGAAATCTAATCAATTATCCCGACGACGGAAGACGTTATCTTGCATTCGATGAATACGTTTCCAATCAGCTTTTCCCTCTTCCTCCGCAGTTAGGAAGAAATATGGAATACACTTACGAAGATTACCAAATGTATTTCACGCTTTATTTAGGTTATTACGAAGGGAAGAATGTGAACTTCGGTGTCGGGCCGATATATGGTCTTGCGGTTTACAGAATGGACATTATAGAAAGAGAACAAAGGGTCTCCAGCGTCAAGAACCAACTGCAGGAATTGAAGGGACTTCGTTTATTATTCGAATATAATATAGGACAATATCTTCCGAATACGATCCTATATAATGCCTACGTTTTTTTAGAGATTACTAGTTTCGGAGATCTAGACGGCAAAGGCCTTAATATCCGGAACCAAGTCGCAACAGCAAACGGATTACCTGCTCCTTCCCTTTATATGAATATGACCACTTACAGAATGGGAGTTAGAAAGGAGATCCAACTCTCCAAAGAACCTCACAAGAAAGAAGAAGGACCGGCGTATCCTCCTCTACAGAATCTACCTTCTGCGGGGCTTCCTCCTAAAGAAGATGCCAACACCAATACGGAAAATCCCGGATGATAGATTGGAAAGAAAACGGCACTCCCGTTTCCAGAGAGTTCGACGATATATATTTTTCTCCGGAAAACGGACTAGAAGAAACCAGACATGTTTTCTTAAAAGGAAACAGATTAGAAGAAAGATTGTCTTCTACATCTCCACATCACGCATTTTGTATTTTAGAATTAGGATTTGGGACCGGTTTAAATTTTTTCGCAACATGGCAGCTCTGGAGAAATCGTAATAGTAAGTCGGGCTTTCAAGTTTTAAGATTCACTTCTTTTGAAAAATATCCATTAGAACCCGATGATATTCGCAAAGCAATCTCCTCTTTTCCCGAACTTTCCGAACTATCGGAATTATTTTTAGAAAAATATAAACTACTCGTCCCCGGATGTAATACCTTTCTATTCGAAAAAGAAAATATAATCTTGGATCTATGGATAGGAGATGCGATCCGATGTCTTCCGGAAACCTCCGGCAAATTCGATGCATTCTTTTTGGATGGATTTGCTCCTTCTAAAAATCCGGAACTCTGGGGGGAAAATATTTCACTCCAACTCAAAAGACTTTCGAATAAAAACGCAAGTTTTGCCACATTCACTGTGGCAAGATCCGTCAAAGATTGTTTGGAGAGTGCCGGCTTCTCTCTTTCTAAAATTCCGGGATACGGAAGAAAAAGAGAAATGCTCGTCGGTGTTTACGGATCCGAACTTGAACAGGACTTAAATCCGATCCCATTTTTAAGAAGAACTGACTCGGATAAAATCCCTGCAAAAATTTCCGTACTCGGAGCCGGACTTGCAGGCGCAAGCGTTGCAAGGGCATTGGCCTGGAGAGGAATCCAAGTAGAAGTCTGGGACGATCATAACGCGTTACGCGCATCTTCAGTTCCTATGGCGATCTCTCATCCTCATATTACAAAAGAAGAAACTCCGACCAGCTTATGGACCCTACGTTGCCTCGGAAATTCCATCCGTCGTTACTCCGATCTTCTATCTGATGAGTCTTACCAAATCTCCGGCACAGTACAACTTTCCGGAGAAGATCTTCCTTGGGCCAGACTTGAAGAAGGGACAAAGATACATTCTTTATCAAAAGAATTGGCGGAGTTAAAACCGGAGCTGGGAGAAAATTATCCTAAAGGGGCAAAAGGTATCTTTTATCCTTCCGGTTTCTGGACGGATACTCCGATTCTCATCGAAAAGCTATTAGATCATCCGAACATTCTTTTAAAACAAGGAAAAATAGGATCGATCTCCTATGAAAAAGAAGAATGGACTTTATTCTCCGAGAATAAAGAGACCTTAGACAAAACGGAGGTTTTGATCTTAGCCAATTCCTTCGGAATAGAAGGTTTACTCCATAATTTGTGGGAAGAATCCCCCTTCTCTCTTAGATCCGTTAGAGGACAATTAGAAATATTAGAAGATTCGAATATAGAATCTGAAAAAGATCCGATCCGAGTAGGAGACAAATATCTAACTCCGTCCAAGGATGGGGTTAGGATTAACGGGTCCACCTTTGATGAATTCGATTTAGATCCGACTGCAAGAACCAAAGATAGAGAGGAAATATTGGACTATTCTCAACGGACCTATCTTGACTTAAACTGGAAACAAATTAAAGTTCGCTCCGACTTTGTCGGGATCCGATCCCAAACACCGGATCGATTTCCGATCATCGGTCCGATCCATTCTCCGGAACCTTTTCGAAAAATATACTCCGGTATGGGTTTGCCTAAAAATCGAAAGAAAGAATTCCCTTTTTTAGAACCGCAAAAAAACCTGTTTGTGTTCGGCGGTCTGGGATCTAGGGGAGTTTTAACTTCCCTATTGGGAGGGGAAGTTTTGGCGGAGATTCTTTTAAACGAACCTTTATCTATCGAAAATAGCTTGTACTCTTCTCTGCATCCCTCAAGATTTCTATACCGCAAGATCCGAAATCAAGAATAAGGAAGAAGTTTCAACTTGTCTGCAAACTCCGGAACAGCCTCCTCTTCGATAGAGGATTGGAAAAAGATCCTACATACTCATTTCGGGTTTTCCCAATTCAGGCAAGGCCAATGGGAGGCTATCCAGGCTTTATTGGAAAGAAAGGATGTGCTTGCAATCCTTCCTACCGGCGCCGGAAAATCGCTGATCTACCAATTACCTTCCTTTGCGGAGTCAAGCTCTCTTACCATCGTAATCTCTCCCTTGATCGCTCTTATGAAAGACCAGGTGGACGGACTAAAAGCAAGAGGTATCCAAGCAGCTTACTGTAATTCAACCCAAGACGATCTGGAACAGGTCAGGGTATTATCTTCCGCTGCAACCGGAAAAATTAGAATATTATATATTTCTCCTGAACGAGCAGTCTCGCGCTCCTTTTTAAATTTACTCCCAAAACTTCCGGTAAGCTTAATGGCAGTGGACGAGGCACATTGTGTTTCCCAATGGGGGCATGATTTTCGTCCCGAATACAGAAAACTCCATACATTACGTTCTTATTTGCAGGAAGGAACTCCATGGGTGGCTCTAACTGCTACTGCGACTGACCGAGTTAAAAAAGATATTTCGGACAGTTTGGGATTAAAATCCCCTTTGTATGTGCAAGGAACGTATGCCAGAGAGAATTTGAAATTCTCGGTTGTATATCCGGACTCAGAAAGAGAAAAAGAAAGTTCACTTTTAGAAATATTAGAAAAAGGTAATTTTCAAAAATCTACTTCCGGCAAAGCGATAATCTACTGTTCCACTCGGGCAAAAGTGGACGAAATTTACGAACTTCTCCGTAAATCCGGATACAAAGTGGGAAAATACCACGCGGGAAGGACCGATTCCAGCAGAGAAAGAACGCAAGAAGGTTATACATCCGGAAAAACGAATATACTCGTAGCGACAAACGCATTCGGGATGGGATTGGATAGTCCCAATGTAAGACTGGTCCTTCACTATCAGGTACCTTCTTCTCTGGAAAGTTATTACCAAGAAGCTGGAAGAGCAGGAAGAGACGGTAAAAATTCGGATTGTATATTATTCTTTCTCCCTGGCGACTTAAGCGTTCAAAGTTTTCTTTTATCAAAGGAAGCGAATTATAAGGGAGGAGAAACTCTACTCTCTCACGTAAAATCGTATGTAAGCTCCTCGGACTGTAGACAAAAGATCCTATGCGATTACTTTGGGGAAAAAATTTCCAATTGCGGATCTTGCGATACATGTACTGATTTTGCTTCTTCTCATTCCGCAAGACTTGCTTATACTGAAAGAGAAAGGTTGAAGGCGGAAAAGAAAAAGGAAAAAGAATCTCATATCTTCGATCCGGACGAGATCAAATCCGTAGAAGGATTGATCTCGGAATATCCCGCAAAGTTCGGTAAAAAGATCATCGCAGGAACGTTAAGAGGTGCAAAATCCAAGGATATACTTCGCAGAAGGTTGGATAGATCAGAATATTATTCTTCTTTAAAGCACGTACCGGAAGAATCCATCCTTAAACTTCTGGAAGATTGGCAAAAGACCAAAAAACTTTCCGTTAAAGGGGATAAATATCCTAAAATTTATCTGACTGCATTCGGAAAACCTAAAGCGTCTTTTGATGATACCGAAAAGCCCCGCAAAAAAATACAACTTAGCGGGGATAAGCTCATCCTGAACGAACTCAAAAACTTCAGAGATAGGATCGCAAGACGCAATAAATGGAAAAAGTTTATGGTGATCCAAAATCCTGTACTTGCCAGGATCGCTTCTCAAAAACCGGAAAGCCTGGACGACCTAATGACGATCAAAGGTATGGGAGAAGCTAAAGTTAGGCAATATGGGAGAGAAATTTTAGCAATTTTAGAAAAGTTTTGATTTTCCGGACTTCTACTGTTCAAAAATCGCCTTGCCTGTATCTTAAAGATTCTCTAATATGGCCAGCCGGTCCATTCACCGATTCTATAACAGGAAAATATTATGTTTCTGCTCCGTTTTATCTTTCCTTACTTCAAAGTTTCTAAAACCAAAGCCTTAAACGAGGTTAATGCTTGGCTCCAGAGTAAGGAAGCAAAGGACTCTCTTCCTGCTACGGATTACATTCCTTTCATGGATAATTTAGCCTTTCAACAATACAAGGACAGGATTTCCAAGAAGATGGGAGTTCCCGAATCGGAATTAGAACTTTATAGATCTACGGAAAGGACCAAACTTTTATACAGACCTTTTTTCATCGTCTTCATCATCGGAATGCTGTATATGGGAATTAATCTATTCTTAGAGATCCAACCTTATTTGGGAAAATCCAGATTAGAAAAACCGTTTGTAGAAAACCTTCTTCCTTCCGGAAAAAAAGAATTAGTGGAGATGGATGGATCTTTCTGCAGATACATGATCAATAATGCCTCAGAGATCTCGGAAGATTATTTTTACATAGGCTGGTATCTATTTAGTATCGGTTCAATTTGTACTTTTTTAGGTTCCATCATGGATTCCAAACATCATGGGATATTGAAGATAGCACTTCCTTTTGTAGGCTTATTTATTTTAAGTATCGCTTGGAAAGTATTCGATAATTCTAAACTAGCCGGACTCGCTGCCGGAAGATCCATGTTACATTATAACGAAGAGAAAGATTCTGACAAAAAATGTAGACAAGAATGGGCAAATCTTAGGCAAGGAATCGCAAATTTAGTACCTTCCGGGATAGACGGAGACACTTCTAAATAGTTTAGAAAAGAGAAGGTAATAGATCTTCTTCGTCTTCTATTTTTATCTGTGAATTTTTAGAAGTGTTTTCCGGATGGGAGAGGCTAAGACCCAAAAGTCGGATCGGAAAGATCGCTTTACCTGATCCTAATATAAATTCTTCCAAAAGTTTGGATCCGATCCGGTACAATTCGTTTTTATCTAAATAGGAATAATCCTCGGTGATACTTCTAGTCTTTTGCGTGAAGTCTGAAAATTTTACCTTAAGAGTAATCGTTTTTCCCGGAAAAGGTTTTTGAAGTAACCTTCTTTCCAACTCCTCGGCGATATCCGAAAGTTCTCTGAATATCTCCGAGCTATTTTCCAAGTCCTTAGCGAAAGTGGATTCTGCACCCAAGGATTTCCTTTCCCTAAACGGTTCTACCGGCCTATCATCCAACCCTCTGCATACTGCGTAAAACCAGCGGCCAGATTTTCCGAAATTTTGGTCCAACATCTCCAGACTTTTTTCTTTTAGGTCTTTCCCTTTTTTTATCCCAAGTGCATGCATTTTTTTTAATGTAACTTTTCCGATACCTGGGAATACCGAAACATCCAACGACTCTATAAATTTTTCGACCTGTTCCGGACGAACTATCGTCATTCCGTTCGGTTTGTTTTGGTCGGTTGCAATCTTGGCTAAAAACTTATTTATGGAAACTCCTGCGGATGCGGTCAATTGAGTCTCTTCGAAAATTTTTTCTCTAATTTCTTTTGCCACTTGCGTTGCGTATGGGATATTTTTTTTATTTTGAGTAACGTCTAAAAACGCCTCGTCCAAGGAGAGCATTTCTACAAGGTCTGTGTATTCTAAAAAGATCTGCCTGATCTTAGAGGATACTTTTTTGTATGCCTCAAAACGTGGAGTTACAAAGATCCCGGAAGGACAAAGTCTCGCCGCTTGGGAGCAAGGCATTGCAGAACGGACCCCGAATTTCCTTGCTTCGTAACTTGCAGCGCATACGACTCCTCTGGAATCTGGAGGACCTCCAACAATGATCGGTTTGCCTCGATAACTCGGATTATCTCTTTGTTCTACCGAAGCATAAAATGCGTCCATATCTACGTGTAGAATTTTTCGGATCATCTTCTTTCATCTATACTAAACGGATATATAGATTGGTCAAGTTTATTCCGAGACCCTCAGATAGGTTAAAATATAGACCGACTTTGTACCGTTTTTCTTTAAAATTCGACTAGCTTCGTTCACGCTCGCGCCGGTAGTAAAAACATCGTCCAATAGCAGCACCGTAGGAGGACATTTCTCCTTCCAATTTGGTTTGATTTTCCAAGCTGAATAAGCGTGAAAAAATCTTTCGGAAAAACTTTTGCCAGCCTGTCTTTCAGGGCTTGTCTTCATCAAAGGATCTATTAAAGGGATCTTTAATATTCTTTTCACTTCTTCGTATAACCTTTTACTTGGAGAGAATGCTCTAATATCCTGGTTGAAAATTTTGTTTTTAGAATAACTAGGAAGAAGAATACAAGCATCGAGATCTAAGGTCCTCAACTCTCTCAATACTTTCCTTATTCCCAAAGACAAAAAAACGGAAACAGGATACTCATTATTGGATTTCAGTTTGTTCAATAATTCTCCCAAAAGATCGTTTCTATCCCTGAGGCTAAAAACTTTCGTAAAGAATACATTTCTGGAATCGCAAAATCCACAAACCTCAAACTGCGTGGCCAAAGGGGAAGAGCATACATTACATCTATATGTAGGTTTCGCCCTCAAAGCGTTATAAGCGCATCTTTTGCAGAGACCGACTTTTAAGGAAAAAAAGTCTTCTCTACCGCAAATTCCACAAAGTAGAGGAAAAAAGAAGTCCAAGAGCCGAAGAAAGAATAAAGATCTCATAAAACGAGCAGGTTATAAATGTATGTTATCGCGCGCGTTTTTTCCCCAATAGGTAATCTTAATTAAATGGCCAAGTTATAACTTTCTCCTCTTCAAAGAACTAACCAATTGGAACACCTTTTATTTATAGCCGTTTAATAAGTTATTGCCGATCAATTCAGTATTCGTTCTAATAGCTACGTTATGAGAAGTTCCTACGTAAGAATTTGCTTATTAATCCTTTCATTATCTTTGCCAATAAGAGAGGTTTTTTCGGAACAGCAGACAATCTATATGAGGAACGGGCAAATCCTGAGGGGAGAAGTGATCCAGCAAACTGCTACCACAATGCAGATCAGGATGGACGACGGTAAGATCAAACAGCTCAACAAGAAAGAAATACAAAGAGTTAGCTACAAGGAGCCCACCGTTCTGGAAAAGAAAGAAGCAGAAGAAAAATTAAAACAACAAGCTACAATCGTAGAAGAACCTCCTCCACCTAATCCCGAACCGGCCAAAAAGCAGGAGCCGGAGATAGACAAAGCAGCCAGCCCTTATGCAATCGATCAAGTCAAAAGAAAAGATATAGAGGTGTTCTTCGGAGCGGGCCTAGGAACATATCGTCCTCCTACAGGAACTTATTTTGATCATCTAAGCGCAAAGATAAACACCCTAAACACAGTCCCTACTCAAGCAGATGATCCTGTATATAAACGAGGACTCGCCTATAGCCTAGGAGCGATCTATTATTGGAGAAAATTCGCGGTCGGATTGACCGCTACTCATTTTGGCGGAAAAACTTCGGAAAGAGTAACGGTGTACGGAGGAAATTCTTCGCTTCAAGAATTTACCGGAACGTTTCCAGAAAAACAGAATTCTTTAAAGTTAGATGCTTCTTATTTGGCATTTAGCAACCAAAGGGTAGATATACGGCCCAGTTTCGGATATTCTCAATTCTGGGGAAAGACGGAAGATAATAACACTACGGCTAACGATTATTTTGCGAATGCATTGTTCGATGTTACCAAATTTAATTATACTTTTCTAGAGATATTAAAAGGGCCGTCCTTCGGGATAAAAACAACCGTTCGCGTAGGAGAAAGATGGGAGGACCGGATCGAACTTCACTATTTGTCTCTCACCGGAGCTCAATATACTTCCTCAACTGGCACTGCCGCGAGTACGGACGGTTCTTTCTTCGATTATTACAAATCTAATATAGATACGACTTGGACCGCAAAAGGATTTAATTTTTCGAATAAACTGTTCTATCGATGGACCTCTACGCTTTCTTTCTGGGTTGGGATACAATTGTTTGAATGGAAGTATTCAGTGAATTCAATGGAGCAAAGATTCCAAGGATTAGGAGATATAAAATTTCCACCGTCGCTGGATATAGTTATTCTAAGCAATCTTATGATAGACACCATAGCAAAATCCACGCCTGCGACCAGCAGGGCTTCGTCCTTGGAATTCGGAGTAATGAAAAGATTCGAGCTATCTCCTTAATTTAAATTTGTTTGCGGATCCTGATTAAGAGCATTAAATTATTGCCCCCATCCTTTTAAGATACAGAATACGGCGCAGATGAAAACGTATCTTAAAAGGTCCCCTCTCCTATTTGCGTTCTTATTGATTCCTGTTGTTTCCCTGTTCGCGGAAATGAAAACCATCTATCTAAAAAACGGCCAGGTTTTTCGGGCTGAAATATTACAGCAGACTGCAACGAGTATGTTGATCAAAACTGCAGAAGGAAAAACGATACAACTGAATAAGTCCGAGATCAATACTGTTAGTTTTAACGAACCGATAAAACTTCCACAGGAAGAGAAAAAACCAGTTCAGGCGGAACAAACTCCTATTCCGCAAATCTTAGAAGTACCAAAGCCCAAAGTAAATTTCCATATAGATCAGTTAAAACGGAATGATTTAGAGATTTATTTAGGATTAGGGGCCGGTAGATATTCTCCGGAAACTCAAGGGTTACCGGTACAGATCCAAAACAAAATGGGACTGCTCTCCGGAACTCTTCCAACGGTAATCGATAAGCCTACACATTCCCCCGAATTATCTCAAACTTACGGAGCAATATATACATGGAAAAGATGGTCCGGAGGAATAACCGGGTCACTTCTGGGAAATAGAAGCACATACGACAGTCATTCTTATGCAAGCGGAATGATACATAGCAGTGGGAGTTTTCCGGAAAGGCAAAGTGCTTTGAAAAACGAATTGTCCTTTCTAATATTTACGAAAGAAAGATTCGATCTAAGACCCACAATCGGGTACCAACACTTCTGGGGACAATCTCAGGACGCGAATTTATCTACGTCCTATTATATCGATAGTGGCTTATATCTATATTCTCAGGGTGTATTGAAGTTCAACGAAACTCTCAAGGGGTATACGATAGGATTAAAAGCAACGCTACGTATGGGAGAGAGATGGGAAAATAGATTAGAATATCATAATTTAAATTTATCCGGGAATCAGAATGGGAGCATCCAATCATTCCTTGCCCCTACGAATCTGTCTCAGGTCGCATTATTTAGACAAGGACAGAATATCTCATGGGACGCAAATGGATTTCACCTTCTCTATCGATTAGTTTATAGGATCACTCCTACGATTTCGGTTTATGCGGGATTTCAATTCTATGAATGGAAATACAGCCTAAACACAGATTTCCAATATGTGTTCTCGTCCAAAGACGGATTGATCGGGGTCGATTTAAGCAATCCGAATGCATATATCGTACAACAGAAATTAATGGAAGCGGTAGGCAAAACGATCAATTCGGAAAGTAGATCCGCAATCTTGGAATTTGGAATGATAAAAAGATTTGAATTAAATTAGATCAAAAATACCTAGCAGGCATTCGAGCCTGGCCTCAGGACAAAACCCGTGAACGATTTAATTCAAATGCATTAATAATTTATTGCACGCATTTATCTAAGCTTCGAAATTTAGCATAGATGAGATTTTCATTTATTAAACGAACTATTCTATTATGTTTTTTTCTTCCCGCAATCGCAGTCTTTGGAGAAGAGCAGACTATCTATTTGAAAAATGGGCAAATCCTGAGAGGAGAAGTCATCCATCAGACAGCGACCTTCATTCAGATCAAAATAGCAGACGGCAAAACTAAACAATTAAATAAAACGGAAATCCAAAGAGTAAGTTATAAAGAGCCTACCGTAAAAGAATTAAAGGATTCCGAAGACAAGTTAAAACAAAGCCCCCAAGAACCTCCTCCTCTCATAGTTGAACCTTCTCCTCAGGAATCACCTCCGAGAAAAGTGACGAATTTTCAATTGGACCAAACGAAGAGACACGATCTAGAATTTTTCGGGGGTATAGGATACGGATATTATAAACCTGATTCGGAAACCTTCCTACTTAGATTGCAAAATTCCGTAAACTTACTGACAGGGAGTAATCCTACAATTACGGAAAAGCCGAGCTATAAAGCGGGACTTTCCGATCACTACGGTCTAACATACACGTTTCGAAAACTTTCGGGATCCTTATCTGGAAGTAACTTCCGCTCGGATACCACACTAAACACACTAACAATCAATTCCGGAAACGAGTTCAATACCACTAACGGAACTTTTCCAGAAAAACAGACAACCCTAAAGGCCGATATATCCTATCTTGCATTTACGAACTCTCGTTTTGATCTAAGACCGAGCGTTGGTTACTTCCAGTTTTGGGGAAACACGGACGATAATAACACGAGCTTAAAGGCATTCTCTTCTTCGGGATTGTATTTATACGGAAATTATTTCTTTCAAGTCCATGAACGAATGAAAGGCCCTTCTCTCGGCTTAAAAACTACGATCAGAGCTGGAGAAAGGATCGAGAATAGGATTGAACTATATTACTTAACTCTAAAGGGAAATCAGGACAATACCATACACGCGACCGTTTTTCCGGATTCAACTTCCGCTTTTTATGGAGAAGTCGCGCAAAAATCCGCATGGGCAGCAAAAGGATACCAACTATCCTATAAATTCGTCTATAGACTTACTCCGACATTTTCCGTTTGGGCCGGCATATCGGCGTACGAATGGAAATACAATTTAGATCAAACTTCTAATGAGATCAGATATGCTTTCGACTCTTCCTCGCCTAGAGCACCGGGAGATGTATTATTAAACAATCTGATCCAAACCGCGATCGGGAAAGGAGCCACATCTGTTAGCAAATCGAACTCTTTGGATTTCGGAGTAATATATAGATTGGATTTTTTACGGCAATGAGATAGGAAAAAAACCTACTTTTTCTCTAACGCCCTACGAATAAAAGACATCATCCCCTTCACGACCTTTTCGTCGTTATCGAAGTCTTTTCCCAGGTAGACTTTCATTCTTTCCCTATAATACTCGGTCGCATAAGAGAATTGAAGTATCATAAAAAGATTATCTATGCAGAAGGCAAAAATTTTCTCGTCCACTTCCTTGCCTACAGAACCGGACTTTTTGGCTTCTGCCAATAAAGAAGTATAAACTTTAGCGGAAACACTTTCCATATCGGAGGAAAGTCCTCGGATCAGCTCAGAATTTCCTTCCGCAGTGATCTCATTGTATAAGCGGATAATATCTCTATTCTCTCTGGAATGTTTTTGGATAATTCTTAATATTCTTTCCACCTTTCCGAAAAGGTCGCTTTCTTCGTTCAGGACTTCTTCTAAGGTTTTTTCTAGCTGATGGATACCGTAACCTACAGCGGTAAGAAAAAAGTCTTCTTTTGTATCGAAGTATTTGTATAAAGAGCCAACGCTGATGCCGGCCTTCTTAGCAATAATATTTGTGTTCGCATTATTGAAACCTCGGTTTGCAAATTCTGCGATCGCAACGGAAAGTATCCTGGTCCTTTTTTCTTCCGGGATCTTATCGAAAGTATCTCTATTGTATTTTGAAGCGGTAAATTCAGCCACAGTACTTCCCTATATTTACTACGTAAGCGGTTCCTAACCACCGGAATACGGAAAATTTTCCCGGAAGGTTCTTTTCTGTATTTTCTAGTTGACAGTGAGTGAGTATTCACTCACTGTCAACCTATATTCCGTAAAAAAAGGAAAAAGATATGTCTACCGGCTTCGCAATTACCCAATACCCAGACGTAAAAGGGGTTTATAAACAACTTCATGACCTGATTCGCCAGCCAATTCGGTCTATCAAGAAGAATGAAATGGAGAAGTACCTTCAGGAGTATTTCGAAAAGAAATGTTCTAAATCCAAATTGATGATAGCGGAAGCCTCCGAATATATTCCGGGCGGAGTACAGCATAATCTCGCATTCAATTATCCCTTCCCTCTTGTTTTCACCAAGGCTTCCGGAGCGCATTTATACGATCTAGATGGGAACAAATACATAGACTTCCTGCAAGCAGGAGGTCCTACAGTTTTAGGTAGTAACCCTACGAATATTCGTAAGAAGGTTGTTCAACTTCTGGAAACCACAGGACCAGTGACCGGTTTGTTCCATGAGTATGAGTTAAGACTTGCGGAGAAGATCGTGGAGCATATGCCTTCTGTGCAAATGTTTCGTATGTTGGGATCCGGAACAGAGGCTTGTATGGCATCTATCCGGGTGGCAAGACTTGCGACCAAAAAGAAAAATATAGTAAAGATGGGTGGAGCTTATCACGGTTGGAGCGACCAGCTTGCATATGGACTTCGCCTACCTGGCACCAGACATTTTGAGTCTCACGGAATTCCTAAACATGTATTCAAATATACCCAAGAATTCTATCCAAACGATCTAAACGCATTAGAAAGAACTTTAAAAAGAAATCGTTGGAGAGGCGGCACTGCTGCAGTTATCTTGGAACCGATCGGACCGGAAAGCGGAACTCGCCCTATCGATATGGACTTCAATAAAGGAGTCAGAGAACTTTGCGACAAGTATGGAGCATTACTGATTTTTGATGAAGTTGTTACTGCATTCCGTATCGGATTAAGCGGTGCCCAAGGTTACTATGGTATTACTCCGGATTTAACCGTATTCGGTAAAGTAGTTGCCGGAGGTTATCCTTCTGCCGGTGGATTAGGCGGAAAGAAGGAATACATGAAGTATCTTTCTGCAGGACTCCAAACAGGCGTAAAAAAAGCTCTGATCGGCGGAACTATGGCAGCAAACCCTCTTAGCTCAGCTGCAGGTTATTATACTCTTCTTGAAATTGAAAAACAAAAGGCCTGTGAAAAAGCAGGAAGAGCTGGAGACAGGATCACTGCTGGTTTACAAAAACTAATTAAGAAGTATAATCTACCTTTCGTAGCGTTCAACCAAGGATCTATCTGTCATTTGGAAACTGTTGGAACTATGCTTTTAGAGATCGATATAAAGAAATTCTGGAAGATCAAATCCACCATCAAAGAGGCTCATACCCGTAAAAAGGCGATGGAAGAAATGGGAGCAGCTTACATGGCCGAAGGTATCGTTACCCTTGCAGGAAGCCGTCTGTATACAAGCGCTGCGGATACTGATGCAGTGATCGATGACGCTTTAAAAAGATTCGAAAGAGTTTTCCAAAAAGTCGAAGGTGTATAACTCACCTGTCCACAAAATAGGAGAAGAATATGGAAATAGATAAGGCCAAAAAAATCGTACGAGATACTGGGATCCGACTTCTTAAGTCGGGTCTGATCGCAAGAACTTGGGGGAATATCAGCCAACGTATCGATGAGAATTATTTTGCGATTACTCCTACCGGTAGGACTTATGAAGACCTAACTCCGGAAGAGATCGTACAAGTAAACATCGATGATCTGACCCATATCGGCAAGATCAAACCGTCTTATGAGAAAGGACTTCATTCCGCCGCCTATAAACTTCGTTCGAATATAGGTGCCGTAATCCATACTCACCAATTGCAAGCAGCAGTGGTTGCGGCGGCAAGAAAGGATGTTCCTGTTCTAAATCCTCAGATGAAAAAGATCATCGGTGGGCCTGTTCTTTGCACGGACTACTCTCTACCTGGAACTAAAAAACTTATCAAAATGGCGATCCACGCTTTAGATAAGTCCGGAAGTAAGGCAGTTCTTTTAGCAAACCATGGAACTCTTTGCGTCGGGAAAGATATGGAAGACGCTTTTCAAGTAGCTCTAGAGCTCGAAAGAGTCTGCCAACTATTCATTGAGAAAGAATTCTTAAAGGTTTCCGGTTATAAAAAAGGCGACAGGGATTCCATTCGCTCTTGGTATCTCAAAAACTATGGACTGGTAAAAACAGCATGAAAGCTCCGGATAGCCCGATGGATCTTCAAAAATTTCTCCCTCAACTTGTGAAGGAAGGAATTTTAGCAAAGAATGGATGCGCCAGTGTTAAGATCGGAAAGAGTATTTGGATCACTCCTAAAAAAGCGGATCTAAATGCGATCGGTAAAAAGACTAAAACGGCACTGTTAGAAATTCCTTTGGAGGAGAATCAAATCTTTCCCAAAGATATTCCTGACGAAGCTATACAACATCTCTCTCTTTATCTAGCAAGACCTGAATTCAGCGTTATCTTTCATTCCACTCAGGAGAATGTGATGACCTGTTCGATGGCTGGAGAGACTGTTCGTCCTTATTTAGATGATATGGCCCAAATTGTAGGACCTAACGCAAAGGTTGTATCTAATGCGTCCGATGCGAAAGGACTGAAAAAGATTGTCTCCGCTATAGGAAGAAGAAATGCGGTGTATCTTCAAAATGCAGGAGCATTATGCGCTCATAAAAGTCTGGATGATGCTCATGCAGTTTGTATGGTTCTGGAAAAAGCAAGCAAGGCATTCGTAGAATCTAGAATCCTAGGCGGCGGAAAACCGGTTCCTTGGTTAGAGGCTGAAGCAATCCGATTTGTCTACCAGAGAAAATATTCTAAACAAGCGGAGAAGAACCGAGGATAGAAGGTTCTTCTGTTGCTAAGCTAGATCTACTGTAATTTGGATTTGGTTTAGGATAGCCCCACCCTATTTTGGGTGGGGGCCGGAGCGTAGCGGTGGAAAAATTCACACTCCTCGCTCTTTATCACAAAACCTAATTCCCTACAATCAGAATTTGCCATCTTAACCTTGTTGGAATTCCAACAAAAATACAATAAGATTCCTATTTACAACCCAATCCCAGTTCTTCTAACCGCTCTTTCTTGAAAGGTCAATTTCGCGATGTCTCCAATTTCCTACTTAGATCTGCTAAATATGTTTTCATTGTTGCGTCATGACCGAATACGAACTTAGAAAGAACTCTAAACAAAGGATTCGTCACAAAACCTTCTTCAATAATTTTCATCCGTTCTCTCCTTTAGTTTCGATTAAATGAAATATGAGTAAATCAAAACCCTTTCAATTATAAAACAATTTCAAAAAACTTAATTTGAATTAAATTATTTATTAAGATGAAAACTGCGAGAGCCGATTAATTTTTACTTTCACGAATAAAGTTTGGATTCTTAAACGAGATCGTTATCTTGCGAGCCCATGAAGAAATTACAAAAATATACAATTGCATAGTGACTATCCGCGCAATCACCTGAGTTCCAGAAAAACGTATCTATAACAAACAGATTCCAGGGATCTGATTACAAGAATCGAACGAAAGCATACATTATGCACTTTTGGTAGATGGATCAAGTTCTACATTTGATATCCAGGCATTACAAACTCTACAAGCAGGACCGAATGTTCGGACCCTAAACGAAAAGAAGAGCCAATTTACTTTACCGACAAAATGACTTATGGAGGTTATCCGGCCGAACAACAAAAGAAAGTTCTAAAATGCGAGATTGTTTTTAATGGAGGCACTTACTTTTCTCTTATTTTTTCCGTCTCAAGTATTTGGAGGAGGAATTATATTTTTACAACTATCCTACATTCTTTAAAAAATTTGTAGATGATACGTTCAAAAATATATTCACTTATCCAAATACTATAGGCGATTTAAAAAGAGGCCGATTAGGGATGGAAGAAAAAAAGGAACTCATCACGGAGAGAATTATAGCCTCCGGTCCACTTACGATCAATCGGATCCGATTCGGCTTAGCGATATTATTCCTCATTTCTCTCGCTGCCGCTTGGACCCAGAGCTCCATGATTCAAAATATCGTGTATTTGATCGGGATAGGGTCTATGCTCGGATATGCAGTCTATAACCAGTATTGTTACAAAAAATTCGGTAAGATACCTTCTATGGTCGGCAAAGTTTCCGTACTCGCAGATATTACCATCTTATCCATAGTCATGTTCGTTGCCTCTTGGACTGACAGGAATATGGCATCAGGAGTAATACGCCAAATCATTCTATATGCGATCAATATGATCTTCATAGTATATTCCGTATTACTTTTATCTCCAACGGTTGCAAAACTTTCAGGAATATTTAGCGTAGTCGGACAGGGACTCGTGATCTTAAATACGATCTTTAGGGGAGTAGAATTCACCGAAGATGAACTCAAGGTTATCTCTCCGGGATACGCATCCATTTCGGAACAATCATTAAAATTGGTATTTTTAGCGGTGGTATCCTATATCACACAAAGTGTGATCTTGATCTTTCGCAGGATCGGAGCAGTGGAAGAAGAATATGCAAACACTTTAGAGCAAAAAGTCGACGAAAGAACGATGGAAGTCACCAAAAGAATGGAAGAGATCCATGCTCTCAAAGTGCAGCAGGATGGGGACTATTATCTCACTTCTCTCTTGAGCAAACCTCTCATGACAAATTGGAATACATCCCAAGACGTTAGCACCATCTTCTATATAGAACAAAAGAAAAAGTTTACGTTTAAGAATCGAGAGTCAGAGCTGGGTGGAGACATCTGCATTAGTGGAAACCTTTTATTCGGATCCGAAAAGGAAAAATGGACCTTCTTCTTAAACGGTGATGCGATGGGAAAATCTCTCCAAGGAGCGGGAGGAGCAATCGTTCTTGGAACTGCAGTCAATAATATTCTATCTCGTTCCGCAAGCCATGGAAAGACGATCGATATTCATCCTGAAGCTTGGATGTTACAGACTCATAGAGAACTGGACGAAATTTTTAGAACATTCGACGGAACGATGATGGCCTCTGCGATCTTCGGACTGATCCACGATAAAACCGGAAAAATACTGATACTGAACGCAGAACATCCTTGGCCTGTATTATTCAGAGACGATAGATCTTCCTTCTTAGCTCCCGAACTTTCGGCATGGAAATTAGGATCTCCATTCGGAGCGAATATCAAAATCCATGAATCCCATTTGCAGCCCGGAGACGTTCTGTTTTTAGGTTCTGATGGAAGGGACGATATCAATATCAGTTCGGATGGGATCAACTGGAAGATGAACGAAGACGAGAATTTATTCGTTCGAATTGTGGAAGATTCCAAAGGAGATTTGGATACGATCGCGGGAAAACTACACGGAGTAGGAGCGATCGCGGACGACCTTTCCCTGATTAGGATAGGATACAAAGAGCTAATAGATCCGGAACATCCTAAGTATAACGATGCAGTAGCAAAGTACAATCAAGCGAAACAACATCTAGCGAAAAAAGAAGTACCGGTAGCACTCGAGCTACTAGAATTCTCCTGGAACTTGGCTCCAAATTTTAAAGAATCCGCTAGACTGATCGGACAGATCTATTACGATAAAAAAGAATTCTCTAAAGCTTCCAAATGGTTAGAACGTTATCTAAACTTAGATCCGGAATCGCATAATATCTGGTTCTTATTGTCCTTATGTTATAAACATATGAAGGAATTTCAACATGCGGCTGACGCAGCGGAGAAGGTCCGTCAAACTCAACCTCACCGTCTTGCGAACCTAATCAATCTTTCTGACAATTACAGGTTATTAAATAAATTCGAAGACGCAAGGTCCGTGCTGGAAAAAGCGAAAGAGCTAGACGGTGAAAGCCCACTCGTAGGAAAACTGGACGAGTTTTTAAAAGCAAAAGGGTTCTAAAAAGAAAAACCCCGATGCTGTCTCCAACACCGGGGCCCACATATCTCCCATCTCTTCGGGGATTATTTATATTATTTTTTCTTCTTAGGAGCGGCTTTTTTAACCGCCTTTTTTGGAGCTGCAGGCTTCTTAGCTGCCTTAGCTTTAGGAGCAGCTTCTTTTTTAGGAGCTTTTTCCTTTTTAGCCGGAGGAGGAGCCGCCGCTTTTTCCTTTTTAGCGTCGGAAATAGCTTCTCTCTTATCTTTGATCTCTTTGATTAGAGAGGAACGATCCTTTCTGTTAGTGAGTTCTAAAATTCCTACCTCGGAATTATCGGAAGCTCTATTGATCTTTTTCAGGATTCTAGTATATCCGCCATTTACAGCAGCATAACGAACTGCGATATCTTCGAAAAGTTTCGTAACGATATTGCGGTCCTTTACTCTTTTTAGAACTTCACGTTTATTGTGAAGTGCAACCGCAGGAGCGATATCAGTCGCAAGGTTTCTTTTCGCTCTGGTGATGATCTTTTCGGCGTGAGAACGAACCACTTTCAGTTTCGCTTGAGTGGATTCGATTCTCTCGTATTTGAAAAGACTAGTGATCATGTTATTGATCAGAGCGTCTCTATGACCTTTTTCGCGGTTGAGATGTTTTACTTTATTTCTTTTGTTCATATTAGAAATCTCTCATTCCGAACGAAAGTCCCAAACCAGCAAGTTTAGACTTAAGTTCTGCGAGACCTTGCTCGCTATAATGTTTGGATTTGGACATCTCTTCTTCGGATCTCTTAACAAGGTCTCCAACGAAGTCGATTTCCAAACTGCGAAGAACGTTCAGGGAACGTACGGAAAGTTCGAGTTCTTCCACGTGTTTGGAAAGGGAAGCTTTCAACTTCTCGTCCGCTTCGTCTAACTCGTCTTCTTCTTCCTCTAATTCTTCTTCGAAGTTGATAAATACTGTGAGGTGTTCTTTTAGGATCTTAGCCGCTTGAGCAACTGCATCCTCCGGAGAAATCGATCCGTCTGTCCAAACTTCCAGAGTCAGTTTTTCGTAGTCGGATCTCTGAGCCACACGGGTCTCTGAAATCTCGAAAATTACTTTTTGAACTGGAGAGAAGATAGAGTCGATCGGAATAGTTCCAAGAACTTCGATATCCTTCTTCTTATCTTCTGCAGGAACGTATCCTCTTCCTCTTTGGATTTCCAGATCCAATACAAGGTTCGCATCTTCATTCAAAGTTGCGATATGTAGATCCGGGTTCATGATCTCGATGGAAGAATCCACAGCCAGGTCTCCGGCTCTGAAATATCCCGCACCTTTCAATTCCAAATGGATAACTTTGCTTTGGTCCTTGTCCTCAGGCTCGTATTTGATACGAACTTGTTTAAGGTTTAGGATGATACGAGTAACGTCTTCAGCTACTCCTTCGATATAAGAGAACTCGTGGTTCACTCCTTCGATACGAAGAGCAGAAATAGCGGCACCTTCGATAGAAGACATGAGAGTTCTACGAAGAGAGTTTCCGATCGTGGTCGCGAAACCGCGCTCGAAAGGCTCCGCTACGAATTTTCCGTAGTTAGGAGTATTCGCTTCCGTAGTAAATTCGATCTTTTTGGGACGTTTAAATCCTTTGAGTAAACTTTTTAGAGACACTTAGAAACCCTTCCCAATAAAATTACTTGGAGTACAACTCCACGATCACCTGTTCTTTCACTGGAATGTCGATATGATGACGTTCCGGCAAAGACAGAATTTCTCCTGAAAACTGAATGAAATCAGAAGACACCCAAGAAGGAATATTATTCAGAGACTGAGCCAATTGGATATTCTGGGTAATAAAACCAGAAGTTCTAAATTTAGGTTTGATCTCGATCTTATCGCCTACTTTCAAACGGAAAGACGGGATATCCACTTTCTCTCCATTTACCAAAATATGGTTGTGAGCGATGAAGTTTCTCGCCTGACGTCTAGTCACAGCAAAACCTAAACGATATACAACGTTATCCAATCTTCTTTCCAAAAGTTGGAGAAGAATTTCACCAGTTACACCGTGAGCGTGAGATGCTTCTTCGTAAAGGCTACGGAATTGTTTTTCTAAAAGTCCGTAAGCTCTTTTCAACTTCTGTTTTTCACGAAGCTGAGAACCGTACTCGGAAACTTTCGGTTTCCTTTTAGGTTGCATTCCAGGAGGTCCCTTTTTATGGAACTTATCTCTATTGAAAGTAAAACTGGATTTGAGGTAAAGGTTAACACCTTCTCTCCTCATTAGTTTAACGACAGGTCCTCTATATCTTGCCATATTATTCCTACCTTAAACCCTTCTTCTTTTACGGGGACGACAACCGTTATGCGGTAAAGGTGTTACGTCTTTGATCATTTTAATGGAAAGTCCTCTAGCGACTAAGGAACGGATCGCAGATTCGCGTCCGATACCTGGGCCGGAAACCAGAACATCCACTTCGGCTAAACCGGTAGAATCGATCGCCTTCTCGGCAGCATTCCCCGCTGCGATCTGAGCCGCATACGGAGTAGATTTTTTGGATCCACGGAAACCCATAGCACCAGCTGTTGACCAAGACAGAGTGTTTCCTGCCAAGTCAGTAATGGTGATGATGGTATTGTTAAAAGAAGCGGTGATATAGACCTTTCCGCGAGGAACGACCTTTTTCTCCTTCTTCTTAACCTTTTTCTCTTTTTTGCCTTTTTTATCTTCAGCCATGATTACTTAGTCACCTTCTTCTTATTGGCAACGGTCTTCTTAACACCCTTACGAGTACGGGCATTGGTTCTGGTTCTCTGACCGCGAACTGGAAGACCTCTTCTATGACGCAGGCCTCTGTAACATCCGATATCCATCAATCTTTTGATATTGAGTTGGTTTTCGGAGCGAAGATCTCCTTCTACCTTGATACTTTCTTCGATCGCTTTTCTTAGAGCAGCTTCTTGAGCGTCAGAAAGATCTTTCACTCTGATTGCCTCATCAACTCCCGCTTTCGCGAGAAGTTTGCGAGAAGTGGATCGGCCGATTCCGTAAATATACGTTAGACCAACAACGATTCTTTTTTCTCTTGGAAGATCGATACCTGCGATACGAGCCATGATTATGCTTGCCTTTGCTTGTGTTTAGGGTTGGTGCAAATCACTCTGATCACACCTTTTCTTCTGATAACTTTGCAGCTAGTGCAGATTTTTTTTACGGAAGTTCTTACTTTCATAACGTGTTCCTATTTTTTGCGGTAGGTAATCCTACCCTTGGTCAAATCGTAAGGAGAGAGTTCCACGGTGACTTTGTCGCCTGGGAGGATCCTGATATAATGCATTCTCATTTTACCGGAAATATGGGCCAAAACCTTGTGACCATTTTCCAGCTCAACGCGGAACATTGCGTTTGGGAGAGGTTCCAAAACGGTACCGTCCACGGTGATTGCATCTTCTTTCGCCAAGTTAAGCTAACTCCTTCTCGATGAGTTTTGTGACTGTATCCAAGTTACCCACACCGTTTACACGGGAGAGATTTCCTTTTGCAGCATAGTAGTCCAGTAACGGAAGAGTCTTTTTGTTATAAGTTTCCAAACGACTCTTGATCGTTGTTTCGTTGTCGTCGGAACGACCTTCGATTTCCGCACGTTTTAATAAACGTTGCAGAAGTTCCTCATCAGGAACTTCCAAGTTGATCGCTCTTTTGATCTTTAAACCTTCTGTGTTTAAGATCTTATCTAAAGCATCTGCTTGCTCTACGGTTCTTGGAAATCCATCCAATAAGAATCCGTTCTTGCAATCAGGCTCCACAAGACGATCTTTTATAATGCCGATAACTACAGAATCCGGAACAAGATCTCCGGCATCCATGTATTTCTTTGCTTCTAATCCCATCTGGGTACCGTTTTTGACGGCTGCTCTCAGAATATCTCCGGTAGAGATCTGAGGAATTCCCAAAGTGTCGCAAAGTATCTTTGCTTGAGTGCCTTTACCTGCACCCGGTGGCCCCATGAAAATGATAGAATTCATTTTCTTAAGACCTTCCCTTAATCTTGGTCTTTTTCAAGAAACCATCGTAGTTTCTCATCAGCAATTGGGACTCTAATTGTTTCAGAGTTTCCAAAGCAACCCCTACCATGATTAGCAGAGAAGTTCCCCCGAAGGTGTAAACCAAGGATCCACCACCGGAGTTTGTTCCTAAATTCAAGAAACGAATAATGATATAAGGTGCTAATGCGAGTCCTGCTAAGAAAACCGCACCGGGAAGAGTGATCCTGTTTAGGACCTTCTCTATATATTCCTTAGTATGAGATCCTGGACGAATTCCAGGGATAAATCCATTATACTTACGAAGATTTTCCGCTAGTTCTCCAGGATTGAATTGGATTGCAGTATAGAAATATGCAAAGAACACGATGAGCGCAATATACACAAAGAAGTAGAATGCAGCGTGATACCAAGTCTGAGAGAATGGGTTCAGATAATCCAATAGTAAAACCCAACCTGCCCAGTTAGGAAGCTCGGAGATCTGTTGGATGATCGTTTGCGGAAAAAGTAATAAAGAAGAAGCGAATATGATCGGCATTACGCTTGCGCCATTCACTTTAAAAGGAATACTTTGAGACTTAGCTTGGACCATCTTTCTTCCTACCATTTGTTTTCCGTACTGTAAAGGAACCTTACGGACTCCTTGGGTAAGAAGAACTGTTAACGCGATGAGTAGGATGAATAAAAGAAGAAGGATGATAATGTTCAGTCCGTCTACGAAGTTCTCACGGAACAACTGAGCTACGGAAACTGGAAGACGCCCTACGATACCTGCAAAGATCAAAAGAGAAATACCGTTACCGATCCCTCTCTCAGTAATTTGCTCACCTAACCAGATCAAAAGAACAGTTCCGGTGGTGATGGATAATAATGCAATAAAGAAGAACCAAGATTCAACAGAAGAATGGATCAAACCCGGGTGAAGAGCCGGAGCATTGTCCGCACCGTAGGACCAACGTTGAGCCAAACGGATCACCGCTAAAGACTGGACTCCGCAAAGTAAAATCGTTCCGTATTTGGTGTATTGTCCGATCTTCTTGCGACCTTCTTCTCCTTCTTTTTGGAGTTTTTGTAAAGAAGGAACAAGTACCATCACTAATTGCATAATGATGGAAGAGGAAATATAAGGCATGATCCCGAGCGCAAAGATGGAGAAGTTCAGAAGAGCTCCTCCAGCGAACATATCGAACATTCCTACAAGACCTTCGGCTGCATTTGCATCCAAAGCGATTGCGGAAACTACTTTAGGATCAATACCAGGAATAGTAATATGAGTTCCGAGACGGAAAAGTAAAAGCATGCCAAGAGTAAAGAACACCTTGTTTCTCAACTCTGGAATTTTGAAAATATTTGCAATCGAAGTCAGCATGCGGCTTTGTTCTCTTTCCTTAGTCCTTGGTCTCCCCTTGCGGGCAAAAGGGACTCAAAGCTTGAGTCCCTCTACAAAATAAAAGAATCGGTCTTCCAAACGGTCGAAAACGACTCAGGATTTAAGCTTCTTTAGAAGCTAACTCTGAGCGAAGTTTTACGGAACCGCCTGCTTTCTCTATCTTTTCCTTGGCGGAAGCGGAAACGCGATCCGCTACTATATGAACGGCTTTCGTGATCTCACCGGTTCCCAGAATCTTGAAAGGAGTGCTCTCGTTATCAAGAATCTTCGATTCAACCATATTTTTGGCATCTATGTTGCCGGTCAACCCGCTTTTCTCAATATCTCTGAGGTTGATTGGGAAGAAGTCCTTATGAAATATGGAAGTAAACCCGCGCTTAGGAAGTCTTCTATGGATAGGCATCTGCCCACCTTCGAATCCTCGACGAACTGTATTACGAGCATACTGTCCTTTAGAACCACGTCCTCCCGTTTTACCGGTTTTGGAACCGATACCACGACCTAAACGTTTTTTATTCTTAGTAGAACCTGCTGGAACTGGAATGATGTTCCCTGCCGGCTTATCTCCCTTTTCTTCGCGCTCTTTTCCGAACGCCAGGGCAGCCTTAATTCTTTCTTTACTCATTTCCCTTACCTAATTACGCCTTTTCGACTCGGACCAGGTGTTGAACGTCATTGATCATCCCTTTCACCTGCGGAGTTAGAGTATGTTTTCTTTGTTGTCCGGTCTTACGGAGCCCCAAAGCAGCCAGAGTTAGCTTCTGGCCTTTTTTAATCCCGATATTACTTTTGATCTGAGTAACGATTACGGTTTCCATGTTAATTATCCTACGTCGTTTCCGAAAAGACGAGCCAGAGTGATCCCTCTTTTACGAGCTGCTAAAACCGGAGTCTCCAATTGTTGAAGAGCGTCCAGAGTCGCCTTTACGATATTTACAGGATTCGAAGAACCCCAGGATTTGCTAAGAATATCTTGGATCCCAGCCTTCTCCACTACGGAACGAACGGATCCTCCGGCGATAATCCCGGTTCCCGCAGTAGACGGTTTCAGGATCACTCTTGCCGATTTGAATTTTCCGATCACTTCGTGAGGAATGGTATGTCCTCTAAATTGGATTTTCACCAAATTTTTCTTAGCTGACTCGATAGATTTACGGATCGCGTCCGGAACCTCATTCGCTTTACCGAATCCGATCCCTACTTTACCTTTTGCATCTCCGACTACTGTCAGAGCGTTAAAGGAGAAACGACGTCCACCTTTTACAACTTTAGCAACGCGATCGATCTTTACGACCTTCTCGTTAAACTCTTTCTGTTCTTGATCTTGTTCGTATGCCATTATTAGAACTCCAGTCCCGCGGCTCTAGCCGCGTCCGCGAAAGCCGCGATTCTTCCGTGGTAGATCATTCCGGAACGATCCAGCATAACTACCTTTACACCTTTAGAAGCGGCTCTCTCTCCGATCGCTTTTCCCAAAGCCTTAGCAGCTTCTTTATCTTTGCGGCTTTTACCTGCAAAGGTAGCTTCTAATGTAGAGGCAGCTACCAAAGTTGTTCCTTGGCCATCATCCACGATCTGGCAGGAAAGATAACGATTGGATTTATTAAATACCAATCTAGGGCGAGAGCTGGATTGTCTCAGTTTAAATCTGGAACGCTCTGCTCTTCTGCGTTTGGCTGCGATTTTTTTCAGTTTATTAATCATGGCCTTACTTCTTACCGGTTTTTCCGGCCTTTCTCTTGATAAATTCGTCGTTGTACTTGATCCCTTTACCTTTATAAGGCTCAGGAGGTCTCTTAGAACGGATATCTGCCGCAACTTGCCCGACTAGTTGTTTGTCGATTCCGGAAATTTTGATCTTCACTTGTTCAATGACTTCGATCTTAATTCCTTTAGGAGCCTTGTAAACAACCTCGTGGGAATATCCAAGGTTCATCACCAGATCTTCACCGCGCTTAGCAGCACGATAACCAACCCCTGTGATCTCCAGGTTTTTTTCCCAACCAGCGGTCACACCCTTTACGCTATTCATAAGAAGAGCTCGGGTCAATCCGTGAAGAGCTACTATGTTTTGCTCTTCGCTGGATCTTTCCAATTTCACAGTCCCGCCCTCGTTTTTCAGAGAGATTCCTGCAAAAATAGGAGTTTGTAACTCGCCTAGAGGACCTTTCACTTTAATTACGGTGCTGTCCTGTTTTACTTCCACTTTATCCGGAAGTTTGATTTCTGCTTTTCCAATCCTGGACATAGGTCTTTATAAGTTTTCCTTCACTCTTAAGAGAGTTTACAGATAACCTCTCCTCCTACCCGTAATTTCCGAGCTTTTTTGCCGGTCATAACTCCTTTGGAAGTGGAGAGAATCATAGTTCCCATATTGTTTTTATACGGGCGGATCTCTTCGCTTTTCATGTAAACTCTACGACCTGGTTTTGATACACGAACTAACTCGCGGATCACCGGTCTTTTAGTTACATCGTATTTCAAAGCAACTTTGAAATCTTCGAAACTTCCGTTAGTCACCGGCTCATAGCCGTTGATAAATCCTTCTTCTTTCAATAACTCCAGAATAGAACGTTTGATCTTACTTCCTGGAATCACACAACTTTCATGTTTCGCACGACCAGCATTACGAATGCGGGTCAGCATATCACCGATTGGATCAGATAAACTCATTATAATGTCCTCCAGTCCTTACCAAGATGCCTTAACTACTCCCGGGATTTGAGCTTGGCTAGCAAGCTTCCGGAAGCAAATTCTGCACATGTCGAATCTTCTTAGGTAACCGCGAGGGCGTCCGCAAAGTGGGCAACGGTTGTGAACCCGTACTTTGAATTTCTTTTTTTTCTTATGTCTTTCGATTAAAGAGGTCTTAGCCATGATTGCGGGCTCCTTATCTCAGGTTCCGGAACGGCATACCGAAAGCAGCGAGAAGGCTATAAGCTTCTGCGTCTACCTTGGTGTTCGTTACGAAGGTCAGGTTCATCCCATAGAGAGTGTTGATCTTATCCACTTTGATCTCTGGGAAAATGATTTGTTCTTTGATGCTGAAGTTATAGTTTCCGCGTCCGTCGAAACCTTTCTCGGAAACTCCTTTAAAGTCACGCACCCTTGGTAGAGCCACATTCACCAAACGATCTAGAAACTCATACATATAGTTTCCACGTAGGGTAACAGTGGTTCCGAGGCTCATACCTTCGCGGAGTTTGAATCCCGCGATGGATTTTTTAGCCTTAGTTTTAACCGGACGTTGTCCGGTGATCAATGCGAGTTCTTCTACAGCCGCTTCCAATGCTTTAGGGTTGGTATGAGCCTCTCCCATTCCCACGTTCAGAACGATTTTTTCCAAACGAGGAACTTGCATAATGGACTTGAAGTTATATTGTTTCTGAAGAGCGGGAACGATTTCTTTCCCGTATTTATCTCTCAATCTAGCTGCTGCCATGACTTAGATCTCTTTCCCCTCCGGCTTAGAAACGCGGACTTTTTTACCTTTATTCTCTTGGTAGCCCAGACGAACTCCCTTCTTCTTTTTGGAATCGTAGAACATTACGTTGGAGATGTGCATTGGAGCTTCCACCTCTACGATACCACCTTGAGGGTTTTCTTGGGTAGGTCTTAAGAAACGTTTACGTTTGTTCAGTCCTTCTACTACTACACGATCCCTTTTCTTATCGATAACTAGGATCTTGCCTTTTTTTCCTTTCTCTTTTCCTGCGATAACGACTACTTCGTCATCTTTGTGCAGGCGAACGGATTTGAATTTTGTATATTCGGATCCCCGATACGTCAGCTTAGACATTATAGAACCTCCGGCGCTAGGGAGATGATCTTAGCGTATTTTTTATCGCGAAGTTCGCGAGCTACTGGCCCGAAAATACGGGTCCCTTTCGGGTTTCCTTTGTCGTCGATAATTGCGACTGCGTTATCATCGAAACGAATATAAGAACCATCCGGGCGACGGATCTCTTTTTTAGTTCTGACGACTACTGCGCGTTGAACGGCCTTGTTATGGACCTTTTTCCCCGTGGAATCTTTTAACCCATAAGCAGGTTGTGCGTCTTTCACGGCGACGATGATCTCGTCTCCTACGGAGGCGTAACGTTTTTTAGAGCCTCCTAAGACTTTAATACACATAACTCTTTTGATTCCGGAGTTATCGGCGACTTGGAGGATGGTTTCCTGTTGGATCATCTTACTTTGCCTTTTCTACGATCTTAAATAGACGGTGACGCTTTTCACGGGATAGAGGCCTGGTTTCGATCGCCAGAATCCTATCTCCTACTTGGCATTCATTTTTTTCGTCATGAACCTTCATTTTAACGGTTCTACGAACGATCTTCTTAAACTTAGGGTGAGTCTTGCGTGCTTCCACTAACATCACTAGGGTTTTATCCATAGCAGTGCTCACAACTTTACCTTCGCTAAGAAGTGATTTTTTTATGTGCTTCTTTGCAGTTTCCATAATCAGTTCGTTCCCTTAGCAGCCTTTTTAGCGGAAGCATTCGCTTTTGCTAAAGCTTGCGTCTTACGAGTAGCTCTTGAATAACGTCTGGCCTTAGTAGAACCAGGCTTCGCAGCTAACTCTCTGTTTCTTTGGATAGTAAGAAGGCGCGCGATCTTTTTCTTCGCGTTAGTGATCACCTTCGGGTTCTCCAAAGAACGAGCCACTCCGTATTGGAAACGTGCTGTACGAATGATCTTACGAGCATCTTCCAATTGTGCTAAAATTTCTGCGTCTTTCAACTCTGCGAGTTTGATCTTTTTCACAGCGTAGACCTCTTCACAAATTCAGTTTGAACAGGCAGTTTATAAGCAGCCAGATCCAAAGCTTTTTTAGCGGTTGCTTCATCGATACCGCTCATTTCGAATAAAACTCTACCAGGTCTGATCTCTGCGATCCAGAACTCAGGGTTACCTTTACCTTTACCCATACGAGTTTCCGCTGGTTTTTTGGTAATAGGTAGATGAGGGAAGATCCTAATCCAAAGTTTCCCGCCTCTTTTTACCTGACGGTTGATAGTGATCCTTGCCGCTTCGATCTGTCTTGCAGTCAAACGTCCGGAAGTAACAGCTTTCAAACCGAACTCTCCGAAGGACACTTTGGAACCACGCTCGTCGTTTCCTTTCAAGCGGCCCCTTTGTCTTTTTCTGAACTTAACTCTTTTAGGTGATAACATCGTTTTTTACCTTTGGATCATCAGAGACGATCAGTTGGTCCTTCTTTTAACGGCGTATTTATCTTCTTCGGATTCTTCTTTATTGTTGATGAAGTCTCCGGTATAAGTCCAAACCTTCACTCCGATTTGTCCGAAAGTGGTGCTGGCTTCACGGAATCCTAGATCGATTTTCGCTCTAAGTGTATGAAGAGGAATTCTTCCTTCACGATAACCTTCGCGACGAGCCATATCCGCTCCGTTCAAACGACCGGAGATCAGGATCTTAATTCCTTCTACTCCACCTCTCATAGCACGACGAAGTTCTTGTTTCATCACACGACGGAACGGTTGACGCTCTTGGATCTGGATCGCGATGGACTCAGCGATACATTGCGCAATAGTCTCAGGCTTCTTAACTTCTATAATGTTAAGATTAAGAGGTTTTTCGGTCATAGTCTTAAGGACTTTTTTAACGGCTTCGATATTCGCTCCGTTCTTACCGATTACCACACCAGGCTTAGCAGTGTGAAGGTTAACGTTGATCTTCTCAGGGAAACGCTCCACTACAACTTTTACAACGCCTGCTTCTTTAAAACGGCCTTGGATAAATCTACGAATTCTAATATCTTCGTGAAGATTCTTTTTATAATCTCCTTGAGAGAACCAAATGGAATCCCATCCGCGGGTAATTCCGATACGAAGTCCTATTGGGTTAACTTTCTGTCCCATGATTTCCCCTATTAATCCGAGATTACCACAGTTACGTGGCTGGTTCTCTTACGGATCCTTGCAGCTCTACCGCGAGCGCGAGGACGGAAGCGTTTAAGGATTGGGCCTTCGTCCACCAGGATCTTTTTAATGAACATTTTGCCTGGATCAGCGTTATCACTTTTTACAACTGCGTTTGCAGAAGCAGATTTGATAAGTTTGAAGATAGGCTCGATCGCTCTCTTGTTCGTATATTTCAGAATATCCAGAGCTTCTGCAACTTCGTAGCCACGGATCTCATCCGCTACAAGACGAAGTTTACGAGGGGACATTCTGACAAATCTTGCGATTGCTACGGCTTCCATTACTTCTTAGCCGCCTTTTTATCAGTGTTTCCATGACCACGATAAGTACGAGTTGGAGCAAATTCTCCCAACTTGTGCCCTACCATGTTGTCATTGATGAAAACAGGGATAAATTTGTTTCCGTTATGAACCATGATTGTGTGACCGATCATGTCCGGGAAAATCGTACTTCTACGAGACCAGGTTTTAAACGGTTTCTTTTGGTTTTCAGAGTTCAGCTTGATCACCTTGCTCATGAGGTGACTGTCGATGAACGGACCTTTTTTAGAAGATCTCATGATGATTACCTGCTCCTATTTCCCTTTCTCTTCTGGATGATAAACTTGTCAGAAGGTTTAGCCCTGCGACGAGTTTTGTATCCTTTGGTTGGAATACCCCAAGGAGTCACTGGGTGACGACCTCCGGAAGTACGTCCCTCACCACCACCATGTGGGTGATCAACCGGGTTCATTACGACCCCTCTGACCTTAGGACGTTTACCCAACCATCTGTTTCTACCGGCTTTACCGATGGAAACGAGGTTATGATCTCTATTGCTGCAAATTCCTACCGTAGCGTAGCAGTTCTGGTGAACTTTACGAACTTCGGAGCTCGGAAGTTTGAGAAGAACGTATTCTCCGTCTCTACCTGCGATAGTAGCGAAGGATCCTGCAGTTCTTGCGATCTGCCCGCCTCTTCCGATCTTCAATTCCACGTTATGCACGTTAGTGCCTGGAGGAATTTTTCCGAGTGGAAGTGCGTTTCCGACTTTGATTTCAGCTCCTTCTCCATTGGAAACTTTGTCCCCAACTTTCAATCCTTCTGCATTCAGGATGTAAGCATATTCTCCGTCAGAATAACTAACGAGAGAAATGAATGCGGAACGATATGGATCGTATTCTACTGTTTTAACAGTAGCTGGGATCCCGGTCTTACGACGTTTGAAGTCGATGATACGATATTTGCGTTTTACTCTTCCGCCTTTTCTGCGAACCGCAATTTTACCGCCTTCTCCACGACCCGCTTTGTAATTTAAGCTGATCGTTAAAGGACGATACGGTTCCGTTTCGGTGATTTCCTCGAAAGTTAATACCGATTTAAAACGGCTGGCGGAAGTAACGGGTTTAAACTTTTTAATTCCCATTTCTTATGCTTCCTTTCCGAAGTCGATGCTCGCTCCGTCTTGGAAAGTCACGATTGCTTTTTTCCAATGAGCTTTTGGAGCGGGTAGATGACGGAATCTTTTTACTTTTCCGCGATACACTTGAATGTTTACGGAAGAAGGTACTACGTTGTAAATTTTGCGAAAAGCTTCCTTCACTAGAGTTTTATTTGCTCTAGGATGGATTTCCACAGTGTATTTTACGGTTCTTTTACCGGCTTTTTCACCGATAGTCTCCAGGTCTTGGGACTTTTCAGTGATGATCGGAGATAAGATCACTTCATTCAGATTCATTTTCCTTCTCCGTAATGCTTGAGGATTTCTCCCAAAGCGCCTTCGGTAATTACAAGATTTCTATTATATAGAATGTCTCTCACCGCAATACGTTTGGAGTTGATGTATTTTACTGTAGGAATATTGCGAACTGACTTTTTAAGGAAGTCGTTCTCTCCGCCTACTAAGAATCCGATCACTCCGGTGTTCTTTAATCCGATATTATTGAATAAAGTAGAGAACGCTTTAGTGCTAAATTCTTTCGGATCCAGATCTTCTACTACTTTAATGACCGCGTCTTGAGCTTTCTTATTCAAAACGGAAAGAACCGCTCTGCGTTTCACTTTCGGAGAAACGTTGTAAGAATAATCTCTCTTGCGAGGTCCGTGAACAGTACCACCGCCCACCCATTGAGGAGCACGGATAGAACCCTGACGAGCTCTACCGGTTCCTTTTTGGGACCAAGGCTTTTTACCACCCCCGGAAACTTCCGAGCGGGTCTTGGTATGATGATTCCCGGAGCGAAGGTTAGCATTCTCCGCTTTGATGGCGTCGTAAATCGCGCCACTGCTGTATCTGGATTCGAACAACGCTGCAGGAAGTTCGATTTCCGAGAGCAGTTTTCCTTCTTTTGAGTACTTCTGTGCTTTCATGACTAACCGCGGTCTTTATATCTTCTCAATAGTGATGATGGAGTTTGCAGGTCCCGGAACTGATCCGCTTACAAAAACCAAATTTTCTGCTTCGTGAATACGAACCACTTTTAGGTTCAATACTGTCTTTGTATCGAAGCCCATACGGCCCGGTAATTTACGACCTTTGAATACTCTTCCCGGAGTGGTGTTGGATCCCATGGATCCTGGGTGTCTATGAAAACGAGAACCGTGAGCGCCTGGTCCACCATGGTGTCCGTATCTTTTGATAACACCTTGGAAACCTTTACCTTTGCTAGTTCCTGTAACTTTCACAGTGTCGGAAACCGCAAACACGTCTTGTGCTTTTAACTCAGCTCCGGCAGCCGGCTCTTCGCCGAAATTCCGGAATTCCTTCAACACTCTCTTAGGAGTTAGTCCAGCTTTTGCCAAATGTTTAACTTCTGATTTGGTCAGGTGTTTTTCTTTATCATCCTGATAAGCTAACTGAATCGCGTCGTAACCGTCCGTAGCTACGGACTTGACTTGGGAAACTGCGCAGGGACCTACCTCTAAGACGGTTACAGGAATAATGTTTCCTTGCTCGTCGAAGATTTGGGACATCCCTATCTTTTTACCGATTAATCCCTTTGCCATTTCTTCTTCCCTTAGGATTTAATATCCACTGAAACACCTGCAGGGAGTTGTAGCTTCATCAGAGCCTCAACTGTGTCTTCGTTGGTGTCCAGAATGTCTATGAGCCTTTTGTGAGTTTTCATCTCAAACTGCTCTCTTGATTTTTTATTTACGTGTGGAGAACGGAGGACTGTGTATATTTCCTTCTTCGTTGGAAGAGGAATCGGACCGGAGACAGTAGCTCCGGTCCTTTTGGCAGTCGCAACGATCTCGTAAGTTGATTGGTCGATCAACTTATGATCGAAAGCTTTAAGCTTTACTCTGATCTTTTGGCCAGCCATTACCTTTCTCTTACTCGGTGATCTCAGCCACTACGCCAGAACCGATAGTCTTTCCACCTTCGCGGATCGCGAATTTAAGACCTTTGTCCATAGCGATCGGGTGAATCAACTCGATGCTCATCGTAACGTTGTCACCAGGCATTACCATTTCCATACCGTTAGGCAGGTTACAAACGCCAGTGATGTCGGTAGTTCTAAAATAGAACTGTGGACGGTAGTTATTGAAGAATGGAGTGTGACGTCCACCTTCGTCCTTAGTAAGAACGTAAACTTCCGCGTTGAATTTTTTGTGAGGAGTGATTGATCCAGGCTTAGCAAGGACTTGTCCTCTCTCGATGTCCTCTTTTTTAGTTCCACGAAGAAGAGCACCGATATTGTCTCCAGCTTCTGCAGAATCTAAAAGTTTACGGAACATTTCGATACCGGTAACAACGGTTTTAGTAGTAGGACGGATACCAACGATCTCAACTTCGTCGTTGATTTTCAAGGTTCCTTGCTCTACTCTTCCAGTTGCAACAGTTCCACGACCAGTGATAGAGAATACGTCCTCTACTGGCATTAGGAAAGGTTTGTCGGTAATACGTTTTGGATTTGGAACGTAAGTGTCCAGAGCTTCCATCAATTTAACGATAGATTGAGTTCCAAGCTCAGATTCGTCTCCTTCGAGAGCCTTAAGAGCGGATCCGTAAACGATAGGGGTATCGTCGCCAGGGAAGCTGTATTTGTTAAGAAGGTCGCGAACGTCCATCTCAACCATTTGGATCATCTCTTCGCGTTCGTCCGCAGCAAGCATGTCCGCTTTGTTGATGAATACGATGATGTAAGGAACACCTACCTGACGAGCGAGCAGGATATGCTCTTTCGTTTGAGGCATTGGTCCGTCAGTTGCAGAAACAACTAGGATCGCAGCGTCCATCTGAGCAGCACCGGTGATCATGTTTTTAACATAGTCAGCGTGACCTGGGCAGTCTACGTGAGCATAGTGGCGATTCGCAGTCTCGTACTCTTGGTGAGAAGTAGCGATGGTGATTCCACGAGCTTTTTCCTCAGGTGCGTTATCAATTTGGTCGTAAGCTACGGCTTTGTTTTTTCCACCCAATACTTTTGCAAGCGTAGTGGTGATTGCTGCCGTTAGCGTGGTTTTTCCATGGTCAACGTGTCCGATTGTACCAACGTTTAAGTGTGGTTTGGACCTGTCGAATTTCTCCTTAGCCATAGCGTTTTTAACTCCTTACTTTATTAACAAATCTGAATTCAGACTTGTTTGTTAAAACAATACAGAATGGTTATCAAAGTCAAAAAGGGTGTCCAAAGACAGGACGCCCCTTCCCTGTGCCATATTTCTAAGGACACCGCTAAAGCCAAGCAAGTTTTGCGCAGAAGCGCTTGCCTGGATCAAATGGCGCCCTTCGGTCACCTCAGTGACCTTACGAATCTTCGCGTCCCTCTTAGCCAAACTGGCCAATATATCTCCGAGATATTGATTCGGCGTAAGAATCTCCAACTCGGAAAGGGGACCAATGAAATCCGAATGATCCGGAATTATGTCCTTTAAACCTTTGATGACAGCTACTTTGATCAGGGAAGAAAGATCGAAAGACTTTGTCTCACTTGGAGGCTCGTAACTCTCGACGATCATCTGTAGACCGAGAACTTCTTCTCCGTCTACTCCCCGGGCGGTGACTTCCGTAAATGCGGATGAAATCGCCTCTTTGATTGGATCAGCTAGCTGAACATTAAACCGCACTCCCTTGGAAAAGTTGTGAGAACTTTCCAAGGACGCGAGCACCTGACCGCTCGAGATCTTTTGATCGAACGCGGTATGCTGAAATGCGACCTTTTGAACCAAATTTTTCCATAGAGCAAATCTTGCAACCTTGATTCCGCTTGTTTGAAATCTTTTCCGAAAAGACTCCTTTAAACGAGAAAGAGAGATCTCTAGATGTAATTCACCGGTACCTGATAAACGAAATTGTCCGGTCTCGGAAAGAATGTCCACACTCACCGCTTCGTCCAGCCAAGCCAGATCTTGCAAGCGCTCCCAAAGCTCTTGTCGATCTTCTTCTTTTTCAGGTTCTATCAAGATCTGAAATTGTTTTCTGACGGGAGAGAGCAGTGTTTTGACCTCACCTTCTGCATTATGTCTAGAAAGTATCTCCCCAGGCACCCAATCTAAAAGAGAAGTCGTTGCAAGCAGTTCTCCGGATCCCGCTTTAGAAACTTCTTCATAGTCTCTTGCGGAAATTTGGTATAAGTTCTCTATCTTATGTCTTGTTTGCCCATGTATAAAGATGTCCCCAACTTTGATTGGAGCCAATGCCTGAAAATGAAGAAGTTTCCCTAGTTCAGGATGGATCTCTCTTTTGAAAGCTACTCCAATTTGTTCTTGGGAAGAAGCTATCGCAGGCTTCCCCTGAGAGAGGACCTCCAAAAAAGAAAGTAGTTCTTTTACTCCGAGACCTTGGAGTGCGGAACCCCCGAGCACAGGGAAAATTTTGCCTTCCCAAAATCCTTTTACCAACCCTTTAAGTGCAAGCTTAGGAAGAAGTTTATGATCCTTGAGATATTCTTCCGAAAGTCCATGATCCCATTCGATGAGCGCTAGAAACTCAGACTCCTTTCCTTCTCCACTTAGCACCGGAATGGACCCGTCTTCCTTGAATAGAAGGACCGGTTCTTTCCCTAACGCAACTTCCAAGTCCACTAGAGGGGAAAGTATATCCGCACCAGGACGATCCAGTTTATTTAGAAAAAATAATATTGGTTTTTGTGACTTTCTTAACGCTTCCACATTCTGGAAGGTTTGGGACTTTAATCCTTCAAAGGAATCGATGAGAACTAAGCCGAAATCGGAAACAAGCAAAGAGGCATTTGCCTGGGATTGAAAATCCAAATGCCCAGGATTATCCACGAATTGTAGAATGACCCTAGGCTTTTCAGGATTGGGATATGGGATCCTTGCAACCGTAGATTGGATAGAGATCCCTCTTTCTATCTCCTCGGGAAGATAGTCGGATTCGGTGGTACCTTCCTCTATTCTTCCCGGCGCTGAAATTTTGCCGGTCTCGAATAAGATCCTTTCTAAGAGTGTGGTTTTACCCGCATCGATATGCGCAAATATCCCTGGATTTAAAAATGGTAGATTCATTATCGGCCGATCGAAAGTCCATTCGTTCGTCGATGAACATGTAAGTCAATTCTCAAAGCTCATGTGGATATAAGTCAGACAGACTACTCAGATATTTTTAATAGCCTGCGATGATCGCACCCATGACGGACATTACAAGGAAAGAGCATCCACATTCGAATAACCAAAGACCGAGTTTTCTTCCCATCCAGATCACTTCCATAGAACTGGAAGTTACTACAAAACCGATCCAAAGCCAAAGTGCACACACCACTCCTCTCCAAATGCCCTCTCCTGCTAAATAAGGAGAAGGCATGGCGAACAAATAAATGACTGCTATCACGTAAGCGGTCACAAAGTTTGCGACTAAGTTCCAAAATAGATTCGGGAGCATATCGGAGAACTTTTCATTTCCTGTGGGTACGATATTCGCGAGCCTCATCCAAACTTTGCCGAGGATGGGTCCGTGCAAAAGAAAACCTAAAACCATAGCGGCAAGGGTGGCCAACAACACTGAAATTAAATTGATCGGTAACATATTATTATCCAATAGATTTTTCCGCCGCATACTATTTTGCAAGCGGATGCACTTCATTAACATACCAATTAGTATGTTACAAGAAAAATTTTTTCGTGAGTCCTTTTTTGTTGCCGAATTCGGGAAAATAGCTTAGTTAGTAGGAGAGATTACGTTTGAAACAAATGAAAAAAAAGGCAGTTAAAGAATCACCAAAAACCAGAGATCTGCAGAAAACCAGAGAGAAGATCTTATACACTGCCTTTCAGAAGTTCTTTCAATCGGGTTTTCAGGCCACAAGCATGGACGACCTAGTAAAGGAAACGGATCTGAGCAAGGGAGCATTTTACCATCAATTTCCTACCAAGTTCATTTTAGGTTATGCGGTGGTAGAAGAAGTTATCCGGCCTCTGATCCTAAATCGTTGGATCCGCCCTCTCCAGGATTACGATGATCCATTGCAAGGGATACTGGACCTGATGCAAAAACATATCTGCGATATTAAGCCCGATCTAATCCGTTATGGGTGCCCTTTAAATAATTTCATGCAGGAGATGTCGCCTGTGGACAAAGGATTTCAGACTCGGCTGAAATCGGCTCTTCAACTTTGGATACAAGAATTAGAAAAAGAATTGGTACGAGCGAAAGAGAACGGACTGATCCTGGAGAATATTAATACGCAGGAAGCCGCTTCCTTTATCGTGATGTTCCATGAAGGAGTCTACGGCTTCTTAAAAGGATCGGGTGACCGAAAATTATGCGGTCACTTTCTGAACATGATGAAGAATTATCTGCAATCGATCTCGACTGCAAAACGAAATTCAATCAGATAGATCTATTTTCGATCCTCTTGGTCCTACAAATCTCCGCATAACGAAGAGCGCTTAGGCGTGGTTTCCTTTTCATAGTAGTATAATCCACTTCTACCAGACCGAATCGAGGACCGTAACCGTCGTTCCATTCTAAATTATCCAAAAAGGACCAATGATAATAGCGCTCTACTTTTACGCCTTCATCCAGAAGTAGTTTGATCTGATAAAGATGGTCTACTATATATTTTTCTCTCTTTTCGTCTTTCTCATCCGGGATACCATTCTCCGTGATATATATCGGAAGTTTGTATCTATCCCAAGCACGGTGACAAACTTTGTAAAGACCTTCCGGATAAATTTCCCAGCCGAGATCATTCTTCTCCGCGTTTCCAATTTTAGGGTCCACCATTGGAGTTGCGAATAGATTTCCAGGATTATAACTTGCCTTGAATAGATGTCTGGAATAATAATTGATCCCTATAAAATCGCAAAAGATACCTTTTCCTTCCGGGTATCCGAATCCAATAGGAAAACAAAGTTTACCTTCTACAAAACCTTTCATTTGAATTTCGTGAAATAGATAATCACTCAAGAAACGGCCGAGCTTAGCGAGCGGATGAGAATTAAAAGGTTCGAATATAGCTAGATGATGAGCAAAACCTACTTTTGTTTCTCCTGCAAAACCTTTTTCTTTACGGATCTTGTGAATGAGTTTGTATGATCTCAAATGTGCGATCACTAGACGTTTAGTAACCTTCATATAGGCTGCTATATCTCCGTGGCTTCCGGGCGGATATTTTCCATCCATATAGCTATCGTTTGCGAATACGTTCGGTTCATTAATGGTGCACCATTCTGAAACCAGATCACCGAAACTTTTGACGGAGAAATCCGTGAATCGAATAAAGTCCTCTACTGCATTTTCAGAAAGCCATCCCCCTTTTTCCTGGAACCATTGAGGGCAAGAAAAATGATGAAGAGTTACGAGAGGTTTGATCCCTGCTTTGATAAGTCTTTTGAATTCGTCACGATAATGTTCCACTCCTTCTGCAGACCATTCTCCTTGTTTCGGTTCAATACGACTCCACTCAATACTCATACGATAACATTCTTGGTGAAGCTGAGAAAGAAGTTCTATATCTTCCACGTATCTGCGGTAATGATCCGCTCCAGTAATGGAAGATTCTCCATTTCCGACTTTTCCGATAAGAGACCATGCATACCAATTATTGTAGATGTCTCCACCCTCTATCTGAGTCGCTGCAGTTGCAGAACCCAATAAAAAATCCTTAGGAAGTTCGAAACTTTTAGACATGTTAATTCTCCTTCTATTCTCAGTGACCTTATTTCGTTTCTAGAGCAAGCACCAATAGATCAATTTGTGTTTGTACTAGTTCCATTCCATTCACTCCAAATTCGCTTGGGATCAAAGTTTCTCTAAGAGACACTCTCTGTCCGAGTCCCCAAAGAACTGTGGTGATCGTAGGAACTAGTATCGCTAAGGAAGAAGGGACTCTGAGACTTCCATCCGCTTCCCCCCTTTCTAAAATTTTTGTAATAAGTTTTTCAGTGAATAAGAACTCTGCGAATAAAGATTCTTCGGAAGAAACATCCAATTGAAAAGAACTACGCTCTCTGAATACAAAATCGAACTCCGCAGTAAAGCGAAGCATTGGTTTATGAGTTTCTAAATATTTCGCCAGAGTTTTGAGAAAGGAAACTAGCTCTTCCCTTCCTGAAAGATTGGAACTTCTAAGTTGTTCAAACGTTTGGAGCTGGAAATTGTTCCAAGGAGCTAAAAGTTTTCTGAGAACCTCGATACTCAGCGATTCTTTCGTATCGAAATAACGATACAGATTTCGCCTAGTACAGGCCGCCTTGGCAGCGATTTCTTCCATGGAAACATCCAGGAGCCCTTTGGCCAGAAACAGGGATTCCGCGGCTTCTAAGACAAGTTCTCTGGTCTGCTCTCTTGTTCCCACATTTCTTCTCTTTCAAATGTCACAATATGTGACATTTGTTTAATCAGTAAATCTAAAGAGTCAAGTCATTTGTGCGATTTTTCGCTCGATTCTACTTCTCCTGAGTTCATCTCTGAGAATGCTCTCCGTTTTCGCGCAGACAAATGAATAGTGTCATTTTCGGATCTCTTTTAAAAAAGTACTGTTAAGCTCCGAACGAAGCAATATTCTGTATTATATTCCCGAATCGAATGAACTGACCTTGAGTATATTATGAAATATTAATTTGTTCTTCATGGCTCTCAAGGTGGGAATTAGTTCCAAATGAAGCTATGAAACTTCAAAAGAACAAACTAATCATCGTATCGAACCGTCTCCCCGTTAATCTTACACTTCGTAAAGGTAAATACTCCTATCGAAAAAGTGCGGGAGGTCTTGCAACAGGGGTCTCTTCTTTTTTAGAAAAGTTAGGACCTGAGAATAAATTCGTTTGGGTAGGTTGGCCTGGAAGCATCGTTGCCGAAACGAAGATAGAAGAAGTAAACAAAACTCTCGAGCAAGGATTCGGGTATTTCCCCGTTTATCTTTCCGAATTAGAGATCAAACAGTTTTATTCCGGTTTCTGTAATCGCACCATCTGGCCTTTATTCCATTACTTTCCGAGTTATACGAATTACTCCCAGGAAGAATGGCAGTCTTACAAAGAGATCAATCGAAGATTCGCACAAAAAGTCCTCCAGATCTACGAAGCCGGAGATACCGTGTGGATACACGATTATCATCTTTTTCTTTTACCTTCCCTACTCAGGGAGATCGTTCCGGATATTAAGATCGGTTTTTTTCTACATATCCCGTTTCCTCATTTCGAAGTCTATAGGCTCTTACCGATGTCATGGAGAAAAGAACTCCTTTTAGGGATTTTAGGAAGCGATTTGGTCGGATTCCATACAAACGACTACACCCAGTATTTTTTAAGATCGGTTCTTAGAATATTAGGATTAGATAATCATTTCGGACTGATCAACCACGGAGACAGATTCATTAAAGTGGAAACTTTTCCGATGGGGATCGATTTCGAAAAGTTCAGGCAATTCTCTCTTACGAATTCTTGTGAAATTCTAAAACAAGAATTAGGAAGAGGGATCAAAGATAAAGAACTCTTACTGACTGTAGATAGACTGGATTATTCAAAGGGGATAGCAAAAAGGTTGGAGGCATTCCAATTATTCCTGGAAGAACATCCTGAATGGAAAGAAAAAGTAGTCCTGCTAATGATCATCGTCCCTTCCCGCTCGGAAGTGGAAGAATACGGTAAAATGAGAGAATCGATTGAGAGAATGGTGGGCAGGATCAACGGTCTTTACGCCACTATGGAATGGTCTCCGATCATTTACCGTTATAAATATTTTTCTTTCGAGGAGTTGGTCGCATTTTACGGGATTTCAGATGTAGCATTAGTCACACCTCTCCGCGACGGAATGAATTTGGTCGCAAAGGAATTTCTCGCCTCTAGACCAGATCTTTCCGGCGTACTTGTTTTATCCGAAATGACAGGAGCCGCAAAAGAATTAGGAGAAGCGATCCTCATCAATCCGAATAATCCCCAAGACGTAAGTGACGCAATCCTGGAAGCGCTCACAAGTTCTTTAGAAGAACAAATTGCACGGAACCTTCCAATGGTGGAACGTATCCGTAAATACGACGTGATAAAATGGGCTTCGGATTTTTTGACCCGCTTGGAAGAAACCAAAAAAAATGCCAAAGACCTTTCAGCAAAAATTATCGAAGGCAAGATCCAAGGTGAGATCCTGACTAGATTCAAGAATTCATCCAAAAGGGTTTTATTTTTAGACTATGACGGCACCTTAGTACCTTTTGCGAAGAACCCATCGGAAGCGATCCCGGAATTCAGACTAAGACATTTATTGTTACGTCTTTCCTCGGATCCCCAAAATACAGTGTGTATAGTCAGCGGAAGAGATAGGCATTGGCTGGATAAAACTCTTTCTGGCCTTGGATTAAGTTTTATCGCAGAACATGGCGTATGGTACAAAGTAAACGGGGATTGGAAATTATTCAGAGAACTATCCTCCGGCTGGAAATCGGATCTTTATCCTATATTGGAGGAATACTGTAGACGCCTTCCCGGAACATTTATCGAAGAGAAAGAATTTTCCCTAGCTTGGCATTATCGCGGAGCGGAAAACGACACAGCGGATCCTATGTCCCGGGAACTTTTGAACGATCTAGTCAACTATACGGGAAATTTAGATGTACAAGTCCTAAAAGGAAATAAGGTGATCGAAGTAAAATGTTCCGGAGTTAATAAAGGAATTTCTTCTAAACAGATCGCCGCTGAAATTTCCGCAGATTTTATCTTAGCAGTGGGAGACGATTGGACCGACGAGGATATGTTCCGTGAACTTCCCAAGTATACGTATTCTATAAAGGTAGGGATCGGTCCTACGGAAGCGCGTTACTATCTCAGGTCCTCCGAGCAGGTCTTAAATTTAATCGAATCATTAGTTAAACCTATTCCGGGAGATGAAAATTTTGGATAAACATACTTATTCCTCCGGGATTATCGGGAATTGTTCCTTTTTGGCTTATATCTCCAAGAATACGGAAGTAGAATGGTTGTGCTGGCCTAAGTTCGACTCTTCCTTTATTTTCGGATCTCTTTTAGATCGGGACAAAGGTGGCTCCTTTCGTATCATTCCGGAAGATCGAGACGCAATCTTCGAACAAAAATACGAGGAAAATACGAATATCATCCGAACTAAAGTGACTTGTCATGACGGTACTTTTTTAGTTACGGATTTCGCTCCAAGATTTTTCGAAGGAGAAATGCATTATAAACCTTTAATATTCCTGCGGAAAATCGAGCCGATAGAAGACTCTCCGAAAATAAATGTCGTTTGCGATCCGAGAGACTCTTACGGTAGTTTTCTGCCTAAGGCAAGTATAGCAAGCAACCATATCCTATTTTCAGGTTTGGGATCCGATCTTCGCCTAACAACGAATATATCTCTCCATTATGTTCTTCAAAATACTTCGTTTGTTTTAAACGAAACAAAATATCTGGTTCTAAGTTACGGAGATCATCTCGAAAATCCGTCGGAAAGAAAGGTCCAGGATTTATTGGATCGGACCAGAGAATATTGGAGAAATTGGGTAAAGCACTGTTCTATAGGGGAATTCCAGCAGGAAGCAGTCATTCGCTCCGCTTTAGCTCTCAAACTCCACCAATTCCAGGATACGGGAGCGATTATCGCCTCAGGAACTACAAGTCTTCCCGAATCTCCATCTAGTGGTAGGAATTGGGACTATAGGTATTGTTGGATCAGGGACGCTTACTATACTTTGAGTGCGTTAAACGGCATTGGACATTTTGAGGAGATGGAGCATTACTCTCATTTTTTGGAGAATATCGCCTCGACTAAAAGAGAAAGAATACAACCATTATTTTCTATTTTAGGAGAGGAAATTCTGGAGGAGAAGATCTTAGATCTAGACGGTTATCTCGGGAATAAACCGGTTCGTATAGGCAATCAAGCATTCACCCATATTCAAAACGATGTTTATGGACAGATCCTACTTTCTATTATGCCTTTATATCTGGACGCAAGATTTCATAAAAAAAGTAAATCTTCCTCCGGAGAGTCCATATTAAATCTTCTTAAACATATCGAAAGAACGATGGATGAACCGGATGCAGGATTATGGGAATTCAGGAACCTCCAGCAGAAACATTGTTATACTTTTTTATTCCATTGGGCGGGAAGCTCAGCGGCGGAAAAGATCGGAGAAAAATTAAACGACCGGGAAATATGCGATTTAGCAGTTTTCTTAAAGGAAAGATCCGCTCTAAATATCGAAGCATGTTACGATAAAAAAAGAGGTGTTTATACGCAAGCGGAAGGCTCTGAACATTTGGATGCCAGTTTATTACAACTAATTAGCTTGGGTTATCTGAAAGAAGATCCGGAAAAAGCGAATCGACACTTGGCCGTTCTGGAATCGGAATTAAAAACTAAAGAAGGATTATTTTTTCGTTATAAACATAACGACGATTTCGGAGCTCCTAAAACGGCTTTTCTTGTTTGCGCGTTCTGGTATGTGGATGCATTAGCCTGCGTGGGAAGGTTGGAAGAGGCTAAAGAATATTTTTTAAATCTTCTGAATTATACCAATCATCTGGGGCTTTTTTCGGAAGACGTGGATCCGGCAAACGGGTCTCAATGGGGAAATTTTCCCCAAGCCTACAGTCACGTGGGATTAATGAATTCCGCGTTCAGGATCTCCAGAAAAATGGACATACCTTTATTTTTATGTCCATAAGATCCGGGTTGAAACTTTTTTACTGTAAAAATAGCAAGTATCGGGTTTCTATATCCGGACATTCTTCTTATACTCCTATACCATGAAAGGACAACAAAACACGGACTTCGATAGGATCGCTGATGCGATCTTTTATCTTCGTAAAAACTTTAAAACGCAACCTAGCCTTGAGGATGTCGCAGGCAAATTAAAACTTAGCCCTCATCATTTCCAGAGAATGTTCACAGACTGGGCAGGAGTAAGTCCGAAGAAGTTCTTACAATACACAACTTTAGAATATGCAAAAAGTCTGTTAAAAGAGACTGGCTCCTCATTGTTGGACATCGCCTTGGATTCCGGACTTTCAGGTACGGGAAGGCTTCACGATCTGTTTATTAATATCGAAGGAATGACTCCCGGAGAATATAAAAACGGAGGAAAGGATCTTTCGATTAACTATAGTTATGCGGAATGTCCTTTTGGAAAATTACTTGTGGCTTCCACTCCAAAAGGAATTTGTTATATTTCTTTTTTCGAAAGTGAAAAGAAGGTATTCCAAGATCTAAAGTCTATTTTTCCAAATGCTACTTATAACCAAACTGTGGATATGATCCAGCAAAACGCTTTATTCATATTTACACATGATTGGAGCCAACTTAGTAAAATAAAATTACATCTGAAAGGTACAGACTTCCAACTCAAAGTATGGGAAACTCTTTTGAAAGTCCCTATGGGAAAACTTTCCACTTACGGACATATCGGTGAACAAATGGGAAACCCTAAAGCGACCAGGGCCATAGGTACCGCGATCGGAAATAATCCTGTGGCATTTCTGATCCCTTGTCATAGAGTCATCCGTTCTTCGGGAGAATTCGGAGAATATCATTGGGGAAATTCTCGTAAAGTTGCCATGATCGGTTGGGAAGCCGCCAAAACGGACCTGATCAATAGGAACGATCTATGAATTTATTCCGACAAAAAACTGACCGAAATTATTTACCTTACGATGGGATCGTACAATATTTCGGGCCGATTATTTCCGATAGTTCTGCTGACGATTATTTAGATCTGCTTTTAAGAGATATTCCCTGGAAAAACGACGAGGCAATTATTTTCGGGAAACATATCGTAACCAAAAGGATGGTAGCCTGGTTCGGAGATTCGGATTACCAATACACTTATTCAAATACGACGAAAAAAGCGCTGCCTTGGACAAAAGAACTTTCCGAATTAAAAATTTTAACGGAAGAAATTACTAAAACCAAATTCAATTCTTGCTTACTCAATTTATACAATAATGGAGAAGAAGGAATGGCTTGGCATAGCGACGACGAAAAAGCTTTGGGAAAAAATTCCACAATCGCTTCCTTATCATTCGGAGCAGAAAGAAAATTCTACTTCAAACATAAATCCACTAAAGAACGGATTTGTTTGATATTAGAGCATGGAAGTTTATTGGTCATGAAAGAAGCGCAAGAATCCTGGCTCCATAGTTTGCCTAAAACCAAATCGGTAAAACAACCCAGAGTAAATTTGACTTTCAGAACTATGCTTTATTAAGACAGGGGTTCTAAAAATTTTCGAGCTAAATTAGCCGCAGCATAATATGCGGGAGAAGGATTAAATTCAAACTCCTTCAAACAAACTTCGGTAAATTTGATCGCGTGTTCGTCTCCGTGTTCTATCGCCTTTTCTATCATTTCCTCTCTAGATTCATTTTCTATTCTTTGAGGAAGTTCCAAATTTAACTTTTTACCGAATGCGGAAAACAGTGCAGCTCCGGACTGCCATGAATATCTCAAAATGGATTTTTTTTCATACTCATTCAAAAAAGGCAATATACTTCTGAGCGCGGAAACACTTGTTACGGAATGAATGAAAACGATCGCAGATAGATTATCTTCCACATTATTCAGCACTACTCTGGAAAATCCTTCCGAAAGACCCGAGATAGTTTCCTCCGGCTGATTAGAAACGTTTAGATATCCGATCACAGGTGAAAAATTCTCATAATCTCCTAATCCTTGCAGAGAAGAAACAATTGTGCCTGAAAAATTTTTAGATTCTTCCGGTACAAAGTCCACTTTTCGAATCGCATCTTCCGGCTGTAAACCCAGCAACGAATCGAAAGAAGTAGGCAATTCTAAATATGAAGATGCCCAAACCGCTAAACCGGATGCAAGCTCTCTCTTCCTACGTTTAGTTTCTTTTCTGGATAAACTTCTGGCTGCGTGTCCCGTGCGGATCACTCCATGAGTAGCATCTGCACAAATCCCTGGAGCAAGTTTAACCGCCCATTCGGAAATAGTTTTTTGCCAGGGGCCTACTTCCAGCTCTGTATTAAAAAAATTCTCCCACTCAGGATAAGTGTCCGGCATTCCTAAAAAGTCTTTCCAATCACCGCTATAAATTTTGTTTCTAGGTTTCTTTTTTTCTAGGAACTGGTTTCCGTATCTTTCCAACCAAGGAAACAGACTTTCCTTTTTGCCCATGGTTAGCAATGCCTCGCAGGCCATAGGAGCATGATTGCTTAATCCGTTTTTTAGGTCGGGACCGAAAGGTTCCAAATATTCTAAAACTTTTTCCATCGTGTCCTCTTCTTCCATATAGCCCTATCCGTCTTGATCTCTATGAACTATTATATTAAAATAACAGAATACTCTCAAAACCTCTTAGGATCTTGAACTGGATCCCATTCTCGGAAGTTTTTCGTATCAAATATTCCATCCCTGTTTTTACATCGTCTCCCAAGCTCAAGTTAGGCTCCAAGGGTTCACTTAAAGGTTTAAAAAAATTATCCCAATGTACGGGAATTACCATCTTGGGTGAAGTTTTCGCAACGGTTTCTTCGTAATATTTAGCCTTAAAATCTTCTTCTTGTTTGCCAAGCATTGCAATCCCTAAGAATAGGATATCAGCCTTTAGGCCGTCCAAAGCGTTCTCTACATAATTCGTACTTCCTTTGATCAAGATAGAATGTTTTCCATGTTCCACAAAAAAGTCGTAGGTCCCACCTTCTATATAATCCTCCGCCTTAGCAGGTTGAGACAGAGCTTCCGTTAAATCCGGTCTGTTAGGGTCCGCTGCATTCGTTTTTCCTAAAATTTGAAAAGGAGGAGTATGTTTTGAATTCAGCACAGTGATCCTAAATTTACCGATCTGGATCTTTTTGCCGGGTTGGAATAATACCAGCTGTTCTTCCGGAACCCCTCCCCCCTTTCCGATCTGAATTGTGGAAAGAGAGCCATATAACTTTGCTCCGGTCTCCTTGGCAATAAAAGGAGAATCCATAGAATGATCGTAATGGGAATGGCATACGAAAATTCCCTTTAAACGTTTAATGCCTGCAAGAAGCATAACGTATTTGATCTCCTGTTCATCGGAAGAAATTTTCGAGAACATAGTATGTAAGAGGGAAGGTCGGGAAAAAAATCCATCCGTTAAGATCTGGGTTTCGCCGTCATCTAACAGAATGGAGCTGGTCCCTAAAAATACCGCTCTTACCTTTCCCTTTGGGATCTCCGAAGAAAGATCTTTTGGATCATTACCGATAAAATGTTCCTTATAGTCCTGGATATTTGCGGAAGAAGTCAGACAGTTCTGTAATAATACGACCGCAGTCAAAAAGCTAAAAAAAATGGACCTGGAGCCTACTATGTTCATACTACCTACCGAAAATAACTTTCATAAAGTTATATACACTTTAAACTTCTGCCAAGTAGAAATTCCTAATGACACCAAAGTTCTTTAAGACCGGAAAGGAATTCCGTTCCTGGCTTTCCAAAAATCATAATAAAGAATCCGAACTTCTTTTAGGGTTCTATAAAACGAAATCCTCTAAAAAAGGAATTTCTTACGGAGAAGCGATAGACCAAGCATTATGTTTCGGTTGGATAGATGGGATCAGAAAGGGAATAGACGAAGACAGTTATTCTGCCCGCTTTACCCCCAGAAAAAGAGGGAGTATTTGGAGTAAGGTCAATATAAAACGTATCCAAGAGTTGATCCAAGAAGGTTTAGTCCAAGAGTCCGGTTTGCAAGCCTTCCATTCTGATAAAAAGAAGACCGCACAATATTCATTCGAACAGAGTGAAATAAAGCTGCCCTCGCCTTATAAAAGACAATTCCAGGAAAATACAAAGGCCTGGGAGTTCTTTAAGAACCAGGCACCTTATTACCAGCGAACATCCATTTGGTGGGTGATTAGCCCAAAAAAGGAAGAAACCAGACTCAAAAGGTTGGATATCCTTATCTTCGATTCCAAATCCCAAAAAAGGATAGATGCAGTCACCTGGAAAAAGAAGGAGACCAAAGAAGCCGACTAGTTAAATTTTTAGAATCACTTTAACTTAGGATCTTGTCCTGGCAAAGTAAAATAAAAGGTCGCGCCTTCTCCTTCTTTGGATTCAGCCCATACGTTCCCGCCGTGGCGGAAAGCAATTCTTTTGACTATGGCAAGCCCTACTCCGGTACCTTCGAAATCCGAATTGGAATGTAATCTCTGAAAGACACCGAATAATTTATGATAATATTGCATATTGAAACCCGCACCGTTGTCTTTAATATAAAAAACGGTTCCTTTTTCGGATTCAGTAGAACCGATCTGAATGACAGGTGATTCTACTTTTTTGGTGTACTTGATCGCATTCGAGATCAAATTCACCAAAAGTTGTCGCACTGCAGGCGGATCCGCTCTTACATTCGGAATATCTTGTATTTCAAAACGGATTTCTCTTCCCGATTCGAAGTTCATTAATTCTTTATATACTGTCACGGCTAATTCTTTCATGGAAATTTCTCTTTCGGCAAGCTCTGTTCTTCCCAACCTGGAAAACTCCAAAAGATCATCCACCAAATGCCCCATCTGTTTAGCATTCTCTATAATTTTGCCTATGATCCTCCTCCCCTCCGCATCTAAATTCTCTCCGTAATCTTCGAGAAGGATCTGAGTGAAACCGTTAATCCCTCTGATGGGCGCTCTTAAATCGTGAGAGACGGAATAAGAGAAGGATTCCAATTCCTTATTGGCCAAAACCAACTGTTCAGTGCGAACCTTTACTCTTTCTTCCAATTCATTGTTCAATGATCTGATCTCATTCTCAGCTTCCTTACTTGCGGTAATATCCTGGTGGACTACGATCACTTCTAAGATATTTCCGGCAGTATTTTTGACTGGATAAAGCACCATTTGTAGCCAACGATCTCTTCCTGAACTTCCGATCAACTTAGGATCATAAGGAAATGGTTCGGATATAGCGGGATCTCCATTAAACGCTTTCTCCACATAAGGAAAAAATCCTGCTTCCTTTATTTGTGGATCTTTTAATATATTATAATCGACTAATACATCTCTCCTGGTGTTCCACATTTCTTCCCAGGCAAAATTCGCTCCGGTACAAACTCCTCCAGGATCGTATGTCAATACTGGATAAGGGAATTGTTCTATAATTGTCCTGAATCTATTCTCGCTCTTGAATAGGTCCATCGTTTTGGAGGTGACTAACTTCTCCAATTCGTGATTCAACTCCGAAAGTTTTTGCTCCGCGTTTGCCCTTGCCATATCCGATCTTTCCAATTGTGTGGCGACAAACCAGACAAGAACAAAAAAGGTAAGTATGATTCCTGTCATCAAGAACCCTACCCCTAGTTCCAAACTGACTGGGTTCAATTTGTTCAAATAGATACGAAGATAACCGAACAGAACGGGAACGATGATCAAAAATGGGATTAATACGCGAGCTAATATCCCTCCGGAACTTTTGCTCGTAAATACCTTCATAAATCCGGAATTTCCATTGATCAATAGTAGAGCAAAAGAAAATAAAATGAAACTAATGGCTGTGTGTATCGCCATCGGAATGTAAGAAAGGATCCCATAAAATTCCTGGACCTGATATACATAACCGATCACAGAAAAAAGGCCGATCAAAAGCACCAAAATACATAGGTAATTAGAGATGGAACTTAAAACTTCCTTTCGAAAGGAAGTTAAAAAAACAGCGGAACTAAGTACTACAAAATCTAACGCCGTATTCGGAGCCATTCGGTTCGGAACACCTTTTATAATATCTTTTGCGATCTTATCCGAAAAAAGGACTTTATCCATCCCGAGGTCGAATCCGCTAACGATGGAATACAATTTAGAAAGACCCACAAAGAAGACGAGTAACGCAATTAAACGAATACAATTGCGAGATGTCTTTGAATCGGGCCGATTTAAGATAAGATAAAGTGCAAATCCTATAAATACGAAAGAAACAGCGGACATCGGATTCATTGCCACCATATTCTCTCTCGGTCGCTTTAAGATCTCAATATCCAATAACCAGCCGATTAAGACCAAAGATCCGATCAATGAGGGAATAAGAATTAATGCGTTATGCTTACTTTTCAAGAGAACTTCCGGATATCCTTCGGAAAAAAATTTCTGATTTTAGCTTAGGATATAAAAAGGGATTCCGATTTGGAATCCCTTTTTTAAATATTATGAATTCTAACCGCTCTATTAAGCAGGCCAAACAGCGAGGATAAGCCCGATTGCGGCCAAAGAAACCAAATTATATCCGGCATTTATAAAAAATAATTTCCATGATTTTGATTCCCAAGCCACAGAGCCTAAAAGCATCGGTATATAAAAACCTAGCCAAGTATAAAAAGCAGCATAAGCTCCGTACATCCAAGCAGGTCCATCTCCAGGAAGGTTCCAAGAAGAAGGCTTCCAAACAAATAAGCTGTGAGCTAAAACGTATGCCGTTAGAAAAGAACCTATGATCATGATGACCATAGATCTAATCATCGCCTTGTTATCGGGTTGCATATTTTCATAACCCATTTCTTTTGCCCAGACCTTACCGAAGATCGGACCGAACCAAAGAAATCCGATGACTACGTTTGCAAGAACTCCAACCAAAATTGCTAAATAATTTAACGGTATTACCGGTAACATAAAGACTCCTATTTCTCCCCGTGCTTTTTAACAGACTACTTTGCTTGGTCAACTAATTTTGAAAGGAAACTACTGGATCCAAAATACCGTTATCTCTTTTTTAAATGAGCTACGGATTCCTCGATCGCCGACCTAAATTGAGAAAATCTTTTCAAAACGTTATCAAAATCCGTTTTACTTAAAGTATAGATCTCGCATGTAGTTGTAGCTCGAACAGTTGCGGACCTTGGTGCGTCCATCACCAGCGCTAGTTCCCCGAAAAATTGTCCTTCTTGTAAGCTCAACAAGATCGTTTTCTCGTCGGAGTCCAAAATGTCGACAGATCCTTCGCTTAAAATATATAGGTCGTCTCCTTTTTCCCCTCTTCTGAAAATCGTATCCCCTTCCAAAAAGATCATTGGTTTCATTGAAAAGACGAGACTAGTTACCAATGCCGGATCCGCACCTTTCAAAAAAGGTACCTTCTCCAATAGATCACGGTGTAATTGGATCTTTACTTCTCTTCTTAATGATATAGGAAGATCGTTCAAAAGAGCGTTCTCGTCCTCTCCCCATCCTCTGTCTATAATGTACATGTAATAATCGCGGACCCTTCTGCGAATATTTTGGGAAATATTTCTGGCTTTCAAAAACGAATCTACCTGAGCCATTTTTTTCCTTTGAGCGGCTTTAGCAAGATCCAGGCTTCCTAAAATACTGGCTATATTTCCGATGACGGTAGCATACACGCCCGCACCCAATATCATTACGAATATCGTATATATCCTTTGCGAATCGGTCGAAGGTGTGATATCCCCATAACCTACCGTTGCAATAGTCGCCACGGTCCAATACAGAGCGATAATATACTCGGACCATCCGGTTTGATAATCCAAGAGATCATCCACATATAACCATCCGACGGCGCACCAATGAGCGACTAATGTTGCCCAAAAAGCAAAGAGGACCAATCTCAGTATTCCAGGAGTCGGCTGGAACGCAAGATTGATCCTTTGCAAGATATCCGATATCCGAAATACCTTTAAGATACGGGTAACGCCTAATAATAGATACAAATAAGGATATTGGGACTGTTGGAGCCCGAAAATCGTGGTTGTGGCATATTCCAAAGGTAGAGCAGCAATCAGGTCGATAATAAACCACGATCCCAAATAGTCCTTGATCACTTGCGAACGGGTTAAGATCCATTTACCGTCTTTATATTCCGGAGTAAAACAATTCCAAAGAATATCCAAAGCGAAAACGAAATCGATGAAGAAATAAATGCAGGTAAGGAGTAAGTTCGGGTCGTAGTTAATAACGATCCGCAGGGGGGATTCAAGGGAAGCCCAAAAGATACAGATAAATACAAGTATATCCCAATAAACCCTAATCCGATTTTTCAAGGTTATCATAACTTTACCGAAAGGTTGTTATACATATCGGACGGAATAAAATCATTCCTACAGGAGAACAAAAGAAAAATATAAAAAGAGTTAACCTAAATATTCCAGAACGACCATTGCCATGTCGTCATGGGAACTTTGTTCTTCTTCCGTAAAATGTTGGATCTTTCCGATCACTGAATTGCAAAATAGTTCAGGCTCTAATTCCGAAAAGTTTTTGAGAAGATCTAGAAATCTGTCGTCTCCGTAAAAATCCCCTTCTTTAGACCTTGCTTCAGGGAGACCATCGGTATAAAGAATGAGCTTATCTCCTTTAGTCAATTCAGTCTTTAAGGTTTGATAGTTCGGAGTGGATAAAAACTCATTGATCGCAATTCCTGTAGGGCGATAAGTCTCATGTTTTCCATTCGCTTTACGTATCAATATCGCTTCCGGATGTCCCGCGTTTGCGATCAAGATCCGCCCCGATTCCGGATAGAATGTGATCATGGTCGCAGTCACAAAATTTCCGTTCAGCTTCCCCATAAGCTGAGCTCTCATTTTTGCAAGCATGTATCCTGGATCACTTAAATAGTCGGACCAATCTGCGAGAGCCATTTTTACCATGGCAGCCAACATCGCAGCTCCTGTTCCATGCCCGGTCACATCGCATATAAATATCCCGAGAGCTCTGCCGGTCCGATCGGAAATCAGATCTACGAAGTCTCCTCCCACATGAAGCATCGGAATACATCTATATGCAATTCTTACGTTATGTGTTTTAGGAAGAACGGAAGGAAGAAGTGAAAATTGGATCTTGCCTGCGATAGCAAGGTCTTTTTCTATCAATTTTGCCTTAGCTTCTATTTCCAATTTTTGCTCTTCTATCGTCTTAGTCCTTTCGATCACTAAGGTTTCCAAGGAATCGTTTAGAGTCTTTTGCATCTCCAGATTTTCTTTCTGTGCTTCGAAAATCTTACGCTGCGCATCTTCTTTTTCTTTTTTGAGAATATTGATCTTATCCGCTAATGCGAACGAGAATATCAGGGCAGACATGGAAGAACCTATATACAGTCCATCGTCCGCCCAATTGGAAACTCCTACAATATTAGCGAATTTTAAAACTACAAACATTCCGGAAATACATAGGAAACTGAATGCCAATAAAAAGTATCTAGCGGGTCTATAATTTTTAAAAAAGCAAATAGAAGCGGCAATCAAAACCAAAGAAGGAGCAAGAATGCTCAAAGCCAAACCTACTTTAACTGTAAGCTCAGGAGGAAAAAACAAAGGAGAAAAAGTCAGAAGAACATGAATTCCCCAAGTGAAATGAAGAGAATAATTCAAATAACGATTTATATTTTCTTCCGTATTCAAAAACTTTTGGGCAAATAAAACCAAGGAAGACATACATATTCCGGTAAAGACTACATACAAATTCCTCTGTAGATCCGGATGTTCGGACCAAAGATATTGGAATCCGTGACCGGTAAGCACCAATTGTATCCCGAAAAATCCGAAAATATTAATCACAAAAAACAGATAACTTATATCTCGAGTGGATAAGAATATCAATAAATGATAAAGGATCATCACACACATGATCCCATAATATAATCCAAGACCTAAATGAATATCCGCGTTATGATGGTAGAATGTTTCGGGATTCCATAGTAACAAAGGAAAAACCAAACCGCCACTCGTGTTTAACTTCAGGTAAAAAGTACGGGTCTGTTCGGGTTGGAAATCTAAGGTATAGATGAAATTTCTGTGATTTACTTTTCTAACTGGATAAGGAAAAGCCATCCCGCTGGAATTGACTAACTCCTGTTTACCAGAAGTATTCTCCGCAAAAAAGTCCACGCGGTCAATATTCGTATAATCTATTTCTAAAATTTTTCGGATCTGTGTTTTTTCCGGGTTTTTAAGGGTTATCCTGATCCAATAATCGAAGTTAGTCTGCCCGAAGTTTAACGGGTCCATATCCGATTTCTTGAATTTTTTGGAATATTCCGCTGAGGATACCTTCTCTATTCCGAGCCCCTTATGCGGATCTTCCAAAAAATAGACCTCAGTACTAATTCTTTTACGTTCTACTTGGGAAGATAAAGGGATGGCCTCCTCCGAAAATAAAGACGAGGCCGAAAAACATAAAATTAGAACAAAAGCCCTTAATAAGTACATTGGAATACGTTTGTAGGAATATTTTACTCCTCCCTTCTTTAGGAAAGAATAAAATAGCCTTTTCAAGTTCCCAATAACGGATGATTTGTCAGTGCCGAATCCCGCCGGAGGGATCCGGCTATTCTTCCACTTCTTCTAATTTACGCTCGTGAGTCACGGGGTATAAACGTTTTAAGTAAAGTTGAGTGGCCTTATCATCCGGGAAGATCGAGATTACATTCTCAAACTGTTGTTTTGCATCTTCGAACGAGTTGGAATAGAATGCTTTTACACCCTTTTCGTAGGATTCTTTGGTCTTTAATTTCAGATCCTGATATTGCGGTTCATCCCCATCGAACACTTCATAAACGGAAACAGGTCTTTGTTTTCCTTTTACTTTAACTCTGTCCAAAAAGCGGAAATGAAACTTGCCGTCTTTTTTGACCTCTTCAATCGTACTCTCACTGACTGCGATCCTAGATCCATATACCTTAGTAAGACTTTCAATTCGAGAAGCAAGGTTGACCGTGTCGGAGATTACAGTACCTTCCAATCTTTCTTCCGCTCCTATCGTCCCAAGCATCAAGGAACCTGAATGTATTCCTACTCCAATCTGAATAGGAATATATCCTTGGCGATGTCTGTGCTCGTTATATTCCTTTAAATATCTCTGCATTTCGACGCCGGCGGACACCGCATCTATTACGTTTCTTTGAAATAATGCCATGATCGCATCTCCGATAAACTTATCAATAAACCCGTTATGCCTTTGTATAATTGGGCTCATCCTACTTAAGTAAGAATTGATAAAATTAAAATTCTCCGCTGGAGTCATTTGCTCGGATAATGTAGTAAAGGAACGAATATCGCTAAAAAGGACTGCCATCTCTTTTTGGATCTGATCCCCCAATCTCACATCCAGAATAGAGTCTTTTCCTAAATTTGCCAAAAAGTCCTTCGGAACAAATCTAGCATACGACTCTGTGAGAATTTTTTGCATCTCTAAAGTTTTTGCCTGAGCTTCTTCCTTCTCCTTCTTCATAATATTAATACGATCCGCCAAAGCGATGGAAAGAAGAATGACTTCCATAGTGGAACCAAGATACAGACCATAATCCGCAAGAAAACCGGGACCCAAAACGTTAATAAAACGAAGAACTACAACTGTTCCTGAAACTGTAAGAACTGTGAACGCCAAGAGGAAATAACGTGCAGGACGAAATTTTTTCAAGAAGCTAATTATAGTAGCCGTCGGTATTAAAATCAGAGCCGGCAGAGTGAGAACCAATGCTAGTTTTACGGTAACTTCCGGAGGTAGAACCAATGGGGTAAATAACAGTAACCCATGTGCTACTACCGTCACTTTCATGGATTTGTCCAACCACTTCGGAACATTTTCCTTAGTATTTAAAAATCTTTTGGTAAAAAGTAAAACGGAGGCGATAGAGATTCCTGTAAAAACCACATAAAAATTCCTTTGTAAAAAAGGAAACGCAGGCCATAGATACTGGAATCCATGTCCTGTTAAAACTAACTGTATTCCTAAAAATCCTAAAATATAACAGACATAGTAAAAATAACTTACATCTCTTACGGAGAAGAAGATGAAAATATTATAGAGGATCATTACGATCATCACTCCATAATATAAACCTAAACCGTGTTGAACGTCCGCATTGTACTGAGAAAATGTATCCTTATCCCAAAGAGTAAGCGGAATATTCAAGCCTCCACTGGTCCAAGTCATCAGATAATAAGTTTTTTGCTGCCCGGGCTGCAAATCGATCTGATAAACGAAATTTCTATTCTTAAAACTTCTGGCGGAAAACGGAAAAAGCATCCCGCTTTCTTCTTTAGAGTATGTGCCGTCAGAATTCGGTTTATAAAATTGCACTATATCAATATTACTATAATTGATCTCCACAAGTTTGGAAACGGACTCGGGAGTATCGTTTTCGAAAGTTAGTCGAAACCAATAATTGTAATTCAACTGACCGAAATCCAAGGAATCCTTATCGGATTTTATAAACTTAGATTCTATGTCCGGTTTAGAAATGTCCTCAAAGGTCAACTTTCTCTCCGGATCTTCAAGATAATATACGGACTTACCTAAAGGTAGTCGTTCAATATCTTTATTAACATAGATCTTATCTTCTGCAGACAAGGAAGAGCTTGCGAATAACGCAGCGGAAATGATATAGAGAATAATACTTTTACAATTCATAAATTACCGAATTTTAAACATTTATTAGATGGACATTTTTCAGATGGAACATCAGATATGTGACGAATGAATCCTCAAACAATCGTCACCTCGATAGAAATCCAGGCATCTCCTGAAAAAATATGGAGTATTTTTACCGACTTCTCCAAATTTCCTTCTTGGAATCCGTTCTTAAAAAGGATTCTCGGCAAACCGGTGCAAGACGGAACGATTATTGTTTTCGATTATTATTTTACGGGAGTGTATTTGCCTACTAAGGCATTGATATACGAACTCACCAATTCTAAATCCATATCTTGGAAAGGTGCCTTCCCACTCTTTTTCAAATACATGTTTGCCGGAGATCATCGTTTCACTTTCGAAAAGATCACCCCAGGACGCACCAAATTCAGCCATACTGCGATCTTATCAGGGATTATGCCTAGTGTATTTAGTTCGCATATCCAAACCGCAGTACGTAATTCACATATAAAAATGAACCAAAAGTTAAAAGAGTTAAGCGAAGATAATTTTTAATTCGCTTATCAATCAAAAACTCCTTTTCTCTTCCATGATTCGAAATTTCGAGCTCCTTTTTTGGCCATGATCGGATAGATCAAAGACAATAAAGAAGGAAATAATAGCGCAACTCTAGCAAGCAGTCCTTGTGAATAAGGAACATAGATCTCCGCCTTATCAGTTTGGATCGCTTTCCAAATTGCTTTAGCAACCGCAGAAGGCGGTAAAGGCGGATTGATATAAGCCATCGGAGAACTATCTCTAGACGCCATATACTTGGTCATGGGAGATTGAATTGTTCCTGGCAGAATAGAACTCACCCGTACACCGATTTCTTTCCATTCCAGATACAAACTTAAAGCAAACCCTCTAAGCGCAAATTTAGTCGCACTGTAAATCGAATGATTAGGAGCCGGAACAATCCCCGCTAAAGAGGATAAGATCACCAATTTTCCTTTGGAATTTTTGAGATAAGGCATTCCGAGCTTAGTCAAGCGAATGGTGCCGATTATATTGATCTCTATCTGCTCATCTATCTCATCCTGGCTAAGGTTTTCAAATTTGGAAGGCCTCATAATCCCCGCATTATTCACGAGGACATCGATTTTTCCGAATTGTTTAATACATTCTTTGATCGCTTTTTCCGAATCTGCGGCTTTCGAAATGTCGCAAGGAAACACAATATGATCTTTTCCTAATGTATCTGCGAACCTTTTTAGATCCGAGGATTGCTTTTGCAGATCGGTCAAAAAGAGGAGATATCCCTTTTCGGAAAGAAGGGTTGCAGTTTCCCTGCCGATCCCTCCTGCTGCTCCTGTTAGAAAAACGACTGGGCGGCCTTTCTCAGACATATTTATCCTTTTTTAACTCCGTTGGAATTCTTACGCAGGAACTCCACTATCCTAGGGAACACGTCCTTATCGCTCTTTTTCCCCATCAAAGTATCCTGATGGCCATAACCCTCGGCGATAAACAGTTCGTTTTTATTTCCAGGATTCAATCGATTCAATGTTTCGTAAGCTATAATATTAGAATCTTTGAATACTTTATTTTTATCTCCGGTCATAAAAAGGACCGGAGTTTTGACCTCGGAGGCATTATCCAAATAATTGTTTGGAAGGGAATCATAACGACCGTCTGTAGGTCTAAACTTGATCATAGCCTTGCGCCCTACAGCTTTCCTGATATGTCGATAATAGTTCATAGAAGTCGCCCCGAATAGGTCACCCACTCTTCTGTGAGTAATATCGGGAAGATTTGCATGTTCGTAACAAGCAGGCCATCCTGTCCCCCACATCAAGCTCAGCATATGGCAAGCAGGCTCGTCACATTCGTGATGAAATAAACTTACGAACTTTGCAAGAACCTTACCTGAGGCAAATCCCGGTAGATAATGCCAACGTGGATTCACGTTCGGAAATCTAAAAACGGATTCCATTAAGAATGGAGAAAATGACAGCTTGATCTTAGACCACGTAGGCACGTTAGGAGTTAGAGACACACTATTCGAGACCACGCTAGTGACCCCGTCGATCTTTCCTCCGAACAAGCTCATGAAGAAGGAGATGGATCCCACACAATGTACGACGAAGTGGATCCTTTTTCCAGGACCGACAGCATCTCTTATCACTTTTAAAGCCGCCGGCACATCATAAAGAGCTATATCGTCCAAAGTATATCTATGAGGGAAAAGATTATAACTGAAACGTAAACTTCCTCTCCAGTCAAAACTCCAGACATCGGTAAATCTGTTCTCATGCAGGTATGTCACAAGGTTCTTATGCTCGGGCATAACGAACATGTCCGTCGAAGTAGTAAGTCCGTGCATAAGAACTACGACGTCCTTACTCTCCTTCTTCTGAAAACGTACTAAATTGAGAGAAATTTTATCATCCGTAGTGAATGGATGAAAACTAACCTTTGCATTTTTAACTCCATCCAAAGTAAATACGGGAATATCTCTTTCTCTCCATAACTCAGGTTCCGCTTTTCTGAATTGGGCACCATAGATTTCCCATAGATTTCCCATGAACAATTCGCCGAATCTGAATAAAGCATCCTTTCGTTCAGAAAAAGTACGACCGTTGGATTTGAAGGTCGTCATCTGCTTAATAAAATCTTTTTCTAATATATGTAAGATCCCTTTTGCAAGTACTTTGGCCTTAGGTTCCGCTTTTTCATCCACGTATCCTTCGTATACGGTTGTATATAATGTTGAAGTATCTCTCCAGATATTCAAGATACCGTCGTCCACTACCTTCTTAAATCCGTTTAAAGTGATTTTCTTTCCCGCTTTGTTCTTTAGGAACAAACGGTATTTCATATGTTTTTCATTGGCAGAGGGTTTGCCATAATCCACAAAGCAGTTAAAGATCCCTTTTTCTACTTCGAATCTTCCGCCTAGAGGTTGGCATTCTACCCAACCGATCGCTTCTCCTGTTTCGTCGGGATCGTATACGAAAAACTGAGTGTCGTTCACGCGGATAGTTAGGTGAAACATCAAATAATTCCCAGCCTTCTTTCCCGCATTATAATCTTCTTGATAATTAAAAGATCCGGGCATGGAAACGAAACCTTTCATTTCCTCAGTGAATTCCAAACTTACCGGATGCGAATTGACTCCTGTCTTGCCTAGCTTGGATTTGCCGGCATTCTTCTTTGATTTATTTTTTGTCGCTGTAGCCAATCGAATATCCTACCTTAAACTTGTATTCGGCTTCTTGCCCGTAATTCCTTCCGCCACCATTTCCGAAAGGGCGGAAATAGTCATAGAAGGATTAGCACCCACTGCAGTAGGTAATAAACTACCGTCCGCAACGTACAAACCTTCGTAACCGAAAACCTTACCGAAAGTTTTAGGATCCGAAGAGCAAACTCCAGTATTGACCGAAGTCCCCAAAACGCAACCTCCAAGAGGATGAACAGTAACGTTATTACGGACAGGCCATGAATAAGTCGGCATCGGAAACCTAGTCTTTGCGTCTGTGAATTTCGCGAACTTTTTGTTCACGTCCATTATAGTATTATAAAGTGTTAGATTTTCTTTTTGAGGCCACTGTATCTGAAGATTTCCCTTTTTATCCAGATACATCTTCCCATCGGAAGTATCTATCCCCATACACAGAAGAACTGCGGAAGTATAAGAAAGATCTCCTTTTAAAGCTTCGCTAAAAAGAAATCCGACTCTTCCGAAAATTTTTCCGTTTATGATACTTTTGAATAACTCTCCGATAAAATGGAAAATATAGTTCAACTTGAAGATGATTGGTATTGCGCCCGAAACAAAATAAGAAGCAAATACCGGATAGCTTGCATCTTCTAGTAAGAATGCTTTTTTTGGATCAAAACTGGAAAATAAATTATAATCCGTATACTGAGTGATTACCGGGCCATAATTAGGGTCTGCGGGCTTCTTCCCTTTTGCAGTAAAAGAAAGAAAGTCACCATTCCCTGAAAATTGAGTCCCGAGTTTATCCGAGATCTTGGTTAAGGTCTTAAACTTTGTCTTACATTTTAGCAGAAGTTCCGTAGATCCGAGGGTTCCCGCAGAAACCACGATACGTTTCGTGTCTGCAAAAGACGCTGAAGAATTTCCATTTTGTAAGTTCAAATAGTGAACCCTATAGCCGAACTCTCCCGACTGAGAAGGATCCTCTTCTCCTTTTTTATTCAAAGGTACAATTTTAGTGGCAAGATGTTCCGTTTTGATCTCAGCTTTGTTGGAATTCCTAGCTACAAATAGATAATTCAAGTCCAGGGTGTTTTTAGAATGTGTGTTGCATCCCACATCGCATTCTGCGCAGTAGATACAGGAAGTTTGAATCGCTCCAAAGCGGTTTTTTTCCTGAACCCCGATCGGAGTAGGCTTTTTAAAATCATTCCCAAAGAAGACGTTTATGTCGGCTTTTTTGGAAACTCTGGATTCATGTTTAGCAAAATTTTCATATAATTCAGTACGGACTACCTTTCGCCTGTCCTCTCCATTGTCCGGAATAGGTCGGGAGCCTAAGATATCTTTTACTATTTTATAATAAGGTTTTAAATGTTTCTTTTTAACAGTTTCAGGCCAACGATGATCGAAAATATGATCAGGCGGTTCCAAAAAAACATTTGCATAGATCAAAGAACCCCCGCCAAGACCTGCGGAGAGAACTACATCTAGTTTTGGATAATTACGAATATCGAATAATCCAGTTTGCCTGCCTGCCCTTTTGAACTTGGAAGATCTAGGAATAGGACCTTCTTCCGGAATGTTCCAGAAGTTTTTTGACATTCCCTCCGGAGATCTAGGAAAAGAACCTTTAGGATATTCTTTCCCTCGTTCGAGTACTAAAACTTTGCCTGGCCATTTTTTAGACAAACGACAGGCATTGATCGAACCGCCAAATCCGGTTCCGATTATTATAGCCTCGTAAAATTTCAAGTAGGCCTCCTAACGTCGAAAAATCTACTTATTTGCCGCATTTAGCTAAAAATAGCAATAATTAATTGATTTTATTTACGTTTTTTGAATGATTCACATCCTAAATGCCAAAGAGTAAAATTAAATATATCGTAATCTCCGACATTCACCTGGGAGCATATAACAGTTTACTTACATACATCGAAGAGTTCCCTGATCCTGTAAAAGATTCGGATAAGTTCAAAGTAAATCCTCAAAAAACTTCTCCTGCACTTGCGGAACTTCTAAACTGTTTAAAACATATCGTTCACTCGGTAAACGGTTCTTCCAAGCCTCCTCAGTTCATATTATTAGGCGACGTGCTCGAATTAGCGTTAGGGGATATTAACGCGGCATCCATGACTTTCGAAAGATTTTTGGAAGTTGCATATAAGGAAACGAAACATCACTTTTCGGAAAGTATTCTCTATATTCCGGGAAACCACGATCATCATCTTTGGGAAACTGCAAGAGAAAAGCAGTATATAGACTACATAGCGAACTTAAAGCCGAATCAATATATCAACGACACTTGGCACACTACAAAGATGGTAAATCCGGACTTCATACAATCCGATTTGCTCACAGGAATTCTAAGAAGAAATAAGAAATTAAAAAGAGCGGAAGCAGTGATTGCCTATCCGAATTTGGAAATTTCTTCTAAGAACGGAAAACGTTCCGTATTCTTAACTCATGGACATTTTTTAGAAAATATTTATTCTTTAATGAGTACGATGCAAAGGATCTTACTCCCTGATATTGATGAAACTCCGGATGCTCCTAAACGTAATCGATCCGTTTGGAGTAAAATGAACGATTATAACCCATTTAAAAGGGCTAAAGAAATCACCACCCCGAAATCCATTTACGTTCTCGAGCGAGAGAATTTTGCATGGATCGACTTCTTCTGGTCCACACTCGGAAGATCCGGAAAAGTGGGAACAGGCATCGGACTTATTTATGATATGCTCCAGGACTCAAAAGCAGTCGGAAAATTAGCACAAAACGTATCCGCCTATTTATTAAGAAATTTGAATCTTCCCTTTTTACTTCGTATATTAGGGATCAAATGGCTTCTCTATAAAGGTTTTTCTTACATTCTTACTAAAATCGTAGTAAAGGTAGGACAGGCGGAAAGAGGAATGTCGAATTCCGTCCTAAGCGATGAGGTAGTCCATAATATGGATTCTTACTTAGGGGAAACCCTTCCTGCGCAATGGAAAGCGGAGACACGAAAGAGTAAAAGAGAATTCCCTAATGATTATACATTCATCTTCGGTCATACACATAAACCATTCGCTGTGGAGACCCAAGATCTAGGGTTAAAAGTTCAAAGTAAAGAAGTGTTCAACACAGGTGGATGGGTAGTGGACACCATCCAACCGATGACCTCTCACGGAGGCGCAGTGTTATTTATCGATGAAGATGCAAACGTGGCTTCATTTAAGGTTTATACGGAAGGAGAAATAAAACCTGGCTTCTTGGTTCCGGACGGCAAAACGAATCCGATGTATGAAACGTTAGTGGAAACCATAGATCTCCAAAATAAGAAATTTAGCGCATTATCCAAATCCTTAGAAGAAGAAATTCGCCTGAGAAGAAGATACCTAAAAGTCAGGGTCAAAGAATAAATTAAGATTTTTGCAAATAGCTGGAGGGGATAACGGAGATCTCCTCCGCCTTCCCCGCACCCGCGTTACTCTCGAAAATTTCGGAATAATCCCTAAAGTTCGTTCCCATTATTCTATCCCAAAAATTGAAATATAGACTGTAATTCCCATGAAACTTCTGGTGATGTAGATTATGATGGGTAGAGGTATTGATCCATTTCAAGATCGGATGAGTAGTCCAACCTTTAGGAAAAAATTCATAACCTAAATGCCACCATATATTCATGATCATTGCATAGAATGTATGGATTAAAAAAACATAAAAGTGCAGAGGAAGTATACAAAGTGCGGGAACAACATATACACCTTCCAGAAAAGCCTCTACCCAATGGAAATTATAAGCAGCCATAGGAGAAGGGTTTACGGATTTATGATGGATGGAATGCACATAAGGATAAATTTTTCGGTGATGCATTATTCGATGGGCCCAATAAAACCAAGTCTCATGCCAAATCGTAAGTAATATAAAGCTGAATATCGCGTAACTCAGTCCATATTCTGCAAAGTCCTTATAGGTTTTGATATGAAGTATCTTTAGTTTTCCTAGAACATATACAGAAACGGCAATTGTGCTGAACATGATTAGAGTGATCGCAGATTGTTTTAATTCGAAGATAATCCTTTCCTTTTTAGGAAAATCCTTTTGGATCCTGAATTTTTGAAAAAGGTCCTTTTTCCAAACCCAAAAGATCAGAAACGCAAGACCTGCAATCGGATAATACCGCAGGAAATTCATTTTTAATTGATAAAGAGCAAAGCCAGAAATGCAATATTCCCAACTTAATTCACAAACGAATCTCATTCTAACCTTCCACCTTTTAGAATAACCGATTTTAAAGAATTAGTCTTTCAAAAAATAGATCGACGGATCCGAACAAAACCGTCCTACTAATCGATTCTTATGGCATTCAAAAGAAGTATATTCGCAAGCGCGTCCGAAGACAGATTGGAAAACCTAGTTTTAGAAAGATTAAAACCGGGAGCCGATAAGGAAAAAATAGATGCCCGAATCTGGGACTTATTCGGAGAAGTTTGGTGTATTATGTTCACCGACCTTTCCGGATTTTCGAGAGGTGTAGAAAAATTCGGAATCATTCATTTTCTACAGACCATCCATGAGTCTGAAAGAGTATTAGTGCCGGTCATAGAGGATCATGATGGGATCCTTCTCAAATCGGAGGGAGATAGTTTTTTAGTGATCTTCCGAAACGTAGCCAAAGGATTACAAGCTGCGATCAGAATGCAAAAGGAATTATTAGAATATAATAAGGACAAGATCCCTGAAGAAAAAATACTTCTCTGTGTAGGACTCGGTTACGGCAAAGTTTTAAAAATAGGAGACTCAGACGTCTTCGGCTCGGAAGTAAACACAGCAAGTAAGTTGGGAGAAGATACTGCGGAAGCGGGAGAGATCTTAATTACCCAAACCGTTTTCGATAACGCACAAGATACAGGTTTAAAGTTTGAACCTATCAAGGATGTTCCGGCCGGAACTAAGGGAGCGTTTAGGGTGATTTATTAGAGAACAAAAACCCTTCTAACTTGTACCATAAATTATAAATAGATAGGCCCGGTCTGAATAACCGGGCCCAAACTAAATAGATGATCGATCGTTTATGGAATTAATTTAGAAGGTATATCCTTTCTATCGATTTCTTTCCTCTGGGTTTTATTCTGACTGTGTCTGTAATCGGAAATAGCCTGGTAGACCGATTTTCTAACTCGATTAATCCCTCCAAGAGGTTTATGCTCCGGAAGAGAATGCCATGGTGTATAAGAAACGTTCTCACAAAGTGAATCCATCTTATCATTTGTAAATTCTTGCTTAGGTATTAGAATTTCCGCGACAGGATAAAACGAAGAAACCTCTTCGTCCCAAACGACTGCAGGATCTTCTATTGGCATAGACTTAGCGTCTTTTTGGATCTGGACCATAAAAGTAAAACAAGCAGAAGACTCCTTCAGTTGTTTACTCATCGTTTCTCTCAAATAATTTTCCGTAGGAGTATCTGGTATTTCCAATTTAGTTTCAGAACAAGGTTTTACAGAGTATTTAACCGCTTTTCCTTCTCCAAAAGCATAAGGAGTCGTAGACCAATAACGAATTTCTAATGGACTGGATATTTTTTTACCTCGGATTGCTCTTACTTTGGATAGGCCTCCTAGTTTCCAAGTAAATGGATTCCAGCCGAAAAAGTAGGAACCCGGTTTACCGGCAAAAGCTGCCTCAAATAAAGCAAGATATTCGTCCGGAGCGCCAACTGGAAGAACAGGATGATTTATCAGTAAAAAATCCTGAGTCTTTTCTTGTGCCTCTTCAATCAGGATCTTTTTTCCTGGCACATCGAAAAGTTTGATCCCTATTCCTCGAATATCTCCTTCCAGATCCGCTTTCGGCTTTTGAGATCCATTAGAAAAACGAATTAAACTTTGGTAGGATTTTCCAGGCTGAAAAATCCCCAATTTATACTGAGGATCTATATCTTTTTTTACGTTAAAGGTAGCCGCCACGCAGCCATGATGTTTTGGATGCGCGTCCCTTCTGACGACAGCTCCATCTTTATAAGATTCCTTAATCGAGGTAAGGGTCAGCTCCAAAGTCCGTTTAGCGATAGATTCTTCCTCAGGAAAAGGATACTCTTTTCCAAGTTCTGCCGAATCCGGGATTTTTACGTAAGGTCCCCCGCAGGAAGTGGAGAATACCAAGGAGAAAAGAAGTAAGATAGAAAGTTTTTGTCCCATGGCCTGATTCTTTCCTTCGAAATTCTTTTGTCGATATAAAAGAAGGAGAGATCGGTATCGGGTATATAGAAATAAAAAAGGGACCCTTTTAGGAGTCCCTTCATCAAGCTTATTCGCGGTCTCATGCAACCGCGAACTATTATTAAAAGATTCTTACCAGCGATAGTGGCTGAATGCTTTGTTAGCATCTGCCATTTTACGGATATCTTCTTTCTTCTTGATTGCTGCTCCGGTGCCTTTTTGAGCCTCGATAAATTCTGCAGCAAGTTTGTTCGCCATACCTTTCTCGTTTCTGTCCCTGGAATAACGGATCAACCATCTGATCCCAAGAGCCAAACGTCTTTCTGGACGAACTTCGATAGGAACTTGGTAAGTCACACCACCCACGCGGCGGGATTTTACTTCCACCTGAGGTTTAACGTTTTCTAATGCTTCTTTAAAAGTAACGTAAGGATCGTTTCCTGTCTTCTTTTGGATGAGATCCAAAGCATCATAAAATAAAGACTCTGCTACGGATTTTTTTCCGTCCAACATCAAGCAGTTGATAAACTTAGCGATGTTTGCATCTCCATAAACCGAATCCGGCTGGATCTTGCGTGGTTCTACTTTTCCTCTTCTTCTAGACATCCTAAACTCCCTTACGCCTTAGGTTTTTTCGTTCCATACTTAGAACGACTCTTACGACGTTTATCGATACCGAGAGTGTCCAAGGTACCACGGATAATATGATAACGAACCCCTGGAAGGTCTTTTACCCTTCCCCCGCGGATCAGAACAACGTTGTGCTCTTGCAGGTTATGTCCCTCTCCGGGAATATAAGCGGTCACTTCGATACCGGTTGTTAAACGAACCCTTGCAACTTTTCTTAAAGCTGAGTTCGGTTTTTTCGGCGTGAAGGTAGTCACCTTCGTGCACACTCCCCGACGTTGGGGGCTACTTTTTAATGCAGGAGATTTAGATTTGTTAACCTGTTTCTTCCTGCCGTGACGTATAAGTTGGCTAATTGTAGGCATGAGTTTCTTCTTTTTAGCAGGCCGGTGACCTATTTTACCAGTTCTACCGACCCTGCTCTATTGTAAAGCTTTCCTTTAATTCTCGTTGTCTTCCGGAATGGCCATCGGAATTTCTTCCTCTTCCACTTCCAGAGGACGATCTAGATCCCCGTAAGTTTCTTTGAACACCGCGACATCGCGATATTTTCTCATTCCGGTTCCCGCAGGGATCATGTGACCGATAATAACGTTCTCTTTAAGTCCCGCTAAGTTATCAGTTTTTCCTTTGATTGCAGCGTCAGTTAACACCTTAGTTGTTTCCTGGAAGGAAGCAGCCGAGAAGAACGACTCAGTATTCAAAGATGCTTTCGTTAATCCTAACAAGATCGGAACACACTGAGCAGGAGATCCTCCTTCAGCTATCACTCTCTTATTTTCTTCCAAGAAAGCGAAACGATCCACTTGTTGTTGGTTTACGAAAGATGTGTCTCCGGAATCGGTAATTAACACCTTACGCATCATCTGGCGAACGACTACTTCGATATGCTTATCGTTGATATGCACCCCTTGTAGTCTATAAACCTCTTGGACCTCTTGCACAAGATACACTTGGAGTGCGGTTACACCTTTAACTCTCAAGATATCGTGTGGATCCAGGTTTCCATCATCCATTTGATCTCCGCGTTTTACGAAGTCTCCGTGACGAACACGCAATTGTTTTCCGATCGGAATGGTTACTTTTACTTTATCCAGCTCTTCGTTATCAGGAACGATATAGAGAACTCGTTTTTCTTTTACGATCTCTCCGTTATCTTCTATTCTTCCGTCAGTTTCTGCAAGAGTGGTTGCGTCTTTAGGACGACGAGCCTCGAAAAGTTCGTCTACCCTTGGAAGACCACCGGTAATATCCCGGGTTTTTTCTGCAACGGTTGGGATCTTGAAGAGAATATCTCCCGCTTTCACTTTGTCTCCGTTCTGTACGGAGATGATCGCATCCACAGGAACTAAGTATTCTTCTTTGCTTCCGCCGGAAGATACCACGATCCTTGGGATCAATTTTTCCCTACGTTGCTCGATTACCTTATAATTAACGTTAGATGTCTTAACGTCCTCGTCCCTACGAACGTTTTTACCGACTTCCAGATCCACCCATGTTGCAGTTCCTTCGATCTCGGTAACTCCGATCTCGTTGAACGGGTCGAATTCTCCTAATGCTTGGTTAGGCTCGGTAATCTGTCCTACTTTTACGATCAGAGTGGTAGAAGTTTTAACAGGAACAACGGTTTCTTCTCCCAGAATTCTGAAGAGTCCATCCGCAATTTTTACTGTTCCTGGAGCTTCGGAAGTTACGTTCTCCCCGGAAGCAAGAGTTGCAACCAACTCACCTTTATCCACCTTCTGTCCGTTCTCAACCCTAAGGTTGGTAAGGTCGGAAGAATTGAACTGCTGGATCAATCTTTGAACTACGATGGATCCACGACGAGAGAAGATCAAACCTCTATCATTAGTTTGTAAAGTTCTACCGTTGATCGCATTAACGACTGCACGGTATCCGACTTTATGTTCTTTCTCCTGAACTTTTGCGGAAGCCGCACCACCGATGTGGAATGTCCTCATCGTCAACTGGGTTCCAGGCTGTCCGATAGACTGAGCAGCGATGGTTCCGACCGCTTCTCCAATCTCTGCTGGAGTCAGACGAGCCATATCCATTCCGTAACATTTTATACAGATTCCCCAACGAGCTTCACATGTGAGAGGAGAACGAACCTTGATTTTTTCGTAACCCAGGTTCTCTAACTTCTGTCCTACTTCTCTAGTGATCAAAGATCCTTTAGGATAAACCACACTTTCAGTAACAGGATCGACGATGTCTTCCGAAGTATAACGTCCGAATACACGGTCGCTTAGAGAAACGATAACGTTCTCTCCTTCTTTTACGGTTCCAAGAGTGATACATTCTTCGGTTCCGCAATCATCTTCAGCGACGATCACGTCTTGAGAAATATCCACCAAACGACGAGTCAGATAACCTGCGTCCGCAGTTTTTAGCGCGGTATCCGCAAGACCTTTACGAGCACCGTGAGTAGAGATAAAGAATTCAAGAACGCTCAATCCTTCGCGGAAGTTAGAACGGATCGCTAGTTCGATGATCTCACCGGAAGGTTTCGCCATCAGACCGCGCATACCTGCCAACTGACGGATCTGTTGTTTAGATCCACGAGCACCGGAAGCAGCCATGATGAATACAGGATTGTATCCACCTTTGTCCTTTTCAAGTTCCTTGAACATGGAGTCGGTGATGAGGTCGTTGGTCTTAGTCCAGATCTCGATCACTTTTTTCTTACGTTCTTCGTTAGTGATAATACCTTTACGATATTCTCCGTCGGCTCTTTCTACTTCTTTGTTAGCGTCGCCAACAAGAGTAACTTTACCCGGAGACACTCTAATGTCTTCGATAGAGATAGTCGGGCTGAAAATTGTAGCATAACGATATCCTAATTTTTTAATATCGTCCAGCATCAGAACGGTTTGAGCCGGTCCGTATTTCTCATAAACTTCCGCAATGATCCTGTTGGTCTCTTTATCGGAGAGAGCACGGTTCACATAAGGATATCCTTCCGGAAGAACTGTGTTGAAGATCAAACGACCCGCAGTTGTCTCCAGGATCTTTCCTTGGTGAAGAACGGAAATTTTAGTTCTATACTCTATCACTCCTCTATCGATCGCGTAAGTAACCTCGTCAAGGTTCGCGAATGACTTAAGAGGAACTCCTGCTTCGGTTGGAAGTTCAGAAGTTAGATAATAAATTCCGAGTACGATATCCTGAGTAGGTCCGCAGATCGGGTGACCGTTTGCAGGGTTCAAGATATTGTGTGGAGAAAGCATAAGCATCCATACTTCCAACTGAGCCTTTGGAGTCAGCGGAACGTGGATCGCCATCTGGTCACCGTCGAAGTCAGCGTTGAACGCGTGGCATACAAGAGGGTGAAGTTTGATTGCCTTTCCTTCTACAAGGACCGGAAGGAATGCTTGGATCCCTAAACGGTGAAGAGTAGGTGCACGGTTTAACATAACCGGGTGCTCTTTAACTACTGTTTCAAGAACGTCGAAAACTTCCTTTTCTTCTGCTTCTACTTTCTTCTTAGCAGATTTGATGTTAGGAGCTAAGTCCAGATCCACCAAACGTTTCATTATAAAAGGTTTAAATAGCTCGAGAGCCATCTTCTTAGGAAGACCCATCTCGTGATATTTCAATTCAGGACCGACTACGATCACGGAACGACCGGAGTAGTCCACACGCTTACCGAGTAGGTTTTGGCGGAAACGACCTTGTTTTCCTTTCAGCATGTCCGAAATGGATTTTAGAGGTCTGTTACCTTTACCTTTTACGGTACGTTTGCGACGGCTATTATCGAATAACGCGTCAACCGCTTCTTGGAGCATACGTTTTTCGTTACGAACGATGATCTCAGGAGCTTTTAACGCAAGAAGGCGTTTTAGACGGTTGTTTCTGTTGATAACACGACGATATAGATCGTTCAAGTCGGAAGTAGCAAAACGTCCACCTTCTAACTGGACCATTGGACGAAGTTCAGGTGGAATGACAGGAACCACATCAAGAACCATCCACTCAGGACGGTTTCCTGAATCGCGGAAAGCCTCGAGAACTTCGAGACGTTTTAGGATTCTTTTATCGGAGATCTTTTCTTTTTCTTGGATCTTTTGGCGGATGATACGTGCTTCCGCATCCACATCGATACGAGAAAGAAGTTCTTTGATCGCGTCCGCACCGATACCAGCAACAAACTTGTCGCCGTATTCGTCTAGGTATGCGTGATATTCCTCTTCGTCGATGAGCTCACCACGATTTCTTCCGGTATCAGCCGGATCGATGATCACATATTTTTCGAAATAAAGAACGCTCTTGAGCTGATTGATCGTCATGTCCAAGAGAAGTCCCATTCTGGAAGGAACGGAACGATAGTACCAGATATGAGAAACCGGAGCAGCAAGCTCGATATGCCCCATACGTTCGCGACGAACTTTGGAGTGAGTTACCTCGACACCGCACTTATCGCAAACCACACCCTTGTAACGGATGGACTTGAATTTTCCGCAGTAACATTCCCAGTCCTTAGTAGTTCCGAAAATTTTCTCGCAGAAAAGACCGTCTCTCTCGGGCTTTAGAGTACGGTAGTTGATTGTCTCAGGTTTTTTGACTTCTCCGTAAGACCATTCTTTGATCCTTTCCGGAGACGCTAATCTGATTGTTATTGATTCAAAATCGTTATTGGATCTCATGCTACCATTCTTCCCTTAGGCGTTCTCGATCGTTTCGAACTTAATCTTCTTCTTGCTCTTGGAATATTCGTCTTCGTAGTCGGAGATATCAACGCTGTTACCTTCCGAGTCAGTGATGACGATATCCAATGCAAGTCCCCTGAGTTCCTGCACCAATACGTTGAAGGATTCCGGAATTCCAGGTTTAATGGAATGGATCCCTTTAACGATCGCTTCATAGATTCTCGCTCTTCCAAGCATATCGTCCGACTTGATGGTAAGAAGTTCCTGAAGAGTATGAGAAGCGCCGTAAGCTTCGAGAGCCCAGACCTCCATCTCTCCCAAACGCTGACCACCGAATTGAGCCTTTCCTCCGAGCGGTTGTTGAGTAACCAAGGAGTAAGGTCCGGTAGAACGAGCGTGGATCTTATCATCCACCAAGTGAGCAAGTTTCAACATGTAGATGTAACCGCAGAATACCTCGTTCATGAAAGGTAATCCGGTACGTCCGTCGTATAATTTGAATTTAGAGCTGAGAGGAAGATTTGCTTCTTTGCAATACTTCTCTACATCCGCTTCAGTAGCTCCGTCGAAAACAGGAGTTTCGAAATTGATCCCCAATTTGCTTGCAGCAAGTCCGAGTTGAGTTTCGAAAATCTGGCCGAGGTTCATACGAGAAGGAACACCTAACGGGTTCAGAACGATATCCATCGGAGTACCGTCTTCCATGTAAGGCATGTCTTCTTCTGCCATGATACGTGCAACGACACCCTTGTTACCGTGGCGTCCTGCCATTTTATCTCCGACCAGAAGTTTACGTTTACGAGCCACGAAAACTTTCACCATTTCTTCTACACCAGCAGGAAGTTCATCTCCCTTCTCGCGTGAAAAACGTTTGATATCGATTACAGTTCCTTCGAAACCGTTCGGCATACGAAGAGAAGAATCTCGTACTTCTTTCGCCTTCTCACCGAAGATAGAGTGAAGAAGTTTATATTCAGGAGTTAGATCAGTTTCTCCTTTTGGAGTCACCATACCTACCAGGATATCTCCCGGTTTTACTTCTGCACCAACACGGATCACACCGGTTTCATCCAGATCGCGGAAAGCTTTGTCTGAAAGGTTCGGAATATCTCTTGTGATCTGCTCTTGTCCAAGTTTGGTTTCTCTTGCTTGGATCTCGAACTCTTCGATGTGGATAGAAGAGAAAATATCGTCTTTTACAACTTTTTCGGAGATTAGGATCGCATCCTCGAAGTTGTAACCTTCCCAAGGCATAAAAGCCACAAGAACGTTACGTCCGAGTGCGAGAGTTCCGTTGTCCACCGCAGGACCGTCTGCAAGGACAGTTCCCTTTTGTAGAATGTTACCGTTCTCATCCATTCTTTCGCCGGAAACGATCTGTCCTGCGATAGTTGTTCCTCTACGAACTTCTTCTCCGTTGGAAACGATCGGTTGGTATTGTTTATTACCGGAGATCAGATTGTATTCGCGAACGTTTCCGTTATCCGCAGTCACTTCGATTTTCTCTTTGCTGACTTTAGTAACTTTACCGTCGATCTCTGAGTGAACCACTCCAACAACCGGAGTTTGGTTAAAACAAGTACCTTGGTTGGTCTTCTTAAATTTAGTAAGATCGTAAGTATCGGATTCTTTTCCGCCCTTACGCTCGATTACAACCTTCTCCGCGTCTACGTAAGTAACCACACCATCATGTCTGGAGATGATACAAATACGAGAATCGTAAGCTGCACGAGTTTCCATTCCAGTTCCAACGAAAGGCGCCTCTTGTCTAAGAAGAGGAACCGCCTGACGTTGCATGTTAGAACCCATGAGCGCACGGTTCGCGTCATCATGCTCTAAGAATGGGATTAACGCAGTAGAAACGGAAACCACCTGCATTGGAGCTAAGTCCATGTATTGGATTTCGTTCGGGTTGCGGAAAGGGTAATCCGATCTGTGACGAGTAGAGATCAGTTTATTCTTAAACTCTCCCTTCTCATCTACAGGAGAAGAAGATACCGCGATAGAATGATATTCTTCCTTATCTGCGGTTAAATATTCTATGTTATTGGATACTTTGCTGTTTTTTACTACTCTGTAAGGAGTTTCCAAAAATCCGTAATCGTTCACTCTCGCATAGGAAGACATGGAGAGAATGAGACCGATGTTTGGACCCTCAGGAGTTTCAATCGGACACATACGGCCATAGTGGCTGTAGTGAACGTCACGCACTTCGAATCCCGCTCTATCTCTAGAAAGACCGCCAGGTCCTAAAGCGTTCAAACGACGTTTATGAGTTAACTCAGCCAGAGGGTTTGTCTGGTCCATAAACTGGGACAATTGGCTGGATCCGAAGAACTCATTGATTACTGCAGTGATCGGTTTAATGGAGATCAGAAGTTGCGGTGTTTGAGTTCCAACTTCTTGGACAGTCATTCTTTCTTTGATCACTCTTTCCACACGAGTGAAACCGACTTTCAATTGGTTAGCGATAAGCTCACCAACGGAACGGATACGACGGTTACCTAAGTGGTCGATATCGTCCGGATAGTAGTTCTCTGTTTCGGAAATCAAGTTGAGAAGGTAACGTACAGTCTCAATAATATCCGCAGGACGAAGAACTCTTTCTGTCGCGCTTGTGAACTCTTTCGGGTTATTGAACTCGAATTTGCTATTGATCTTGTAACGACCTACATCGCCCAGATCAAAAGATTTAGGAGAGAAGAACAGACGATTCAATTCTGCTTCTGCGTTCTCGATCGTAGAAGGTTCACCCTGTCTCATGATGCCATGGAATTTCAGAACTGCGTCTTCGTAATCGTTGACACCGTCTTTTTCCAAGCAGTTCACTAAAACCGGATTATCCTTATCTCTAGGATATTCTACTAATTCGACTTCCTTCACCTTCATCTCTTTTAAGATGGAGATATTATCTTCGTTGATCTTGGAACCGGCATCGAGCATAACCTCTCCGGTTTCCATATTGATCACGTCGGCGATCACTCTGCGTCCGATCAGACGTTTGAGTTCTTTAGTAGAAGCTCCGCCGATTTTTGCTTTGGAGGATTTGTAAAAAAGACGCAAGATCTCTTCGTTTGTTCCGTGTCCTAAAGACTTAACAAGAAGAGTTGCAGGGAATTTTTTCTTACGGTCGATCTTTGCGACCAAAATTCCCTTATTGTCCATTTCGAATTCCAGCCAGGACCCGCGATAAGGGATTACTCTGGCAGAGTAAGTATCTCTTTCTTCGTCGTAAGAGAAGAAGATACCAGGAGAACGGTGAAGCTGAGAAACTACAACACGCTCAGCTCCGTTGATGATAAAAGTTCCCTGCTCTGTCATTACAGGAAGATCGCCCATATAGACGACCTGCTCGCGGATCTCTCCGGTTTCTTTGATGATGAGTCGAATGACCGCTTTTAAAGGAAGAGCAAAAGTAGCATCTGTGTCCTTACATTCTTGAGGAGATTTTTTAGCGTCTCCTAAAACATAGTGACTGTATTCCATCACCATGTCGTTATTCGGACTTTCGATCGGGAAGGTTTCTCTAAAAACCGCTTCTAGTCCCTGATTTTTTCTTTTAGTGGGATCCTTAACTTCTGATTGAAGAAACCAATCGAAAGACTTCTTCTGAATCTGAATCAAGTTAGGAAGGTAATCCAAATTGGTGATCTTACCGAAGTTTACCCGTTTTCTTTCTACTTGACCGTACATTCGTGTGCTCCCTGGGATGATGGAAAATTATAACTGCGCGAAAAAATGCAATAAGGCAAGGAAGTACGCTGGCCTCCTTGCCTGAGTGAAAGGATTTTAATCAGATATCGAGGAGACAAAGCCTCGGCTCCCTGATTAGACAGCCTTAAGTTCGATTTGAGCTCCGACAGCTTCTAATTTCTTTTTAATGTCGTCAGCTTCTGCTTTCGCAACGCCGTCTTTAACAGACTTTCCGCCAGCTTCTACCAAGTCTTTTGCTTCTTTCAAGCCAAGACCGGTGATCTCGCGAACAACCTTGATAACTTCGATTTTTTTATCGCCGAAACCTTTCAATACAACGTTGAAGGAAGCAGGCTCATCTGCTCCTGCCGCTGCTCCGCCACCTGCTGGTGCCGCAGCTGCTACTGCTACTGGAGCCGCTGCGGAAATTCCGAACTTCTCCTCCATTTTTTTAACTAGGTCGGCTGCTTCTACAAGTGTAAGTTTGCCGAGTTGCTCTAATAACGCTTCAGTGGTAGACATTTGGTGCTCCTTTGATTCCGTTTGGTCCTTTTAACTACTAAATTGGTTCTACTGATTGTTCTTCTCTGCGACTGCTTGGATAGCTCTTGCAAGTCCTGCGATAATTTGGTTCAGGCCGGAAGCGATGCTTCTTGCCGGACCATTGATACCGCCCGCGATCTGAGCAAGAAGTTGTTCTCTGCTCGGAAGACCCGCGATTGCTTCCACATCTTCTGCATTCAAAACCGATCCGTCTAAGTATCCAGCTTTCAGAATAAGATTCTTATTCGTCTTAGCGTATTCTTTTAGGATTTTGGCTGCGCTTGGAAGATTGGCATCCGCAAAAATCGCAGCAAGGGGGCCTTGGTATTCGTCCCCAAATGCGATGTTCTTATCCTTATGCTTCTCGGATTCTTTTAATGCGAGTAGAAAGAGATTGTTCTTGATCACTTTCATCTCGGAACCTTCTTTACGAAGTTTCGCGCGAAGATTTGTGATCTCTTCTACTGTGAGTCCGCTGTAGCTGGCTAGGATAAAGTCGCTACGTTTTTCTAATCTGCCTTTTAATTCGGCAACTGCTTCAATTTTTTCCTGGCTGGGCATTGTTCCTACTCCCGTCTACTACACCCTTATAGGGATGTGTTGACCAGTTCCTTAACGTCTACTTTCACACCGGCACCCATAGTAGGGGAAACGGAGAAAGTTTTCAGATAATCACCCTTTGCATCCGAAGGTTTATCTCGGAGAAGAGTTTGAACTACTGTACGAATGTTTTCTACTAGTTTGGTATGATCAAAACTGACTTTACCAACTCCTAGGTGAACGACTCCGCCTTTGTCCGGACGATATTCGATACGTCCTGATTTCAGTTCGCCAACTGCTTTCGCAACATCGTTAGTCACTGTTCCAGCCTTAGGCTTAGGCATTAAACCTTTACGTCCTAAGATCGGTCCCAGCTTACCTACTTCCTTCATCATGTCAGGAGTAGCAACGCAAGCATCGAAGTCGGTCCAACCACCGGCTACTTTCTCGATCAGGTCCATATCGCCCACGAATTCCGCACCTGCGTTTTTCGCGTCGTTTTGTTTGTCTCCTTTGCAGAAAACAAGAACCCGAACCAGTTTACCGGTTCCGTGAGGAAGAGAGATAGTCCCTCTCACGTTTTGGAGAGATTTATAATTAACTTTTGTAGAGATCTCGATCGTACCGTCAAATTTAGAGTAAGAAGAAGCCTGAGCTAATTCTACGGCTTTATCGATCGGATAAACTTTAGTTGCGTCGACTTTCTCTTTAGCCGCGCGATATTTTTTTCCGCGTTTCATGATTAACCCTCTACCGTAACGCCCATAGAACGACAAGTTCCGGCGATAATTTGAACAGCTGCGTCCAGATCGTTCGCGTTTAAGTCTTCCATTTTGGTTTTAGCAATTTCTTCTAATTGCTTACGAGAAATCTTCCCTACCTTAACAGTATGAGGAGTTGCGGAACCGGTCTCTAATCCGATCGCTTTCTTAACAAGAAGAGCTGCCGGAGGGGACTTGGTAATGAATGTAAAACTCCTGTCGGAGAATACTGTGATTACAACGGGGAGCTTATAACCCATTTGGTTTTTAGATCTCTCGTTGAACTGCTTGCAGAACTCCATAATGTTCAATCCTGCCTGACCGAGTGCCGGTCCGACTGGAGGAGCAGGGTTGGCCTTACCGGCTTCAACCTGGAGCTTAATCTGCTTTACTACTTTTTTTGCTGCCATTGGCGAAACACCTTATTTGTTTCTCCCGGTTCTCCCACCGGTCAGGGTTCGGTTTTGACCTGTAGATAATCTAATTCCACAGGGGTAGAGCGTCCGAAAATCTCCACCTTCACTCTGAGTCTTCCTTTGTCCGGGAAGATCTCGTCTACGACTCCAGTAAAATTCGCGAAAGGCCCGTCGATAATCTTCAGGCTATCTCCCACTTTAAACAATAAGCGAGGAGTAACTGGCTCCTCTGATTGGAACTCTCCGGTTTCCGCGAAAAGATTTTTCACTTCGTCAACGGAAAGAGGCTCCGGTCCCCCATCTTTGGATCCCACAAAAGTAGAAACAGAAGGAAGACTTTGGATCATGAATCGAAGGTCCTCGTCCATATCCATCTCAACAAGAACGTAGCCCGGCATAAGTTTTTTCTTAGTAACCTTCTTTTTGCCGTTCTTCATCTCGGCGACTTCCATGGTAGGAATACGCACTTGAGAAATCTTCTCCTCCAGCTTGCGCTGTTGGATCAGCTTTTCCAGATTCTTCTGGACCTTATTCTCGTGACCGGAATAAGTCTGTAACGCATACCATTTCAAATCAGCCATCATAATCACACTTAATCCTAAGTTCTTACAGATTCCAGAATCCGGTAAGAAGCTTCACAAACGCAGTATCCGAAAAGAATAGGAAAGCAGAGAAAAATAAAACCGTGACTAGAACTACGATGGTGGACTGCATCACCTCTTGTCTATTCGGCCATTGAACTTTTTTCAGTTCTTCTCTACACTCTTGTATAAATGCGCCAAACTTCACTATAAATCCTTCCTAAACTTTGTCGAACCTTTAGGATCAAAACTCCAGGTCTGGAGAGAATCGAACTCCCACCAAGGACTTTGGAGATCCTTGTTCTACCATTAAACTACAGACCTATTCGAACTTAGCCCTCTACCAGGCTTGAACTGGTGACCCCTTCCTTACCATGGAAGTGCTCTACCACTGAGCTAAGAGGGCATGTCTATCTACCCGCTCCCAGAGATAGGAGCTAGAAATACACAGTATTTTTACCCAGGGTCCCTGGTCAAGGTTTTAGCCAAGATTCCCAGCCAGATGGCATTATTTATGCAAGGAAGAGAAATTTTTGGGCCTTCTTCCCCAAAGCACTACTCGACTTTAGTGTGATGTCCTCGTTCTTATGCGACATAAGTGAGCGATTCATTTGGGAAGAAGGGTGCATACATTCAGAATTTTCCCCATCAACCACGAAGCGGAATCAATTTTCTGTCCCCAAATCACTTTTCCGGTCCTACTCTCTTGACATATGGCAATTTTAACCATATATTACCATATATGACAGCTGTCAAAACCACCCTATACATCCCAGACGAGCTGATCTCCAGCGCCCAAGACTATACCGGGATCTTAGAAAAGACACGTCTCGTCCAAGAAGGATTACGCGCACTTATTCGAGAAAAATCTGCAGAAAGAATGGCTCTTTTAGGAGGGACCGATCCTAAAGCAGAAGGCCCTATCCGAAAAAAATCCCCTAAATGACGGCGGTACTAGTAGACACTTCCGTTTGGATCAATCACCTGCGCAGATCCGATCCAAAACTAGTGGAACTTCTACACCAAGGTTTGGTTCGACGTCATCCTATGGTAGAGGGAGAGCTCAGTCTGGGTAATTTTAAAAATAAGAACTCTTTTCTCACTGAATATGCCCTCCTGAAAGAAGTTCCGATCGCAAACCATAAAGAGACCATGATCTTTTCAGAAAGAAATTCCTTGGCGGGACTAGGAATCGGCTGGATAGATGCACATTTGCTTGCAAGTTGCATCTTAGGAAGCGCAAAATTATATTCTGCGGATTTGTCTTTAGTAAAGGCCGCGGAGAAGATTGGTATCGCGGAAATTACAACATGAACGAGTTCGGAATCCAATCTTATACTTCCTTATTTTTAGTCTTCTCGATCGGACTCGCATTTTTGTTTTCTTTGGGAGAAATATTTTCTTCACCGAGGGGAGAAAAACAAAACTTACTAGCGATTATTTTTTTCTTAGTGGGGATCTTTCTATCTCATGCATTCTTACTGACTTGTAAAATGATCATCCACTTCCCTGGTTTGTATCTTACACATCTTCCTGTTTCCGGACTCATGGGACCTTTTATTGAACGTTATCTACTTCTTGCCATGGGAAACACTCCGGAATCCAAAAAAATATTTTATCTCAAGATGATCCCCGCACTACTGATATTTATTTGGATGGCGCCCTTTTATTTTTCCGGAAGCCCGGAAAAGATCGAATTACTCAAAAGTCTGCAGACCACCGGGCTTCCAGTATTTTTAAAAATCCCGGTTTTAAGCGCCATGGGAGTCGTGTTCGCATTTTTACTTTCCACATTTGTTCGTTTGTTTTGGGGTTTTCGGTTTTCGGTCATATACAAAGACCCAAGAATGCTTACGATCTTAGGAGTAAGCGTTTGTATTCTGATCATTTTATTATATGGCTCCATATCCGTATTCTTAGGATCTATCAGAGGCTTAGAAGGTGTAGGTTCTTTGATCGGGATCTTTTTATGCTCTTTGTATATTCTGCGCCAAGGATTCCCCGAATTTTTCTTAGAAGTACAAAGAGTAGTGGAAGAGGAAAAAAAATACAGAGCCTCCCAACTAATCGGGTTGGATCTAGATGGTATCAAACAAAACTTAGAAGACCTATTTCAAAAGGAGAAGGTATTCTTAAAAGAAGATCTGACACTCGGATTTTTGGCAGGCAGATTAGAGATTAGTACGCACCAACTCTCTGAATATTTGAACAATGAAATTGGAAAAAATTTCTTTCAATTATTGAATGAACACAGGGTAGAAGAGGCAAAAAAGAAAATAGAATCCGATCCTCAAGAAGTTTTGTTGTCCATCGCCTACTCTTCGGGATTTGGCTCAAAATCAGCTTTTAACGAGGTTTTCCGAAAGGAAACCGGATTTACACCCTCCGAATACAGAAACAAGATCCGCAAAAATAAGTCCAAATAGTCCGTTTCGATCGGTCTGGACGTATATTTTATTCCGCTCCGATCGGGGAGGACGATTTCTTTCGGGATCCGACGTAAACTGAATGCAGAGATCGGAGGAAAAATGGCATTTAACGCTTGTGATTTCAGTTGGGAATGCGTTCGGAATTTCGGACTATTCCAACTTTCAATGAACTTTATCAGATACTATCCATTAGCAGGACTCGCATTCTTTATATTCTGGATTTGGAAAAAAGGATACTTCGAAAAATACAGGATCCAGAAAAATTTCCCAAAATGGGAGAAGGTCGTATATGAGATCAAACAATCTGCAGTCACGATGATAATGTTCAGCTTGGTTGCGGTCGTTTCTTTCAGCCTTCAAAAGTTAGGATATCTTCCGAGAGCGCTCTACTTCGATATCTCCGAAAGAGGTTGGGCTTATGCGATCTTAAGTTATATCCTGATCACCGTCTGGCATGAAACTTGGTTTTATTGGGCTCATAGACTTATGCATCACAAAAAGGTCTATTCTTTCGTACATGCGATCCATCATAAATCCGTTAACCCTTCTCCTTTAGCTGCATACAATTTCCATTGGGCAGAAGCTTTCTTAGAAGCGATTTACGTTGTGCCGTTCATCAGTTTAGTGCCGATCCATTTCGGAGTGTTCATATTCCACACATTCTATGCGATGGTAATGAATATTTGGTGGCATTTAGGATATGAATTTTTACCGAAAGGATGGGCGAGTCATCCTATTACAAAGTGGATCAACACCTCCACCCATCATAACCTTCACCACCAAAAGTTTCATGGGAATTATAGTCTCTATTTTAATTTTTGGGACCGGATCATGGGAACAAATTTCCCGAATTACGAAACCTATTTTGACGAGGTAGCCGGTAAGAAAGAAGACTATGAAAAAACGCCGATAACTTCTCAGATAGGATTTGCGAAGTAGACTTTCTATATAAAATTTTCATAATAGCTCAAACTGGAAACCGAATGACTCGGTTTCCCTTTTTTTGTATCTATACCTTAGAATATGATTCCGCTTCCTCCATGACCACCTCCGCCGTGGCCACCACCACTGTCTCCGCCTGAACTACCGCCTCCCCCTCCTCCACCCGATCCACCTCTGGAAGTACTGGTTGTCCTTCCGGAAGAGGTTACCCTATAACAGTCTGATTTACAATCGTCGCAAATTACTTTGCAAATGAATCCGATCCCAAGAGAATTCTCATTGCTCGCAACCAACAGACAGATGGAAAAGTTCTTATCGCAGTCCCTTATGCAGCGATCGTCATTCATGCAAGATTCTAGAAATAAAAGAACAAGAACGATCTGAAATGCTGATTTCATCTTTTTGGACCGATCTCATATGGAAGAAGTAGTTCTTTGATCTGAATTGCTTCTTCTAAACTAGCTTCCGAAAATGCTGTATGTCCTTGTTTACTTTTGATATGTACATTGGCACCATTCTTCAAAAGTAGTTTCACTATATCAAGGTTCCGATTGTAAACGGCCATCATTAGAGCGGTATGTCCATCTCTAGTTTTAGCGTTAATGTCTGCGCCGTTCCGAACTAAAAATTCTGCAATCTCAACTTCTCCTTCTCTTGCCGCGATCATTAAAGGCGTAAAATTCCTAGTAAAAGGATCTCTTGTATCTACTGAATAACCTGCTCTCAAACAATTTTGTAAACCGAATAGATCTCCTTTATAGACAAAGTCGGAAGGATAAGGGCTTCCCCCTCCCCCACTCATTGCAAATTGAGGAGAAATACAACTCGTCAAAAAAATCCATAAAAAGAGCAACCCGCCCTTAATACAAAATATGGGGAACTGCGACTTGGAAGTGAAAAGATTCATAAGTATCCTCTTCAACAAGAGGACCGACTTCGAATAAGAACGTTCCCGATTAGAGAAATTTTTATAAGATTGGAAATATTTTATTAATCGGCAAGATTATTCAAGAGGCGGAGAATCAGGCATAAAGATGAGGATACGCCCATCTTCCTCCATTCTTACATTAGAGAGAGACAAAGCCTTTTTATATTCGGAAAAGGAGAAATCGAACAAAGAGGATTCTTCTCTGTCTATAAGTAAGACCTTGCCTTGGTGAACTTGAATCCCTCCGAAGAGTAATTTTCCTCCGGTAACATAGATATAATTTTTGGAATTTGTTTTAGGAGAAGGAATCTCCTGTTCCGCAATAAACTCTATATCTAGGGTATTTTCATTCAATTTAAGATCTTTAATCTTACCTTCCACTTCCGGATCGGGAAAAACGGAAAACGGTTCAAAAAACACTTTATTCCCCGAAAAGACCAATCCTTTCCCCTTAGGAAAACGGATCAGGTCTTCGATGGACACGCCAACTGTATTTAAAAGTTCTTTTGTATAAGGATTTAATAATGCTCGAACGGACTCGTTCTCCACCAAGATCCTACCTGATTCAGGATCGATCTTAACTGTGGCAATTCCTTCGAATGAGACCCAAACTACTAGTTTGACCTCCCCTGAGATCTTAAGTTTCCAAACACCATTATGAAAAATCGGACGAAGTTTAATTTTACGAAGGGTAGATTCCGGAAAAGAGAACAATCTTTCGTTAATCAGTTTTTCCAGACTTTCGAAAGAAATATGGATATTACCGTTTAAGATCTTAAGGCTAAAAAGTTCCGGCTGATCAAAAGGCAAAATTTCTCCGTTTTTAGGAATAGCCTCCAAAGAGAGACGATCCGCTTCGACGAAAATACCCTTCTGCCAATAAAACCTAACGTTCTTGAGAATTAATCGCGGCCTGATGAAATAATGCGAATCAACAATACTTTCCGTCTCATATCCGATATCCGAAAAAGGTAGCTCCATATTATCCAAGCCTAGCCTTCCGGCCCAAAAGGAAAAGTAGGCAGTCAGGATCAGAATGATCCCATAGATCCATGGATTCGAAATTCGATTCGGCTTCATTTAGCTTTTTGCCTTAAGGCAATTGGAATTTTTTAGAGAAGCTGTTGTTCTTGGCTATTCTTTTCTCAGAAGGAAAAGAATGGTTGGCAATCCAACGGATCAAAAACGTACGCTATTTGGACTTTCTTTTAGTAGAACTTGCGGCTTTTAAAGACTTCTTCTTAGATTTATGTTCTGCTTTATCTTCAAACTTGAAGAAGAATTCCACAGGCTTTTTATAAAGTTTTGCCAGGTTCCAGAATTCGATAACGTCTATCCTTCTGTCTCCCGCCTCGACTTTGGAAATAAAAGATTGGGGTGTTTTGAGCGCGTCTGCAACATCCACTTGAGTTAAGCCTGCGTCTTCCCGGGCCTTCTTTAGCAACTTTTGGAAAATCTTATATTCTTCGGTGTAGATTGTTTTAGCCAAGCAAAACTAATTCTACTTCCCAATTCAGAATATACCAAATCAGGATATTAGATAGAAGTTCATTTAATATCCCAGATATTTATCAATTAACGTTCTTTCTTCCCTCCTTTCAAATTTCCTGAAGAGGATTTCATCGACTTTACCGGAAGTTTTTCCTTCGAATTCGACTTGAAGAGTTATCCTAGTTCTATCCAATCTTATCTATGCAAGAGCCGTTCAATATCGGATTACTTATCTTTCCGGACCTAACTCCGCTGGATTTTGTAGGTCCTTACGAAGTATTTTCCAGAATGAAAAATTCCAAAGTCCATGTTATAGCCGAAACAAAGGACCCAGTCCCTTCCGAAAGAGGGCTTTTCATTCTTCCGGACAGAAGTTTGTATGAAAATATAGACTTGGACTTGGTCTTAGTTCCCGGTGGACTCGGAGTCAATCGACTCATGGAAAATGAAAGAATTCTGAATTGGCTGAGAGAAAAATCAAAAACTTCCAAATACATTAGCTCCGTTTGCACCGGCTCTTTGGTTTTGGCTGCAGCAGGTCTATTAAATGGATATAAAGCGACCACACATTGGCTATCTCTCGATGTATTAAGACTTTTTCCCAAAATTGACGTACAAGAAGATAGAGTGGTAATCGATCGAGACAGAATCACCGGAGGTGGGGTCACCGCTGGGATCGATTTTGCACTCCAAGTTGTAGCGGAGATCCAAGGCCAAATGGCCGCAGAAGAAATCCAATTGATGATCGAATATAATCCTGAACCTCCCTTTTTGAGCGGACATCCTAAAACCGCGAACCCAAACCTAGTTTCAGAAACAAGGACCTCTAAAATAAAAGCCCAAGATCTCAGAAAAGAGATCGCTGCCAGATCGATCGAAAAACTTTCCAAATCTTAAAACCCTTTCGAGAATTTACATTTTGACTATGATCGAGAAAATTCCCGTCAAGGCTATGATCGCACCTAACATCCATCTTGTCTGAGCAGAAATGAGTTTGTGAATTTCTATTCGGAGCTCTGAGATTTTTTCATTCATTTCGACACGGAGTTCTGCTATTTCTCCTTTTAGCTCTGCTCTGAGTTCGGCGATATCTTCCTTTAATTCCGCCCGAAGCTCTGCAATATCCTCTTTTAATTCTGTTCGAAGCTCTGCAATATCCTCCTTTAATTCTGCACGAAGTTCTGCTATGTCCTCTTTTACTTCGGCCCGAAGTTCAGCTATATCCGATTTGAATTCTGCTCTTAAATCTGCCAGATCTGTTTTGTATTCAGAGCGGAATACATTCAATTCTTCCGAAAGTCTGTTCTCAAATCTATCCGAAACAAGTTCCATCACATTCTCCTTGTTAGCTGCGAAAGAATCGTTGATAAAATCGGAAAACTCGTTCGTTCCTTCATCACCTAATATTTCTTCTAACTTTCGCGGTATTCTGCGAAACATTGGCATTGCCATAATTATGCTCCTAACGGAGACGTATGCAATTCGAAATTCCCCGTTATGAGGCTCAGGTCCGGAATATTGATTTTCGCGTGTACTTTTACTTAAAAATTCAGTTCCGGAATGAATATTCCAGAAATAGAATATATAGAATGACTCGTTTAAAATACAAAGAAGAAATATTCGAATTAAAGCCTCTGCTGGCTTATTCCGTGTAGCGGGCCGGAAAAGGCTCCATTCTCCCCTTTTCGGACATTTTCTAGAAAAAACATCAAAATTCCGCATTGACCCAAAATATTCTATTATAGGATATTCTATTTTAGAATACAATGAGCAAGGGCGGCCCACAACAATCCAGCACCGTTAGAATAGGATTCCTATCCAAATATATACATTCTCTATCTGAAATTTCGTCTACCGGAGTATCGACGGAACTTTCATATCGTGCACCCCTTGCTGAACTTCTTCATTCAATCGATAACTCTTTATTGGCAAACAATGAGCCGAGAAGAACCGAATATGGGGCTCCAGACTACGTAATCTTAAGAAATAACACGCCTATCGGTTATATAGAAACTAAAGATATAGGGGAAAATTTAGATAAAATCGAAAAATCAGAACAAATTCAAAGGTATAAAGAAAGTTTAGGAAATTTGATCGTTACCGACTATCTCGAATTCAGATGGTTCGTAGAAGGAGAAAAAAGATCATCCGTTAAAATCGCAAGCAGAAAGGGAAGTAAAATAGTTCCCTTTCCGGGATATGAATCAGAAGTAATCGACCTTTTAGATTGTTTCGCAAACGAGCAAACAAGAGTCGCCAAAGACCCTAAAGATTTAGCCCAAAGGATGGGAAAAATCGCATTAGTTATTCGTAATACAATCCTTTCGGCCCTTCAATCCAAGGAAGACTCCGCACTAAAGGATCAAATGAAAACCTTTCATTCCCGTTTAATCAAACAACTCTCAGAAGCGGAATTTGCCGATATGTACGCTCAGACAATTTGTTACGGTCTATTTGCCGCAAGAGCGAATCATTCTTCGGGAGAATTTACTCGAAAAACAGCCGGTTTCGAAGTTCCCAAAACGAATCCATTTTTAAGAAGATTATTCAATACTATCGCAGGCACCGAGTTAGACGATAGAGTGACTTGGGCAGTCGATAATTTAGCATACCTATTGGATAGAGCGGATTTCCAAGCCATCTTAAAGGACTTTGGCAAGAAGACGAAACATGAAGATCCGGTAATTCATTTTTATGAAACTTTTCTAGCTTCATATGACTCCAAGATACGGGAAAAAAAGGGAGTCTATTATACGCCCGATCCCGTTGTAAAATATCTGGTTAAAACCGTAGATTATATTCTGAGAAACAAAAAGTATTTTGGATTTAAAGGCGGTTTAGCCAATTCAGACACAATTTCGAAGAATTCTTCAGATCAGAATGGAGAAGAGTCTCATAGGATCCAAATTTTAGATCCCGCAGTAGGAACCGGAACTTTCTTATTCGAAGTAATAAAGATGATCAAAGCTTCCTTTCAAGGGAACGAAGGACAATGGAAAAAATACGTCCCGAAACATTTACTTCCGAGGATCTTCGGTTTTGAATTATTAATGGCACCTTATGCGATTGCACACCTTAAGATAGGTTTATATTTAAAAGAAACAGGATATGATTTTGAAGCGGACGATAGGCTCAGGATCTTCTTAACTAACACTCTAGAAGAGTCGGTCCATTTTAAGGAAGAAGATATTTTCGATAAATTTTTGGTAAATGAATCAAGAGAAGCCGGAGAAATCAAAGAGAACAAGCCGATTGCAGTAATACTCGGTAACCCACCTTATTTCGGAGAATCCAAGAATAACGGAGATTGGATATATAACTTATTACATAAAGGCACAGGAAATTACTTTGAATTCGGCGGGAAGCCTCTCAATGAAAAGAACCCTAAATGGTTGAATGATGATTATGTAAAATTTATCCGCTTCTCTCAATGGAAAATAGAACAGAATGGTGAAGGGATACTTGCATTCATTACGAATCACGCCTATTTAGATAACCCTACATTTAGGGGAATGAGAGAAAGTTTACGAAATACTTTCGATGATATTTATATATTAGACTTACATGGGAACTCCGGCAAGGCCGAAAAACAAAAAGACGGTAGTTCCGATCAGAATGTATTTGAAATAGCGCAAGGAGTCGCGCTTAGCATATTTATTAAAAAGAAGAATGGCGAAGTGAAAGAGCCTGCTCGAATATTCTATTCCGAGTTATTGGGAGATAGGGAAACAAAATATAAATGGTTAAGGGAACATGACCTCTCTGATACAAATTGGAATCAAATCGAACCTTCTAAAGATCTTTGTTTATTCGTTCCTCAGGATAGCAAGCGTAGGATCGAATATGAAAAATATCCTAAGATTACCGAAATAATGCCTTCTCATTCAGTAGGACTATTGACTGCTCGAGACAAACTCACGATCCATTTTACTCCCGAAGAAGTATGGAAGACTATAATCGGATTTTCCGAAATGGAGACTGAGGAGGCAAGGGTTGAATTTCAGCTAGGTGAAGACGTAAGAGATTGGAAGGTAAGTTATGCCCAAAAGGACCTTTTAGACTCCGGCCCAAATAAGAAATATATCACAAAGATACTTTATCGACCTTTTGACTATAGATACACATATTACACTGGAAAAACCAAAGGATTTCTTTGCTACCCTAGAAAAGAGATAATGAAACATCTTTTGCAGAATGAAAATTTAGCATTGATAACTTCTAGGATGACTAAGGGAGAGAATTTCGCTCATGCGCTTGTTACCGATCTCCCTGGAGAAGTAATCGGCCTATCTCCCAAAACATCGAATAATGCATTTTTCTTTCCACTATATTTAGTGGGAGATGATTCCGGTCTTTTTACGGAAAAGTCCGTAAATTTTTCAAAGGAATTTTTGGATCTGTTGCATTCGAAAGATATATCTTCGACCCATGAAGAAGTATTTTATTATATATTTTCGATATTATACTCCTCTGAATACAGAAAGAGATATGCCGAATTTTTAAAGAGAGACTTTCCTCGTATTCCTATCACTTCTAACAAGGAGCTATTCAGAAAACTTTCAAAATACGGAGAAAAAATCGTCTCCCTACAATTGATGCAAAACAAAACCGCATCCAAAGTAAAATTTCCAGTCTCCGGGGATACTGTAGTAGATAAATTAAGTTATGAAATTGAAAAAGAAAGGGTCTGGATCAATTCAAAACAATATTTTGCAAAAATTTCGAACGAGGTATGGGAATACAAAATAGGAGGCTATCAAGTTTGTGAAAAATGGTTAAACGATAGAAAAGGTAGAAGTCTTTCTTTCCAAGAAATATTGCATTATTCTTATATACCCCATTCGATAGAAAGTATTATTAAAATCACAGGTTCAATCGACAAAACAATTTCTGAATACGGAAAATTCCCATTTGTATAAAAAAGGAGCCCAAGGACTCCTTTTCGGAATTTTTTCTCAGTATCCTCATCGGAAACGGAAGGAACGATGATCACATCCTGTTATGGATATTTATATCGAGGAGATTGGGAAGGATTTAAGAAAGTTTAGAATCTTGGACCAAACGTTCTAAACTTTCTAAACAGCTTTTTAGCTCCTTCTCCGTTTGTTCATCCATGATATTTCCCTCCGGATCTACCTTCTTATTCACCGAAGGTATGCTCAGAACACAATCATCGTTTATCTTAACCGTGAGAACATTCAATAAATGTAAAAGAGCTTCCTGAGCTTTAGAAGCCCCACCATAACCTGGAGATGCATTGATAAGTCCAACAGGCTTTCCATAAAGTTCCGCACTAGAAACGATCCAGTCCAGTGCATTCTTCAAAACGCCTGGGATCGCAAACGCATACTCAGGACTGGAGAAAAGAATGGCGTCAGCCTCTTTCAACTCCCTTCTCCATTCCGTAACTTCCCTAGGAGGAGAATCAGTATCTAGATCCGGATTAAAATGTGGGATCCGATCCAATGGATCGGCGAGTGTAATTTGTAAAGAATCATTTGCGATCCTTTTTGCTGCGAGTAATAAGGCTGTATTGGAAGAACCTTTTCTTAAACTTCCGGAGACGGCGAGGACTTTCATTTTTGTTCTAACTCGATTCTTTTTTGTATTCGGTTAGACTTATTTGGTGGAAGAAAAGAACTGGAAAGAGAATAAACTAGCCTTTTTTCAGTATCGCAGCCAGTTCCCTCAGATCTCGGATATCCCCTTCTGCATGTTTATGAAATGCGGTCCATCCTCTGGATCTTGTCGGCACAATATCCAACTCAACCTTGTCTCCGCAATAAATCAGTTTGTCCGGAGAAAGTCCTACAAGCTTTTCAGCTTCTTGGAAGATCAAAGGAGAAGGTTTTTCATATCCAAATTCCGCAGAGACGATTATCGGATAGAAATAATCCAAAACACCTACGCTTGCCAATAATTGTTTGAGTCTATGATCCCAGTTGGAGATGATCCCGAGACCGGAACCTCTTTGTTTTGCAAATTCAACTAATTCGTAAAAACCAGGATCTATTTCCCAGACAGAAGGTTCATCAAAACGTTTGAATATGGATTGAAAAATAGGATCCGGTTCCAGATCCGATCCTATCTCTTTTAAGAAGAAGCCCAACAGTTCTCTCCACCATCCTTCGCTTCCATCTTCATGCACGTGGAACTTATCTCTAAAGTCCGGAAGCGGGTGACGCGTCATGTGTGCATAGGCTTTACGAAAGGCTCTTTCCATATAGCCACTGGGATGTTTAGAACCGTCCAGGCCGAATTCTTTTAAAACTTCGAAATACACTTCCCCAGCGGGTTTTTTCATCGTAAGGAGAGTATCCCCCACATCTAGAAAAATGTAATGTTCTTTGGAACTCATTTGGTCATCGGTAGAAAGATCGTGTCGAACTCTAATATAGTCAGTATGCATAGACTATATTAGAGGAAAATCAAAAACTATAACTATCCGAAGAATTCGGGAAGCTCAAGAGCAAACTTATGCGCATCTCCGGGCCATCTTGCGGAAAGATAAGACTTATCTAAAACACTGAACCCCGGTTTAATATTAGAAAAACTATCCCTCGCAATCGGCATGGGTCCTTCCTGGAAATCAGTGTTGTATTCCAAAAAAGAAATCACCTCGTCCTGCAACGGTGTAGGATAAGTCCTATAATAATCACCAAGCCAGGCCCGAGTCAGATTCCAAGCCAGAAGTTCCTGGGACTTCAAAAGCCCCGTCGTTTTCAGTCCGTATAAGCTGGACTTTTTCGTTTTAGGATTTTTAGATCTTGCAGCAAGCAAAACTCCATGGCAGATCGCGGCCACAGGCTTTCCTTCTGCGAAGGTGTTTCCCACCAAATTCTGCAAAGACTCGGATTCTAGATATATTCTCATTCCTTTAGCATGTCCTCCAGGAAGAAGTAATACATCGAAAGAATCTAATTTGACAGACTCGTATTTTTTTGGATTCAAAAACTCATTCGATTTTTCTAATTCTCTATAAAGAAGAACATCGTCGCTCTTCGCCTTTAACACGGGAGATAGAATGCCTAAACCTTTTCCGGTAACCATTCTGAAATCCGCTTCTCCGGAGGCGCCGCTTGGTGTGGCAAAGACGATCTTATATCCGTTTTCTTTCAAAACCTTCCATGGGACGGAAACTTCTGTGGGATCGAAATCGATTTGTGGGATAGGTATTAGAACAGTCTTCATTTAAGGATGATTTTGTTTCATCCCTGGTTCTGCTGCAATCCTTGTTTCATCCGCTCCTTCTTTCAACTTAGGGTCTAAAGAAGTTCTGGCAGATATTTTGAGTTCTCTAAGCAGAGCTTCCTCCCTATCAGGGGAAGGAATCTTATCATTAGATAGTAAAGACGCCCTTATTGCATCCAAAGCGGATGTTAAAACTAGATCAGGAGCCTTGTCCCATATGGCGCTGGTCATTACTAAAACGATCTTACGGTGAGGGATCACATAGATGAATTGACCACCTTTTCCGTTTGCCATGAAGCTAGGCTTTCCTTCGAATTCATGGATCCAGAATTGGAGCCCGTACCTTTTCTCAACACCCGGCTCTAAGGTCCAAGCGATCCATTCGGGTTTTAAGATCTGACGGCCCTGCCATTTTCCTCCATCAAGATAAAGCTGCCCTAACTTTGCCATATCGATCGGTCTCAACCGAAGTCCGAAACCGGCCGTCTGCCTTCCCGATTTGGAGGTATTCCACTCTTCTCCCTTAAATCCCAACCAAGAGAATGCGGTGGTCTTAGAATACTCGTATAATGTTTTCCCGGTCTTTGCTTCCAAATAACCTGCAACTAATTGTGTATCTCCATTAGAATATTCGAATTTAGTTCCGGGAGCAGAGGATACTGAGGGAGTCCAAGCGATCGCAAGAGGATCTGCATCGGTCCTGATATCTTCCTTTTTGGGAAAGGAATCCCAACCCATTCCGGAACTCATACGTAACGCGTCTTTAAGTCGGATTGATTCTTTTCCTTTCAATTCGGAAGGAAGAAGGCCAGGTAAACCTGACTCTATCGAAGAAAGACTATCCTCCAAGTCCACTCCGCAATCAGCTGTATAACAAATTCCTAATAACATGGAGACCACGGACTTGGTCACCGAATACATATTATGATTATGATTTCTCGAGATCCCACCTGCATATCTTTCAAAGACCAGGTTTCCTTCTTTCAGAATGAGAAGGGAGCGGACCTCGGTTTTCTCTTTTCTGAGTTTTTTCGAAAGTTCGATCAAGGGTCTGGAATCCATTCCAAGCTCTTCCGGAAATTCCACCCGGAAACCTTCTACTGGGTTTCTATCTAAGGTCTCGTTTTGCTCCCAAGCAAGTCCGGAAGGAAGTTTAACCCAGCCCCAATCCAAGGCGCTACAATTGGAAATAAAAAGTATTACTGAGGAGAGAAGAAAGAAACGTTTTACTGATGTACTTGCAAAAAAACTATTCACTAAAAGACCCCCCATTCGATTTCTTAGGTCTTAAGTACTGCTTAGACAGACTCTATTGTAGGTTATCCAACATTCAATACTATTGAGACCTTAGTTGGAAATTTTTTTCCAGCCGATTTCAGCGCAAAAGAGTGCAAAATTTATGTATTTATTTGTTAAACGACGAAAATATTTACGGAATCCTAATCCCAAAGGTTTAGTTTTTAAAAATCTGATGAAAATTAAATTCGGCATACTACTATGCTTCTTGGTCCTAAATTGCTTTTTTGCAGTGGATTGGAGTTCCGACGAATCCGGCAAAGTCAAAGGAAAAGGTTCCGTGGAAGATTTTCCGGAGCCTGAAAATGCAAATCTGAGCAAGGAAGAACTTTCCAAAAGATCCAAAAAGGGAGGTTTCAAAACCAGAGAAGAACAGGAACTTTTCGATATGATGATCTCCTCCGGCACGGACCAAAACACTGCTCGGAATTGCGCCACAAAGTATGGAAATTGCAAAAGCCAATGTTGGACCCAATATCCTATCCCTAAAGTAGAGACTGTTTTTACGGCAATCACTGTGGATCGTAAGAGAGAAAATTGTATTGCGAGATGCAGTAATCTTTGCGACGATTATACTCCTTCCACTTCCAGAGGTTCCATGCCGAACTCCGGCAAAGGAAATTATTCCGACCCGAACGCTCCCAGATACTGATCCGCTCCATTCCAAAGAAAGACTGGACAAAGAATGAATACTTCTTATCCTCCTTTTTTTCGGAGGGATCATGTCTTCATCTCAAGAAATTTTAGTCTTCACTACTCTGGCGGATCGCGACCTTGCTGAAGAATATATCGCGGAAATGCTTCAGTTAGGTATCATCGTAAGCGGCACCATTTTTCCGGAAGTGGCTCTTTTATACCAGTGGGAAGGAAAGCTCACAATCGATTCTGAAAATAAAATTCTTCTAAAAGCGAAAGCGGATAAGTATGCCGCAATCGAAGAATATATCATGAAAAAACATCCTTATCTCGCTCCGGAGATCATCAAAATGGATGTAAGTTTCGGTTCCGATAAGTTTAAGGCTTTTATAAAGGATAAAATTGCGAAAGGAGGCTAACCCTTTCACGTTAGAAAATTCTTATATAAACGCGCCTAACACATATTGGATAAAAGCAATTAACGAAAGCGGTTGTACTAAGATAGCAACCGCGAGTCCTGTTAACGCTCCGTAAAAGTGAGCATCGTGATTGATCCCATCTTGCCTATTCTTAGAAGCGTAATAGGAATATCCTAAATATAAGATCGCATATAAAGGTCCGGGTATCGGGATCGGTATAAAGAAAAAGAAAATTTTAGAATAAGGATAGAATAAGATAGAAGCAAAGACGATCCCGGAAGTCCCGCCGGAAGCGCCAAGGCTTGCATAATTCGCATCCGTTTTATTTTTTTGATAAGAAACTAAATTTGCGATCAGGATGCTCGCCAAATACAAGCCCATAAATCCCAGGGGCCCGAGCACCATATCCACATGCCTTCCGAAAAAATAAAGGGTCAGCATATTAAAGAATAAATGAGAAAAGTCGGCGTGGACGAATCCGCTAGTGGCTAAGGTATAATAATTCCCCTCCTTAGAATCTCGAAAAGGCCTTAGGATCAGTTTATCCAAAAGATTTTGGTCCACATATAATGTGTAAAGGCTTATTGCTCCGGTGACTAGTATGGTAATAAGTGTAATATCTAATCTCATTTTTCCTCTGTAGGATTCACTTTGATAGAAAGCATTTTGTCCCTGAGTAGCGCTGCCCTTTCGAAATCCAGTTCCTTGGCAGCTTTTAACATCTCTTCTCGGATCTTTTCTTTCATTACCTCTTTTGATGAGAAGTTTTTCTCTCTGAACTTCTTGTTGATCTCTTCTGCCGCTTGTTCTTCAGGAGCCAGTTCTTTTTCGGTCCTTTCGATCATATCGGCAATTTCCTTTTTGATCGTTTGAGGAGAGATCCTGTATTTAACGTTATGTTCTTCCTGGATAGTTCTTCTTCTTTTGGTCTCTTCAATGGCTTTGGTCATAGAATCTGTGACCTTATCCGCGTATAATATTGCAGTTCCGTTGATATTCCTTGCGGCTCTACCTATCGTCTGTATTAAGGATTTATAATTTCTTAAAAAACCTTCTTTGTCTGCGTCCAAAATGGCGACAAGAGAAACCTCAGGGATATCCAAGCCCTCTCTCAAAAGGTTGATACCGATCAGAACGTCATAAATCCCCTTTCTAAGATCTCGGATAATCTCGACTCTTTCCAAGGTATCCACTTCGGAGTGTAGATAAGAAACTTTGAGACCTAATTCTTTATAATAGTCCGAAAGATCTTCGGCCATCTTTTTGGTCAACGTGGTGACAAGCACTCTCTCTCCCAGATCGATCCTTTTTCGGATCTCTACCAAAAGATCCTCCACCTGATTTTTAGTAGGTCGGACTTCCACATTCGGATCTAAAAGACCGGTAGGACGAATGATCTGTTCTACTCTTGTTTTGCTCTTCTCCAATTCGTATTCCGCAGGAGTCGCGGATACATATAGAGTTTTAGGTGTTAAAGATTCGAATTCCGTAAAGTTTAAAGGCCGGTTATCTAGGGCGGAAGGTAATCTAAATCCGAAATCCACCAGAGTTTGTTTACGAGCTCTATCGCCTGCGTACATTCCTCCAACCTGAGGAATTGTAACGTGAGACTCATCCACTATGAGTAAAAAATCCCCGCGGAAATAATCGATAAGACAAGCAGGCCTTTCTCCTTCTTTCCTTCCGGTAAGATGGCGGGAATAATTTTCGATCCCGTTGCAATAACCCATCTCTTGCAGCATCTCCATATCGTAATTCGTTCTGGATACAATACGCTGTGCTTCTAAAAATTTATTTTCTTTGGTGAACTTGGCCTCTTGTTCCGCCATCTCGTCTTTAATTCTTTTGACGGCGTCCTTTACCAAAGGGGCGGACATGATGAAGTGTTTTGCCGGATAGATAAAACACTTTTCCTGTTTTGCGATAACCTGAGCGGTAACCGGATGTATCCTGGAAATTGAATCAACTTCGTCGCCGAAAAATTCGATCCGGAAAGCGTCCGTATGATAAGCAGGATATACTTCGATAGAGTCTCCTCTTACTCTGAAATTCCCGCGAGAAAAATCGGTATCATTACGATTGTATTGTATATGAAGAAGTTTACGGATCACCTGATCTCTATCTATAATATCTCCTTTTTGAACGGCGACCACAGAGTTCACATATTCTTCCGGAGATCCTAAACCGTAAATACAAGAGACGGAACTTACTATCACAACATCGTCTCTTTCTAATAAAGAAGAAGTAGCGCGAAGCCTAAGCTTGTCTATTTCCTCGTTCATGGACATATCTTTTTCGATAAATGTATCGGAAGAAGGTACGTAAGCCTCAGGTTGGTAATAATCGTAATAAGAAACGAAGTATTCTACGGCATTCTCCGGGAAAAACTCCTTAAACTCGCGGAATAACTGTGCCGCCAACGTTTTGTTATGCGACAGGACCAAGGTGGGAAGTCCCATATTTGCGATCACCTGAGCCATTGTGAATGTTTTTCCGGAGCCGGTCACACCCACTAAGGTGACCTTATCTTCTCCCCTTTTGAACGCTTGGCCTATTTTTTCTATCGCCTGGACTTGATCTCCGGCCGCTTTGTAGTTGGAATGAATTTTAAAAATCGAAGACATACTCTTAGAAAGAAAGACCCGAAAATGGAAGAAGTGTAAAACGTAAAAAACCGCGGATTTTACTTCGGAAGGATTTTTTCGGCCATAAATAAGGCCTGTCTTTTATCCTCTAAGATCTCTAGATCCATTTTATCGAATAATTTTTGCATTACCATCATTCCTCTCATAAGAGTGGCAGTGGAAGAAAATTTTCCTCTTTCTATATCTTCTTCGATATTCAATTCTCTCAGGTTGTTCACCAGTCGGATCTTGAAAATTCCGCTTTTTTCGATTGTATAAGCGACTTCTACATTTCCACCGTCACCGTATTTGACTGCATTTTCCACCGCTTCGATGGAACCGATGGTCAAGTCCACGATCATGTCCTCGTCAATTCCGTTGGCTCTTAGGAAAGATTCCATTCTGCTTCTTACATATTGCATCGGCTGGAATTCGGTGCGGCCTAGTATAAGGTATTCTTCGCTCTTGGATGTTTTTTTGCGAAGAGTGGATTGTGCAGAGAGAGTATATTCTCTCGGATCTAATTTACTCTTTGCTGCTTCTCCGGAAACAACGAGCTCGTCTAGAACTTTGGGAACCCAATCCGGAGCGAAGGAAGGCTCTTCTCTGAATTTGCGAAGAGTGTCCATACGGATCCACGCATGGAAATCCTGGGAATTACCTGTTAAACCGTTTGCTAGGAGTTCCCTAATGCGGGCTTCTATCTCTCCTAGGGAAAAGGACATTCCCATATTTTTCCATAGGACTGTTTTTTTCGAGGGGTGTAAATCCGATTTTTTTCGGAAGACAGTTTCCGATTCACCAGCGACGGATTTGGCGCAATGCCTCGTACGCAATTACGGCAACTGCGTTACTCAAATTCAAACATCTACAATCTTCTTCCATCGGAATTCTAAGGATCCCATTAGGGATCTCTGATTGAAAAATTTCCTGAGGTAATCCTGATGTTTCATTTCCGAACAAAAATACGTCATTCTCCCCGTACTTCGGAGTTGTATAAGAGACTTTGCCCTTAGTGGATATTAAATATAATTTGGAATCAAAAGGTAAGGATTTTGAAAAATCCTCCCAGTTTGGATGGAGGGTCAATTTTAGTTTATCCCAATAATCTAACCCTGCTCTTCTTGCCGCTTTTTCAGACAGCTCGAAGGCAGGTTCTCCTACGATATGCAACTCTGCTCCTAATGCTACACAGAGTCGGGCGATATTTCCCGTATTGGGAGGTATCTCCGGTCGATACAATGCGATCCGGAGAGCCATTTAACCCTTTTTCTGTCCTTTGTTTAAGGATTTTGCAAGAATAGCCCCGAAAGATCCGGTGGAAGAAGTTTCCTCGGAAAGATATCCGCTGTAATCCAATCTTTCCTGAACTTCTTTCGCTTTCACAAGTGAAAGTGAGATCTGCCTTTTGCCTATATTCACTTCTGTCACAAACGCGGAAACCGAATCTCCAATCTTGAAATGTTGAGCGGCGGGTGTACGATTTTGTAATCCGGTTTCTCTGTTCGGGACAAGCCCGGAGAAATGTTCATTCAATTTTACGAATACTCCGAAAGGTTTCACACTTTCTACCGTTCCATTGACTAAATCACCTTCTTTGAAAGGAACGTTTTGGGCCCAAGGATCTTTTAGAAAATCCTTAACAGTAAAACTGTGTTTTTCTTCTTCCCAATCTAATTTTAAAACTTTGGCTCTCAGAACTTGGCCAGGATGGAATTCTTTGGTTAGGTCCGCTCCTTTTTTGAAAGTAGCTTCGGAAGCGGGAACGAGTGCAGTGAGTCCGTCTGCTTCTACGATCAATCCGAAAGTATGAACTGATTTGACCTTGCAGGTTACGAACATTCCAGGTTTAAGCTCGCCTTTTAGGACTGAAATTTTGGCCTCTCTTTCCTTATCTGCGATTTTCTTTTGGGAAACGATGATCTTTCCCTTATTTCCCACTTCTGAAATGAGGAAACGAACCCTTTTGCCTACTCCATTATTTTGTTTTTTTAGCTCTGGGTCTAATTGGGAAAACGGACAGAAACCGGTAAGTTCGCCTAACTTGACTTCTACGCCCGCATCATTCTCTCCTATGATATGACCCAAAACAGGGATCTCTGCGGAATGAGCCACAGATACCATATCTTTGGAGATTGTGTCCCCGTTCAAACAAGTGGTGAAGTATTGGTCTCCGGAAGATTCCTGTAAAAAGTAAGCCTCAATTGTTTCTCCCTGTTTAGGAGGAGCTTCCGTGAATTCGTCGGCCGCAATAATCCCGGAAAGACCTGCTTCTTGTATCTTTATGAAAACGTAATCCGATTTTGAACTAGTGACTAACGCAGAAACTTTTGCCCCGGGTTCTAAGGCCGCCTTTTTCCGGAAACTTTCATCCAGTAATTTTTGAAACAGTTCTTTTTGATCTTCTTTCATCGTCTCTGCCCCTTGGTTTTCTTTTTTTCCGGCGAAGAGATCTCTGTTTTCACTCTCTCCGTCACGATCGTTCTTAATGTTTTTAGTTTATCCCAATTTTGGAGAGGGTCTTCTCTAAAAATCAAAAGATGAGCCGGTTTTCCTACTCGGATCTTCCCCTCATGAGCCGCCCCCAAATATTGGCAGGTGGTTTCCGTTGCCGCTCTCAATGCTTCTTTAGGTCCCAGAAGTTCGGATAAAATTCTAAGTTCCTTCCAGCCGGAAATTCCTGGGAACTGTAGTTGGTGACCGGCACCAGAGCCGAGTAAGATCCTTAAGGACAGATTCTTGCGGGCCCTCAAGAAAGCAAGATAGGATTCGTATTCTTTCTCCGCTTCTTCTCTTTCCGGTTCGGACAATCCGGGGATCGTGGAAAGAGCTTCTTTTGACAATGCTCTCTCCTTAAATATTGGACTCCACCCAGTCCATTTTTCCCATTCTTCCGCAAAGGAAGAAGTTCCTATTCCTTTTCTTGTAAAATAGATCCCGAAAAGAGGAGCCCAAATTTGTTTCACTAAATTATGAGCAACCGGACGAATAGAAGAAGTTTCCGGAATTGGATGATATAATACCTTTGTCTCGGAAGATAACGCTTCCCAGTTTGCGAATTCTTCTCCGAAAGTGGAGACAGATAATTCCAGTCCGTTCTTCTCCGCTTCACTTCTCATTCTATAGAGAAGTTTTCCGTCTACTTCGAAAGTTTCTCCCTCGTTATGCCTTAAGAATAAATGTATCTTTCCTTTTTTACCGGAGACAGAAGACATCGCTTCTTCGGGTGATTTTAGGATCTTATAACCTGAAACTTTGGAGGAAGGAAGTTCTTTGGACTCTGCAAGCAAGACAGGAGGAAGAACGAAGATACGCGGATACTGGGAATTTTTCTTTCTGGTCTCGGAAAGTTCGGAAGCCCATGGAGGATCTCCTATACTCTGGAGATTCGTGAATCCATGTAGCAGAAATTGTTTCAGATCGGATTCTAATTCTGTACGATCTTTCCAACCTCCCAGAGAATTTACCCCCAAGGTTACATGAGAATCACAGAATCCTGGCAAAATGAACAGAGGTTCTTTGGAAGAAGACGAAGGAGATATTTTTTCCACCAAACCGTCTTTTACCTGAATTTGGACAGGACCGGAATACTCCAAGGTTTCCGGTTGGATCAGATAAACTCCGCTCCAAGACCAGGAATCGGCATACGTGTTCCCGGAAAAAAGAAGGCACCCCAAAACGAAAGGGAAGAATTTCGACAAAATTCGGACCGAATTAGAACGGACCTTTTTTAAAGCTATTAGAATGAGTCTCTTGACAAACAAATCGAGTTCCGAAAAGTTCAAGGTTAATGGGTCAGGAAATCCGGGATATATCAGACAATATCCGGCTTACGGTGGAGGACGGAAGAATCCTCTCTCTAAAGACCCATCGGATCACCAGATCGGTCGAGGAACATATCCAACAAGCGATCGAGCTCATCTTGGATAAGGTCACTTATCCCACCCTTGTTCCAACGATTTACACTATCGTAAAAGAATTATCGATCAACGCCTGCAAGGCAAATCAAAAAAGGATCTTCTTTGAGGAAAAAGGCTACGATATAGAGAATCCGATCCAGTACAAAAAAGGAGTCTCCGAATATAAGGAATTATTCTCCGAAAGTATGGCGGAAGAATACGGAAACAAATCCAAAAAGAAGGGATATTTTTGTCTGATCACATTCGACTATTCCATGGACGGAATTCGGGTCGAAGTCACAAACAATACACCAGTCACTATAGAGGAAGAAAAATCCCTCCGAGAAAAATTAGAAAAAGGAATGCAGTACGGAGACATCGCCCAATTCTATTTAGATAACGCCGATAACACGGAAGGAGCGGGACTAGGACTCGCGCTCATACTAATTATGCTAAAAGGAGAAGGTATCGATCCTTCTTTTTTCAGGATCATCATCCGTAAAGATGTAACGATCGCCAGATTAGAAGTTCCTCTTTCGTCTAATTTTAAATCCGTACGAGATCAGGATTTTTCCCGCGCTTAGATGCTCCCAATCTCAGCTTGTATCATCACATTAAACGAAGAAGATAATATCGAAAGATGTCTTTCTTCTCTAGATTTCGTAAACGAGATCATAGTATTGGATTCCGGTTCCAAGGATAGAACGGAAAGTATCGCAAAACAAAAGGGAGCCAAAGTAGTTCTCCGGAAATTCGACGATTACGTTTCCCAAAAAAACCATGTGATCTCTTTAGCCGTAAATCCTTGGATACTTACCTTGGATGCGGACGAAGAACTTTCTCCCGGTCTAAAAGAAGAGATCAAAAACCTATTCAAGAACGGAGAACCGGAAGAAGACGGATTCATAATCCCAAGACTTACAATGTACATGGGAAAATGGATCCGACACGGAGGTTGGTATCCGAATTATAGGGCCAGACTATTCCTAAAATCAAAAGGAAAATTTGTGGGTGGAAAAGTCCACGAAGCGGTCGCTTTGTCCGGAAAAAGAAAGAAGTTAAAACATCCGGTATTCCATTATTCTTACGAAAACCTATTCGATCATGTGTCCTTTATAAATAGATACTCCGAACTCGCGGCCACCGAAAAATTCGGAAAAGGAAAACGGTCCGGCTTATTTATAGCATTACTTGAAGCAGGATATAAATCCTTTTGGATGTATTTTGTAAGACTAGGGTTTTTGGACGGAAGGAGAGGATTGATCCTCGCCATTATGGGATTCTATTATAATTTCCTAAAATATGCTAAGGTATTCGAAATGACTTTGGCGGAAAAAGTTAAGAAAACCGGTAACTAAAACCGGAAATTCATATTATATATTGATGAATTCTGTCTTAGTGCGCGACAGCGATCGAAGCGGAAATCCTGCAATGCGCCGTTTATGGCGCTTTGCTGATTGAGCGAAGAGCGCGGTCCGAAGGAGTCGCCCCGTTTAATCTCTACGTTCTTTATTGTGATTGATACGGTTCATGATATAGAGCATGGAGTATCCGCCCAAAATAACCGCGATCAAATTTACATTGGCAACCTGGTAGATCCCGATCTTTGGTGAGATCAACCAATACACCACTTCTCGGATCAGGTCTTGAAAGATAGAAAGAATGATCAGAGATCCCAGAATAGCGACTAAAAACGCCACCCAGTAACCTCCTAAAAGATCCTTTCTTTTATAATAATAAAAATACCAGGCGAGACCGCCGCTAATGGATAGGACGAATAGTATATCCGTGAATGTCGTCCACCAACCCGAAGAAGAAGCTAAAACTAAAAAGGGTTGAGTGCCGAGTAAAGGGAGAAAATCGTTGAGCGAGGCCAGGATTCCCATCTGCATTACAGGTTTTCCGGGTTTTCGGATAAAGTCGAGAATTTTAGTAAAAAAGAAGCGGAACCAATTGAAAATCTTTCGAGACAGCTCAAAATACTTCGGGATCGTGGGCCAGCCCTTATCTCATACCTTATCGCCCTTGTTACATAGCTCATGGTACGAAGACCTGAGCCTGGACTGCGGATATTTGGTTTTTCCTGTGGAAACTTTGGAAAAAAAGGAACTTCTTACTTTGTCAAAGTTCGGGGTCAGAGGTTTATCGGTAACCATTCCTCATAAAGAAATCGCGTTTCAACTTGCGGATAAAACGGACGAAACCTCCCAAACAGTCCGAGCAAGTAACACTTTAGTTTTTGAGAACGGATCGATTAGCGCGCATAATACGGACGGGATCGGTGCTGTTCGTGCAATAATAGAATCTTTTCCGGAAAGTTTAAAAGGAAAAGTTTTATTGATCGGAAGCGGCGGTAGCGCTCGTGGAATTTCTTTCACATTATTGAAAGAAGCGTCCGTAAAAGATCTAACCATCGCAGCAAGAAATCGTATAACTTCGGAAGAATTAACCGGATTACTCTCCAAAGTATCTTCCTCAAAGATTCAGTCCAAAGATTTAAATGAAGTCCAAAAGGATTTTTCGGAATATTCTCTTATCATCCACACCACTCCTCTCGGAATGAAAGGAAAAGATCCGGGACCCGCTATCCCGGAGTCTTGTTTTAGGGAAGGACAAGTGGTATTCGATATAGTCTACAATCCATTGGAAACTACTTTGGTTTTAGGAGCCAAGAAGATGGGAGCGAAGATTGTGCCTGGAACGGAAATGTTACTCTACCAAGCAGTGGAACAATTCAGATTATTCACCGGTGTAAGTTTAAGCCCTGAGTTGATCCAAAAAGGTAGATCCAGGCTTTTAAAAGCACTCGGATACACCTGAGACAATATTAGAAAATTTTAAATGTCTATCCCTGATTTTTTAGAATTCGGATCGAAACTGACCAATTTAGAGAAGACGAGGAATTTTAACGTATTTGGGGATTATTCCCTGGATCCGTTCCGAAATCTTTTAGATTCGTACGGCTGGAGAATTAGAAAAAAAGAAAGACTTAGGATCTCAGTAGTAGGCACAAACGGAAAAGGTTCCGTTTCCCATTTTTTGGCGGCAAGTTTTTCGAATTTAGGATATAAAACTGGCCTATATACTTCTCCCCATTTATTCGATCCGAAAGAAAGGATCAGGCTTAGTCCTAATTTTGAGCCAGTGAGCAACGAAGATCTAAAAGAAATTTCTAATATACTATTTTCACAGAGTAATGCAGAAGAACTTTCTTTCCTTTCTTGGTTTGAATGGTTTACTTTGGGATCTTTCGTTTTATTCGAAAAAAGAGATATTGCTGTCCAAGTTTACGAAGCAGGTCTAGGAGGAAGATTAGACGCCACGAAACTGGCAGATCCGGATATTCTCGTAGTCTGTGCAATCGGAGAAGATCATAAGGCGGTCTTGGGCAATACCAAAGAAGCCATCTTAAAGGAAAAATTAGGAATAGTTTCCGCAAGAACTAAGATCGTATTCGCATTAGAACCGGAACCTTCTCTTTTAAAGATACTGAAAGAGTTTTGCTCTGAAAAAGATCTAAAACTATATCTTTATCCTGCATTGCCGGAAGGAAGATCATATTTGGATCATAATCAAGAATACGTAAAGTTTATTGTACATAGATTAGAAGAGATTATTTCCAAGAAACTGCCTTTTTTAGAAAAGACTGGACAAACAAATTCTAAGCCTGTTCCCCGTCCACCTGGCAGATTAGAAATTATATCCAATTCTCCAATGATCATATTTGATCCAGCGCATAATCCGGATGCAATACGAGTTACACTTGCATCATTATCTTCTGTATTCCCAGGCAAAAGATTTTCCATCTTAGCCGGATTTTTACCTGACAAAGAAGGAGAATCCATGGCGGAAAAAATTTTGAATTATACGAAAGAGCAAAATACGAATTTTTATTTTTTAGATTCGAAAGAATTTAAACTTCCGGAAGGATACCGATCCAATTCCATTCCGCCGGAAAAACTTTCCGAAATCCTAAAACCATCCGGACAAGAAGATGGGATCTTAGTTTTAGGAAGTTTCAGATTATACTCTTATATCAAAACTTCAAATTGAATTTTGCGTAAGACTCGGTTTCATACTGACCTTCTAAACCCCTTACGAATGTAGGCATAGTTTTTACGGGAGCCACCCCTACTTCTAAAGTTTCGGAATCCAATCCAAGAGCATAGAATGTCGCGGATAAAAGTAGCATTGTCCCGATCCCATACAACATGAGTCCGCCATGGATCCCTTGGTGTTTTCCGAATCTTCCTGAAATAGATCTGAAATAATCGGACTTGTTCTTAGCATCGTTATAGATACTTTCCTGATAAAAATAGGAAAGTGCGAATGTTTGGGTATTAGGAGAAGATTGCTGTAATTCCTGTAGAGCTACAAAATTTGTGATCTGGACCATTGGCCTTGCGTTTTCTAAAGCTTGATCCGCTCTCAAATTAAAATAATAATATCCCGCATAAAAGAACAAACTTCCGTAAAGTGAATAGATGGCGAAATCGTCATAAGTATGATCCAAGAATAAATATTTTTTATTTCGATAATAAGAAACGGATTCTCCTTCTTTCAGCTTGGCTTTGATCTCGGACACTTCCCCTTTTTTGATCTCCACTCCTTTGAATTGATCCACATGATCCGCTAAGACGAACCTTAATCTGTTCCAGCCTATTTTTACAGGGACTTTTACCAGCGGAGTGACTCCCAAATATTCGGAACCTAAATAAACCTTAGCACCTTGAGGATCGGAATCTACGGAAAGAAAACCTTCTTTTTTATCTTTTTCTAATACGATATCCAGATCTTTAGGTGATTCTCTAAGATCTACCTGTCCAATCCAGTCAGAATATCCGTTTTTAGTGATCCGAATATCATGGATCCCGGAAAGAATATCGTTCCTTTTTAAAGGAGTTTTACCTATATAGTTTCCGTCCAAAAATACTAATGAATCGTATTGGTTTCCGGTTTTGACGGAAAGCGCTTTGGTATTTTTTCCTAATAATGTTTTGCGGATCTCCTCTATCACCGGATTTAATTCCTGGTAAGATCGCCTAATACTCGTTTTGTGAGAGAATTCCTTTTTAGATCCGTCTTTAGAAGATCTCATCCGGATACTAATTCGGAGTTCTTCTCCCTTCTTCTCGAACTCTCCGTAAGTGGAATAAAAACAGTCGTATTTTCTGGAAATCGGAATGAGAAAACCTTCGTCAGGAGCGGATTCTGTTTCGTAAGGTTGCACTTTTAAAATTAAGTATCGAGGGTCCCTGGATACATTTAAGGAAAGTTCTCCCTTCTTTAATTTTTCGAGTCCCGTATAATCCCATTCACCTTCCCTCAAATTCGGTTTAATACCTGAAGGATTCGGGCCGAAAGAATGCTGAATGGATTTAGGGATCAGAGATTCGTCATAGATCTGAACTAAAGATTTTAAACCCGAATAAAGAACGGAAGCATAGCCGGAAGAATAAAAATCCAAAGATGTGTCTCCCGATAGATTCCTAAGAGGAAAAATGCAAAGTTTTCTTTCTTTCTCGAATTGGATCTTTTCGGGAGAAGAATATTCAGGAAAACGATAATATTCGTCTATCGCGTATGTAGGAGTTCCTACAAAAGCGGGAACAAAACAAATTAATAATGTAAGCGCAGATAGCTTTCTGAAGAAAAACAATTTCAAGAACGTTTTCCCCCTACAGCCATTACTAATCCCAAAATTCCCAGTGTAGGAAACACCAAAGACCAAGGAGCATTCTGTGCATAATCTTTAGAAAACGCAATTTGTTCTCCGAGGCCTGGTCCGAATACTTCTCCCCCTGCCGAAATTCCTAAAAATCCGAATATTGCAAGAGTCATCACCACGGCAGGAAGTCCCGTAAACAAAAGCACTCTCAATATTTGAAATGCCTGCGGAAGAAGATGTGCCCTAAAAACATAAGACTTGCTTGCTCCAAAACAAGAAGCGGCTAATGCATATCCGCTTGTGCTTACCTCGTCTATCTTAGCCCGAACTGTTTCGTAAGCTTGCGCCCAATCTCCAAGTACGATCGCTAAAAACAAAGGGATCGGCCCGGCTCCGAAAACTTGGACTACAAGCAAAGCCAATAGTAAAGAAGGAAGAGAAACAAACACGGAAGACAAGGGAGAGAATACATTCTTTTTAAAGAATGGACTAGTATAAGACGCCAAACCGATCAAGGAAGCCGCAACTAATGTAAGAACTCTTGCCGGAAATGCAAATAAGAACGTTGCCAAACTCCCATACGCAAACATGGAGAAAACATCTCTTCCTAATCTATCCTTACCGAATGGAAAATCAAAGGATGGAGGGAGAAAAGATTCCTTTAAATTCAATTCAGTAGGCGCGGATTTGAATACTATCCCCAATATTACCAAAACTAGATATAGAAAGATTGTGCCATAACGAAGCAGGTTTAGAGTTTTCAAGCTGTGCCGGCCTCCCAACCCAGAAGGCTGTCTCTTATTCTTTCTGAAACTCTAGTCAGGATATAGAATATTGTGCCGCTATAAAACAAAAGTGCGGAAAGTAATGCAGAATCCATAGTCCGTATCGCGTGATACATGGATTTCCCTATCCCAGGGAAAAAGAATATTTCTTCTACTACGATAGCGCCGGATAATAAAGAACTCAGATCCAATAATATTAAGATAAGAAGTACGGGAGAAACTTTCAGCAGGATATGCCGAAATAATATTCTATTTTCCGAATATCCTCTCGCCTTAAGAACATTTGTATAAGCGGACTTTTTTTCTGTTCCCGCCAATTGGTGAGCAAAAATAAACAGCCGAGCAAACACTCTAGAACCTAACGCGACTCCGGGCAAGATCACATACGCAGTATTTCCAGGCTCATAGCCTCCGGGAGGAAGCCAACCCAGTATCAAAAAGAAAAATACTAGTAGAAAAACGGAGACTACGAATACGGGAGTTGATAAGATGAGTTGGCTGATAAATCCGAAAATTTCTCCCAAGAAACCAAAACGAGGAAGTAAAGAAACTAGAGCCAAAAAAACGGAAAAGAATGAGCCTGTTAAAACTGCGAACCCTGCCAAATGTAATGTAGGCCAAAATCTAGAAAGAATATGAGAAAGAACAGGATCTCCCAATTCAGTTTCTCCTAGATCGAAACTTACCAGACCTTTCCAAAATTGCAGATACTTTTCCGCAAAATCCGTGTTAGTTGATTTTTCCGCGGAATCCTGGACTTGGATACCTGAATCTGCCTCTAAAAATTCCTTATTTAGAGATCTAAGCTGAGAAAAAAATACTGAAATCGCGGAAAGAAAAACCGCAAAGATCAAAAAGCGTTTCGCTTCTTCTAACAAACTCTCACCCTCTCAAGCGGAGAAAGCTTTCCGGATCTCTTCGAAATTTTTAGAAAGGATCAACTTTTCGCGATCCTCTTTTACATTGAGGGTTTTTGCGATTTGTGCCAGGGTTTTGATATGTTCTTGGAATTTGGATTTGGGAACGATCAGGAGGATAAAAATATGAACGGGCAGATGGTCGATTGCATCAAAATCGATTCCCTTTCGAGAAAGGCCCATCACACATTTGAGTTCATCCACCAGATTGACAGAACAATGAGGGATAGCTACCCCGCTGCCAATGCCTGTCGACATGGATTTTTCTCTCGCCATGAGAGATTCGTACACAAGGTCCCTATCGTCTCTAGCAATTAACGCCGAGTCGACAGCCTTTTGGAGAAGTTGATTGATCACTTCTTCCTTAGAGGAACCTTCTATTTCAAAAATTACAGTCTCTGGCTTAAGTAAAGCGAGGAGCTGGTTCATGCCTCTGTCCTATCTCCTAGGAAAATACGAATCAGGATGGATTCAATGAAAAAAAACGATGAGACCCACAGGAATGTAGGAACAAATACCGGGGGAAGGAAAAAAATTGCCAACCCAAGAGGCGCCAGACTCAAAAAAGAAAGAGGCAAAAGTGAGCCCATATTTCTTCCCGGTAAATTTAGAAGTAAAACGAAAGAGAAGGTTCCGAGCCAAACCGGACCGGAAACAGTTTCCCAACCTGGAATTTTAGCAAGATGGATCCAAATAGAAAGAAGAATAAAAAACCCAAAAGGCAAAAGGAGAGCTAAACTGCTTCTTAGCAACAAAGGTACTGCTAAAAGTATCCCGAATCCGCCGCATGCTTCCAAAGCGGAATACCTAAATCCTGGCAAAATTCCTTCCGTAAAAAAACCAGGAGTATAAATATCAGGGTAAGAAGATCCTCTGAATACGGGAGAAGGTTCTGAAGCCCAGCTATCTATCCCTGGTATAAAATAGAATATTAGAAAAAGCAAAAATTGTAGCAGCGCCAACGGAAATCTGATCTTAAATCTCTGTTCTAAAATCCACCATAGGCCGAGTCCTATTCCTAAAGCAAGAACCGCATGCAATGCATATCTTGAATCTCTGGGAAGAAGAAGAGTAAAACTTAATGCATGGTTCACCCAATAGAGCGGATAAGACTTTCCGCCGGTGAGAAGAAAATAAGCAGCGGCTCCGAACAAAATCCCGAAACCTGCGGGAACCAATAGATAATAAGATCCGCCTGAACCTAAAACCAAAAGACCGATCGCTAAAATCGTAAAAAGGATATCGGGCAGAAGAAGATCCTTTCTTCTAAAAAAACCGTTTTGAGTGGAGAGAACATAGCTAAAAGCCATGATTCGCCTCCTTCCATGTTCTGATCTTATTCCTTAGGGAAATGGTAGAAGGACAAAGAAATGTGCAGATCCCACATTCCATACAAAGAGAAGAATTAAAATTGCCGAAACTGGAAACCAAGGCCATAGGATTTGCCTGGGTAGGACAATTGTAAGAACATTCTCCACATTCTACGCATGGAAATTCTCTTCTGCTTGGATCATGTTTGGTCAAAAATACTAAAGAATAATTCTGCCTGATATCCCAATAGAATCCCTTTTTGATATCTCTGACCGGATTTTTTTCATAAAAGGAATTGAGAGTAAAGTTGGAATACTTAGCACCGTATTCTTCGAATAAGAACTTAAGGCTTTGGCCGTTACGGATACGAACGGTTGAATCCGCTTTTCTGAGACCACCATTCTTTCCCAAGAAATATAGAGCGATCTCTCTTTCTATAAAAGGGAAATCGGCGAATAAGGCTCTATAAAGATTATATAATGTTTCCGGTCCTAAATATAAGATTTCTTTAATCTTAGAAAAAGGTAATTTTTCGGTTTGAGAAACGAAATATTCGGGAATTCCCCAAGGATATGCATAATTTTTAACGGGAGATCTCAAACCGGAAATATAATCTCTGATCTGAGCTTCCGGAAAAAGGGTTTTTAAAACTTCCAGAAAACGAGTGTGGCATTCTAAGTTCTTTTTTAGCTCGGGAAGATAATCCACGTCTTGTGTTCTTGTAAACGGGGACAAGATGATTAGAGATGTTTTTTGCCTGGATTTGAGATAAGATAAAAGAGAGTGTTCAGGAAAGTCCAGACTGACCAAACCGAGTCTGTCCATCGGCTCTAGTACTTCTTCTTTTTTGAGAACTTTTGGGATCCAAGGTTTGGAACCGATAAAGTTTCCGTCTTGAACGATACGGATTTTGGATCCTTCTTCGCTATGTTCTAGTGAGGCTATTCCGTTTACAGGAGACAGAACCGAACCTGAAGATTGTTTGTAGAGAGGATCTCCTACACTTACCCGGACTGGAAAATCCTTAAGTAATAAGGCGTCTCTATCCGGGAAGAGGGTGTAGGGTTCGTCCAGGACCGTTTTGCGATTTCCCGTTTCTTTTACGGTCCTGGGTTGGAGGAGGAACGGTTTGGAGAACAATGCCCTTTTTAGTTAGGCGACTTCACCATGTAGATTTCGTCTTTAATGGGAAGTTCTTTCTTTAAATTTTTGATATAAGGAAGGATTTCTCCCATCGGCTCGTAGAATTCGCAATCAGTTTGCATACGGCGAGCCACTGTGAAGTATTTGTATAACTTCTCTTCGCCGGAACGTTTGGACCATTTTTTCTTGGTACATTTGACCCGGAGGATGTATTTGTCCGCCTCGGATTCATACTGTCTGACGGTTACACAATGCAGGCAGTTGGCGCAATAGACTTTCTCACTCATCGGTTATCCTGTTTCCTGGGGTATTTGACAGATTTAGGCGAGGGCACAGGGAGTCAACCCGTTTCCTCGCCTTTTGTATGGCAGAAGCTGTGTCAGGCTTCCTGAGGGATCTCTTCCTGAGCTGCGTTTCTTGCTTCTTTGTATTTCCAGGTAAATTCTTGGAAAGATTTAAAAGCTACGAAGAAGAAACCGATCCCGTAGATCAATAGGAAGCCCACAATATAAGGACGTCCTACTAAGAAAGATAGCACAACGGAAAACACACAATAACAACCCAAAAGGAACTCAAGAACTACATGGAAGTCCAAAGGAACGGTGTATTTCAGCCTATCTTTCAGAGCGTCCGTGTTTTTTTCGATTCTCAGTTTAGGTGTTCTTTTAAAGGAAGATTGGATGCCAAGAACTGCTTCTAACCAAGCTCTTGTGTTTACGATCGCGATCCCGGTTCCGATCATGATCAGGATTGGAAGATAAACTAATCTCTTTTTCCAATCTTTGTATAAAGTCTTTTGTGAGTATGCGTAGAAGAATAGGGGTCCAACCGATCCTATAGAAAGGACAGCCGCAGTTCCGGACAATACTTCTAACGGAAGATCGTAGAAGCTGAAACCGGACCAGTATTCCATCAATAATAATGGAGCACTGAATAGAATGTTCACAATCATAAGTGGGTGAACGGAATAATTGATCAGGTGGGTCACGGCCTCAGCCTTAGTTTTCCAAGGTAGGTCCGCTTTCCAAATACGAGGAAGAAGTTTTACTGCGGTTTGGATAGAACCTTTGCACCAACGGAACTGTTGGGATTTGTATGCAGACATCATCGCAGGAATTTCTGCAGGGCAAACCACATCTTTAAAATAACGGAACTTCCAGCCTCTTAGTTCGGCACGGTAAGAAAGATCGAAGTCTTCGGTAAGGGTATCGTGCTCCCATCCGCCTGCATCCTCGATAGTTTTCTTTCTCCAAGTACCTGCGGTACCGTTGAAGTTCATCCAAAGTTTAGAACCGTTACGAGCAACCTGTTCGATCATGAAGTGACCGTCGATACCGAAACTTTGAGCTTTGGTTAGAATATTATAATCAGCGTTGATATGTCCCCAACGTGCTTGCACCATTCCGATCTGTGGATCGTCGAAATAAGCCATGGTTTTGAGAAGGAAGTCAGGATCGGGCATAAAATCCGCATCGAAGATTGCAATGTAGTCTCCCTTACAAACTCTCATACCTTCGTCCAAGGCGCCTGCCTTATGACCTACACGATTTGTTCTGTGAAGGTGATGGATATCGAAACCTTGGGCCTTGTATTTTGCCACTAAGGAAGCAGCTTTTTGGATGGTTTCGTCGGTGGAGTCGTCCAGAACTTGGATCTCTAATTTATCTTTGGGATATTTTAATGCAACTGTGGAGTCGATCAGACGATCTACTACGTAAAATTCGTTAAAAATAGGAAGTTGGACAGTGACTACCGGAAGGCTCGGATCGTCCAAAGAAAGGTTTCTGCTCGGGTCTGTATCACAATTGGTGTTGTACTTTTTGTAAAGATACACCATGATATACGTATGGATTCCAAAGAAAAATAATCCTAGAATATCTAGGGCGTAAATTCCCAAAAACAGAACAGTGACTACAGTGAGCATTTGGGACAAAAATTTTAGAAATACCTAAAAAGTCAATGGATTTTGCAGCGCAACATTCGAAGCCACATTTTTCGCTCCTAAATTAAATCCTGGTTCTCCGGGAAAAAATCCTCCCAAGCCCTAAGGTCCGAACTTTGAAATCCGATATTTTAAACCGGATGGACCTTTAGCCTCCCTGGTTAAAGTCAATCCACTGCGAATTTTCACTTTCTTGTAGAGGGGATGGACGAAACCGTCCCTTATTTTTTTCTTAGCTTCCCTGAACACCCGAAAGCTGCTCGGACTGTAGGAGTTCCTACGTTGAAATAAAGGTGGCCCCCACCCTGCGTTGGGATTGGGGGGAGTGGCCCGTGGGAAAGCTCGTTTTCCCTATCACAGAACCCTTCCTCCGTCAACGAAATCCTCTTCATCGAATCCGTGTAGGAATTCCTACAAAATCTACTTCCGTGCGAAACTTTGAGTTTGAAGAGAAGAAAATTTCAGATCTACCTACCCGCCAGGGATCGATGCGGGCGTCGCAAAGCGACCGAAGCGGAGAGCCCGGTCCGAACGAAGTGAGGAGGCGGCCAAACTTCCATTGAGTATCGCGAAAAGACTTGTCTCTAAGACATAATCTACCTAATTTGCTCTCATGCGTTCGGCTATCTTAGGTTTAATTGCCGCATTTGCTTCCGTTCTATTAGCCATCTTGTTGGAAGAAGCGCATTTTCTTTCCTTTCTCAAACTATCTGCACTCGTATTGATCTTGGGCGGAACTGCAGGCGCTACATTCGCGAGCTATACTCCTGAAGAATTTGCAAACCTAATCATTCACTTAAGAGAATCTCTTTTTCCCAAAAGAGATTTTTCTCTTTCAGATGTATTCTTGGACTTTGCGGAGAAGGCCCGCAAGAATGGATTACTTTCGTTGGAAGACCAACTCGCAGGTGTACCTGACGCATTTTTAAGAAAAGGGATCCAACTCATCGTAGACGGAACAGATCCAAGAGCTGTAGAAGAAATTTTATTCGAGGCAGCAGAAGGTTTGGAGAATAAGGAAACCCGTTCTGCAAAAATTTTAGAAACCGCCGGAGGATTTTCTCCTACGATCGGGATTATCGGAACCGTGATGGGACTCGTGAGCGTATTGGAAAATTTGGGAGCTGGGACAAGAGCTCTTGGAGAAGGGATTGCAACTGCGTTTATCGCAACTTTCTACGGAATCGCGTTTGCAAACTTAGCTTACTTTCCATTGGCGAACAGACTTAGGACTTGGGCATTTTCCAGAGACAGAAGAAGACAAGCAATTATTAGAGGAATTATTTCTCTACAAACGGGAGACAACAGAAGGATCCTTGTCGAGAGAATGGCGCCTTTTTTGTAGGAACTCCTACAGGGGGTAAAGTGCGGCCCCCACCCGAGTTGGGAGGCGGAGGAGGGCCCGTGGGAGAGCCTGTCTCCCTATTATCATAAAATTCTAATTTCTTCAACCGTATTTTCGCGTAATAAACTTGTAGGAACTCCTACAATTCGGCGCGAAATGATTTTCCTAGATCGAATTTATTCCTTCGTTCTTCTTGCGATTCTCTTCTTCCCACATCTTATTTTCGCGGACCTCATCTATCAAATAAGGCTCTTTATATTTTCGAAGAGAACCGAACTGAAACTTCCAGAATAAATCCCATCTCCTGGGATCGAGCAACTCTCCTCTTGTCAACAAGTTTAAAGAATCATAATATTCCTTGAGATTAGGGTCTTGGATCTTATTTTCTCCGGATTCCACAGATTCAAAATAGCCGGAAGGTAAATGTCTGATCTTATGACCGACTCTGCCCTTCCCTTGGATCCTTGATAGGAGCGGATCACCTAATGCAATTATATCTATAATATACTGGGTCGGCAGAAAAAATCCGATCACGCCAGTATTATATTTAATGAATACCTTTTGATCTGTAGGAGGGAAAAAAGGCTTTTTATTCGCCACATAGGGAAGAAGAGAGCCTTCTTTGTTGCACCAAGCAAGACCAGTCCCGAGGTAATACCAAAACTTCTCGTCAGTAATTCCTACTTTATCCAAGATCCAAGGATTTTTTCTAACCTGTTGTTTTATAGAGTGAACAGGAGTCGAAGGAAGAAAAACATTATAAAAAAGCAAAATCGCCCCTAATATATACATCTCTTTTTTTTCGAAATTTTTAAGGCGAACCAAAGCGATCCCAAAAAGAAGGATCACATAAGTAAAAAATCTTCCAGCCATAAAATCACCTCCTACAAAGAGGATATACGTTAAATACGGCAAAGAAAAGACCAGAGATCCTAAAATAGGATTCGAGTCTTTCCGTAATACCGTCCGCATAATAGCTACTATCGGAAGAAATGCAAAGACAACCGAATCCCAATTTAGTTCATAAATATAGTACTGCAAGCCTTGCAAAACAATCTGGATAAAAGGATCTTCTACATTCGTTTTAGAATAATATGTATTCGGCAAAATAGAACCATAATAGATCGCAGAAAAGAGAAACCAAAGAAGCGCGGGCGATCCGCAAAAGGAGACTCTAACACATAATGAAAAATTAATATTATTATCTTTCCAAGCTTGGATAAAAACGATCAAAAGAGGGATCAAGAAGATCAGAATGAAGTCGATCCTGGAAACCAGGCCAAGACTAGCAAGAAGGACAAGCCCGGGCAGTTTGGAAACAGCCTCTTCTTCTTTAAAATATAAATAGAAGAAGGTCGCTTCGAGCAGATAATTAAGAGAATTTTCCAAACCTGAGTAGGAATAATCCACAAAGGATCTGGACGACAAAAGAAATCCAAATCCTAACCAAAAGGAAGCTTTAGAAACGGACATCTTTCGTAAAAAGTAAAATGCAGAGAATGTCCAGACAAAGGAACTAAAAAAAGACCAGACCACAATGTTTTGATACGCATAATAAAAAGGCGAAAGTATTAGGATCAAAAGTGGATTCGTAAAAGCCTGCACACGTTCTGCGATATTCCATCTCAATCCGTAACCGTTTACAAAATGATCTAAGACCCTGAAGCTAATAAATGAATCATCACTTAGCCAGGCGTTTTGGTAAGAAATATAAGAGAATATGATAAGGATTAGTATTGATTCTGCATATTTAGAACTCCAGAGAATATCTCCCCACTTCTTACTTAACATCAGGGAATAAAGTCTTTTAATACGTCAGGAGGTAAATTGAATTTAATTTCTGATTTTTTGGATTTTTCTGGATCTAAAATATAATTATCCAACGGATATTTTCGAAAGGATCCAAATTGGTATTTCCAAAACAAATCCCACCTATGCCTATCACAAATTGGACCCATTGTTAAAATTCGAATTCCCTGGTAATATTCTCGCAATGGTTCTTCTGAAATCATATTAGAATTCGATTCCAAGCTTTCTATATATCCTCGAGGGATCCCGCGAATCTTATGACCAATCCGTCCCCTTCCCTTCAAACGAGATAATAAAGGATCTGTTAAAGCCCAATGATCAACAATATGATATTTTGGCCCTAAAGAATACCCCACATAACCAATATTACTAATCCTTGGAATCTTTTCATCCACGATGTAGATGGGGGCTTTTTCTCTCAGTTTATTTAAGATGGAGGTAGGCTCATTTCTTTTCGAAAAGCCGCTACTATGAAAGTAGTAGAACTTTTCGTCCGAAATGCCGTTCTCAAAACTTTGAGCGTAATCAAAAACAGATTTAGGCATACGATGGAACGGAGATGTGGAAAAGAATATATTGTATGCTAAAAATAGTCCGATGAGACTAACAACTTCCTTTTTACTAAATTTAGAAGTCTTGGATATTACTAGTCCAAACATTAAAATGACGTAAGTGAAAAAACGTCCCGCCATAAAATCTCCACCTACGAACAAAATATAAACTAAATATGGCAGGGAAAAAAGAAAGCCGATAACTAACTCATTTCGTTTGTTCCTAAAGACCAAATTTAGAGCATAAACGAAAGGTAGGAAAGTGATCGAAATTGGATCCCATATGACTTGTTTATAATAATATAGAAAACCCTGATGGAAAACTTGGCTCAAAGAATCCACAGTATTCGTTTTCGCATAGTATGTATTGGGCAAAAGAGAACCATAATATACTGCAGCAAAGGAAAACCATAAAATTGCTGGCAAAGATGCCAAAAAGGAAATTGTTAGGGACTTTCGAGTGACACGTCTTTCCTCATATTCTTTCCAAAAACAGTAAACAATTGGAATGATAAAAATTAAAACGAAGTCCATTCGAGAAACGATACCGATGGAAATCAAAAAAAATAAAATAGGAAGTTTAGATTCTTTTTCAAATCTATAATCCTTCCAAAAAAAGTAAAAAAATGCCGCTTGGATAAGGTAATTTAAAGAATTTTCCAATCCAGAATACATATAATCAAAAAAAGATTTAGAAGAAAAGAGAAAGGCAACAGAGATCAAAAACGATACTTTAGATCCGGATATTCTTTTAAGAAACAGTAAAGTTCCTATCCCGAAGAAAAATGAAGTTATGAAGGAAAGGGAGACTATATCATTCCAAACAATATAAGGAAAAAGTAACAATAAAACTAAAAGAGGATTTGTGAATACTTGCACCCTTTCGGCAATATTCCAACGCAATCCATATCCATTAGCAAAATTATCCACCACCCTGAAACTAATGAATGCATCGTCGGACAACCAAGCATGTTGATAAGATATATAGCAAAAAAAGATGATCGCTAAAATTAAGTCCGAATATCGAACAGCGCTAATTCTTTTCAAAAATTTCACGAAATCAAGCTTCCTTTCTTTCTCCCATTCTGGAAAGAATTTCTCTGATCTTATCTTCTGCACCTTCCGGAGTTAAAACTAAAAGAACGTCACCGTCTTCCATCTTTGTCTTACCGGTTGGAACCAAATGTGAGTCTCCTCTGTAGATCAAGGTGATCAAAGAGTTTTCAGGGAAATCCAATTCGTAAACAAATTTACCTACGGAAGCAGAGCCGTACGGAACGATATATTCCAAAAGTTGTGTATCGCTCTTCTCCTTGTTTTCAAATTCGAATGGATAAGAAGCTCTTTGTTCCAATGCTGCCTCGAGTCCTAAAATTCGGACCGCGAATGGAATAGTAGAACCTTGTAATAACAGAGAAGTTAATACCGTAAAGAAGACTATATGAAAGATCATCTCCGACTCTGGAAGTTGTTTTGCAAAAGGGAATGTTGCCAGAATGATCGGAGCAGCCCCTCTTAATCCCACCCAAGAAACCAAAAGTTTTTCTCTCCAGTCCACATTAAATCCGGTAAGAGCCAAGAATACCGCCGCAGGTCGAGCTATCACTGTTAGAAAAATGGAAAACGCTATTCCTAACGCAGCAACGGAAGGAATTTTAGAAGGAAATACCAGAAGTCCTAAGGTAAGGAACATCACGATCTGCATCAACCATGCAATTCCATCCATAAAACGAACATTACTTCGTTTATGTACGAAAGATCTATTCCCTATGATGATCCCCGCAATATATACCGCTAAGAACGGGTTCCCCCCGATCAGATCCGTAGCGGAATAAACGAATAAAACGGAAGCCGAAAGTAGCACTGGATACAAACCTTCGTAATCCAATTTGATCCGGTTCATTCCTCGATAGATCCAGTATCCTAAAAGTAAACCTAAGATAATTCCTAAACTGAATTGCTGGAAAACCGTCCATACAAGCGCATCCCAAGAAGGGGAAGAAGATCCTACAAAACCTAACACGGAAGTAGTTAATAATACTGCAAGGGGATCGTTACTACCGGATTCCAATTCCAAAAGAGAAGTGAGTCCTTTCCTCATACCTATATTACTGGTTCGAAGAACGTTAAAAACAGCCGCAGCATCGGTAGAAGAAACGATCGCGCCCAAAAGAAATCCGATAATAGGATCGAAACCCATTACAAAAATTGCAAATAGGGCGACAAATAAACAGGTAAGAAGGACTCCCAAGGTTCCTAGAGAAATTCCTTTCCAAAGGACAGGCTTTACCTTGATCCAATCGGTCTCCAAACCTCCCGAGAACAAAATAAATGCCAATGCTATGGAGCCGACCTTACGGGTCAGATCCGCGTCGTTAAACCAGATCTTTAGAATGCCGTCGGAACCTGCCAGCATTCCTATCGATAAGAATATGAGTAACGATGGAATTCCGAATTTTGTGGAAACGCGCAACAAGCCGATGCTCAAGATGATGAGACTTGAGAGAGCTAAAATTTGAAACTCGAAGTTAAGAGCGTTCAATTCCACTATGATAGATTCTAATCCGTTGAAAATTATGCGATTTCTTTTTTTATAATCCGCATTAAAACTTAGGTAAGTGACCGAGATCAATTCCGGGGCTTCAAGAGCTTGGACCCATTAGACTACGTCTGAGTTCAGTTCATACAATAAATCTTCTAACTCTCTTGGGTCGGTAACCTCTACCAATCTATCTTCTCCGAATTCATCCGCTTCTATCTTCACTGCGAAGTATCCGAAAGTTTCTTCTCCTTTTAAAAATCCAACATCCAAATTGATGAAATCCTTTTCGTCTTCTGAAGAAGGTATGAGCAAAAAATATTGGTGCTCGCCCAAATCCACTACTTCTCCTACGATAAAAGAGTACGGATTTCCATCTTCGTCCAACAAGTGTAAAAGTTCGTCGCCTAACTCCTCGTGCTCTGTGGATTCAGTTTCCTGATCGTAAGATTCCAACATAAAGAATTGCTCCTTATGATAAAGATCGGCCCAAAAAAGGATTCGTCTTTGCCGTAAAAGGTGGACAAACCTGAAAATCCATCATTTATAGGATGAAATTCCGTTTATTTATGCATTCAAGACTCGTAATTTTCCCGATTTTTTTTCTCTGCCTGCTACTCTCCTGGAATTGCGGAAGGGCTGATTACGATTCGGGAGAAATTCGAGAAGGTAAACTAGACGCGAAAACTTGGGACCCGAGCAAAACCATTCTTTCTTTGAGGGGAGATTGGGAATTGGTTCCGGGAAAATTTTTGGCATCCGAGCCTGAGTCTGGACAAATCCAAGAGAGGATCTACGCGCCCATTCCTCAGACCTGGAATGAACTATCAAAAGATGGAAAACTTTTATTTCCGAATGGAAAAGGTTTCGGGACCTACTCTCTCCATGTACAACTTCCCGAAAATTGCCCCGAGCTGATGTTAAAAGTTCCGGATCTAGGAACGTCATACTCTATTTACGCGGATGGAAAACTTTTAGAAACTGTCGGTAAGGTAGGAAAAACTCCGGACACCACTGTCCCGTTCCTGCAAACTTCAATCGTTCTTCTACCTCAAAATCTGAAAAGATTAGACTTTGAGATCTCCAATTTTGCTCATATCAACGGAGGCCTTTGGTTTACTCCTGAGATAGGGATACCTTCTCTTATATTAAAAAAACTGCATTCTAGCCAAGCGATGGATGTGGCAAGTTCCGCTGCGGTCCTGGTGCTTGCGATCTACCAAATTATGGCGTTTCTCAGGACTCGAGAAGAAAAAAGTCAATTGTACTTTGCATTATTCTCCTTGGCCTCAGTATTCCGATTTTTCCTAACGGGAAATCGGTTATTTAATTATGTATTTCCGGAGGTTCCTTGGGAGATCAGCTACAGGTTGGAATATCTGAGTACCTACGTACTCTGTTCCGGATTTTTATCTTATTCTGCCACCGCATTTAAACAGGATTTCCATCCTAAAACGGAAAGGATATCCCTGATCATAATGTTATTGTTCGCAATTCCCACTCTGGTATTTCCCGCGGAATTCTATGCAAAACTGCTTTTCCCGTTCCAATTCGTAATTCTTATAGGAGGCGCCTACACTTTACTGGGATGTACAAGAGCAGTCCTCCACGCAAGGCCGGGTTCCCGATTTTTCTTAGTAGGGATCTCTTTTATAATTATCGCCGGCATAAACGACATTTTGTCCTCCAACTATATATTAAATAACCATTATATATTAGCTCCTGCGATCTTTTTCTTCATATTCTTCCATAGCCTCGGCTTTTCGTTCTCCTTCTCCAGGGTTTTAAGGACTTCTATGGAAGCGGAGAAGGGATTACTGATTGCCAACCAAAACCTGAACGAGCTAAAAACGGAACTTGAAAGCAAAGTAGAATCCAGAACGGTCCAACTTACCGCAGCAAAAGAAAAAGCGGAATGGGAAGCAAAATACAGATACGATTTCTTGGCAATAATGAGCCACGAGATCCGCACTCCTTTAAACGGGCTTTTAGGAACTTCCAATCTTTTGTCCGAAACTACTTTAACACAAGAACAGAAGGAATACGCGGATATTATCCAAGCCTCCGGCGAGAACCTTCTTCACTTAGTGAATCAACTATTAGATCTTTCTAAAATAGAAAATCATCGTTTCGTATTGGAGATCCTCCCGTTCGATCCTTTTGCGGTTTTACAAAGGGCAGCAAGAGTGGTTAAAGCTAGAGCGGAAGAAAAAAGGGTCTTAGTCGATATTTCATATCCGGAACACCATCCCGGGATCTTCTTAGGAGATGAAGGAAGGATACAGCAAGTCCTCTTAAATCTTTTGAGTAATGCGATCAAGTTCACCGGTTCAGGCGGAAAGGTTTGTCTTGGAGTTCGTTTTTATGGAGAAGATCTTTTCTCCAGAGTTTTAGAATTTTGGGTAGAAGACAACGGAGTCGGGATCGCAGAAGAACAAGCCGCGGTATTATTCGAACCTTTCGTCCAAGCGGATTCTTCCGTTGCCAGAAAATTTGGCGGAAGCGGTTTGGGCCTAACCATTTCCAAAAAATTGGTAGAACTCATGGGGGGAAGCATCCGTATCATAAGTTCTCCAGGCAAAGGGTCCAAATTTTCTTTTTTACTTCCCTTCCCTCAAGAAGAACCTGAAAAACAAGAATTGGAAGAAGAGTCTGCACCACCTATCGTTCTACCTCCTCTTAAAATCCTACTCGTAGAAGACCAAGAATTTTCTAGAAGAGTTGCATTCGATATTCTCACTAAACTCGGAATGAAAGTACATTCTTTAGGAATGGGAAAAGACGCAATCGCTCAATTGGACAGAGAAACTTACGAAATAATACTCTTAGATATCGATCTTCCGGATATTAGCGGCGTAGAAGTTTCCAAAAGAATTAAGGAAACATTCGCCCATCCTCCCTATCTTGTCGCTTGGACCGCTCATGCTTTGCCAGGCTCTGAAGAATTTTTCGAAAGTTCAGGATTCGACTCTTATCTCAAAAAACCTTCTCTCAAAAGGGATTGGATCCTGTTTTTAGAAAGATACGTGCAAAGTAGACCGAAACCTTCAGGTTAATCCATTCAAAATGCGTAATATATTTTTCATCATATTTGTTTCATTCATTATAATCGGATCCTACCATTGTAATTCGGGAGGAAAACAGGATTGCGGTAGATCCACTCCTACAGATAAAAAAATCGCCGAGATGTTGCAGGCGGCATGCTTAACGGATCGTAGCAACCAAAGCGTGTGCGATCTATATTTATTGGAAGCGGTTTACCACGCCCATTGTTGGTAATAATGTCAAAATTCTTCGAAAGGAAGTTTGTTCTTTTTGGAATTATTGCAATCTTTGCAGGCAGGAACCAAATTCGCTTTGATAGACTTTCCTCCTTTCGCTAACGGGATGAGATGATCCATTGTAAGTTCATCCGGAGGGAATTTTTTACCGCAGTAGTAACAGATCCCGTCCGCTTTCTTTTTTCTCCACCAAGGAGTTTTGCGTAATTCTTTAGCGATCTGTCTTTGTTTTTTGATCTCGGATTCGCTAACCCAAAGAAGGGGCTCTTCCGAATATTCTCCCGGGCCGTTCATATTATGAATATTGGATCCAATCCGAACCTGGACCGGACCAGGCCAAACGTAAAAAAGAAGATTTAGATTCGCAATTAATTCCCTCTTTGATCCCGGAAGCTGTTACTAAAACAGTATCTCCGGTTTTCAGATCCAGATCTTCTAATTTACATTCTCCATTCAATACCATCAAAACATGGAATACCGGCTCGGATGAAAAAGAAGGAAGAGAAAATTTCTTAGCGGAATCGATCTCTAAAATTTCCATTCTAAACTTATCATTTGCTGTCAGAACGGAGCGGGAGAAACCGAAAGAATCGATTTGTTTAGGACTCAATCTGTCCTTAGGATCGGCGGAAGAAAAATCCAAAACATCCAACGCTTTTTTAAGATGTAACTCTCTTGGTCTTCCGTAATCATACACTCTATAAGTGGAATCAGAAGATTGTTGTACTTCCATCAAAAGAATCCCTCCGCCGATTGCGTGAATTCTTCCCGGGTTTAGAAGAAAAGAATCTAGTTCTTTTACCTCTACTTCGTTTAGGATTTCTTCTACTCTATTTGTTCTTACATACTCTGAAAATTCTTGCTTATTAGTTTGTTTTGAAAATCCGCAAACTAGTTTGGAACCTTTGTCTGCTTGCAGAACTGTCCAAGCTTCCTTTTTACCTGCACTTTCAGGATCGAACTTCTCCGCGTATGCGTCGTCCGGATGGACTTGTACTGATAATTTTTCCTTCGCGTCTATAAGCTTGATCAATAAAGGAAAACTTTGTCCTTTGAAGGGTTTTCCAAGCACTGACTCGTAATCTGAAGTATATACTTCTCTAAAAGTTTTTCCGGAACATTCTCCGTTGGTAATTTTGGAAAGATCGGAACCGTAATCCGAAATCTCCCAGGACTCACCTATATCTCCCGAGGGGATAGCTCGTCCCAATACGGTTTCTAATTTTCTACCGCCCCAGACTTTTTCCTTATAGATGGGCTCGAATTTGAAAACCTTCTGCATATATGCCTATTTTTTTTGACCCTGGAAGAGTTCAATTTTAACTTTTAAGATCCGCTTCTTGAAATGAGTAAATACGTCGGGGCGAAACCCGGATAGATCCAATGTATAGATCCGACCGGGAACTAAGCTACCCGGTTCCGGGCTCCATTTTAAGTATCTATAACTTTTGTAACTTCCCTTTCCTCCGCAGGAAGCGCAGTTTAGATCCGAACCTCTACATTCAGGGCAAATGGATCTGACTACCAAGGGAATGGCGGCAAATATTCTGCCCAACAACTCTTCCGGCTTGAGACAAATTCGAATATCGTGATAGATGCCTGTGTATTTTTTGCGATCTCTACTTCTCATTCCGGCACGAAGAAGTCCCCTTCTTGCAAATTCAACCGCTTGGGTAGCGAATAGGATCCGAGACGGCGGGATCAGGTGAATTCCATTTTTTGCATGTTCTTGTCTTTTACGGATCTTGAATTCTTGGTCGAAACGAGAACGTTCTTCCGGTTTGGAAAGTATCTGATAAGACTCTAAAACTTTTAAGAAGACAGGTTTAGAACCGGTAAGCCTATTATCCGGATGAAAAATTTTGGCGAGCTCTCTATATCTATGTTTGATAGAATCCGGACTGGCACCGAAGTTCAGGCCCAGAACTCGATAATGATCTGTCCAGGCCGAACTCATGGTAAAATTTTAGACTCTAAAAATGATTTAACGATTCGAATTATATTCTTGGAAGGAGCCGCCGCTTTCCAAACCGTCCAGCATCGTATCCACATCCTTCCTGTCTGCTCGGATCGTTCCTTCCACATATTTATCTATTGCTTGGACCACTTCTGCAAGATTGTCACGATAAGAACGGACGAACTTTACCCTTTGGTTCGGACTCCTGATATTTCCGAGACTATACACCTCTTCTTTCGTTCCGGCATCCGTTTTTCTTTTTACGACTAAAACTATATTTGCAGGATCAGAGGCCGCTACCTTCTCGTTTTTTAATTCTCCGATCTCGTCGTTTATCGGCCTGAGCTTAGTGACCAGAGATTTTCGGGTAATAAAACGAACTCCATCCAGTTTTAGGGAACCTTCTCCCCCTGAAACTTTTAGATAAAACTTTTTATCCACTAAAAATCTATCACGGACCGGGAAATTGAAATTTTCCATCGCAGGAACAAATTGAAAATACTCGTTATCAATAATTTTCTTCCTTCTATTCAGGAAAGGGAGCATATCTTCTATTCTTTTATGAAAGTCCTTAATGTCTTTTGTCAGACCTTCTATATCACGGACCTGCATTGGTTCATAAGGAAGTATTTTGATCTGACCGTCCTTCTCAAAGTCCTGAGAAGATATTTCCCAACTGAATAAGCAGATCAAAAGAAGTAAGATAAACGGTTTCTTCATTCGTATGAGTCCGGATGATTCCTATATTTAGTGTCGTCCATTCCGTCAAAAAGCCCGGATTTTTCCTAAAAATTCGTTGAATTCCGGCCGGATTCTACGAAAAGGGAAGGGACCGATATGGAAATTAGCATTAGAAAATCCAGCGAAACAAATATAATCAGCCTCTCCGGGAGCCTGGACATCTATACGTCCATCGATCTCAAAAACTTTTTCGAACAGAACATTGACCGAAATAACAATAACGTTGTGATCAATCTGGAAAAGTTAAATTATATAGATTCCTCAGGAATCGGGATGCTAATTAAACAACTGAATTATGTCCAAGAACTCAGCGGAAAATTTTTCATCGCGAATATGAAACCTGCGATCGAAAAAGTTTTCAAAGTGGCTGGACTAACTTCATATTTCCAAACTCTTTCAGAGTCCGAATTCACGAGCCAATTTCCCTGATCCTCAAGGATATTCCGGGGCGGTGTAGGATAAAAACACGTCCCAAACTCCCCAAAATCTACCCTTTTCTCCCGCGAGCGGAGTCAGATTTAAATTCAGTCTACCTTCTCTCAACTCAGACGGATCTACTGTGATGTATACCGGAGGAGTTCCTGCGTAGATGGCTCTGGAGTATAAGTTTTCGTTCGGAAAACGAATTGTCCTTTTTAAGGTCCCGTTCGCGGAAATTCTAAGTTCCCTATCAGGTAAAATCGCTGCATTTTCCGTTTTGGAGAATAAGGTCAGGTCGAAATACACGTAGATAATGTCTTTTCTGTTCGGATTGGCAATAAGTAGGATATCCAACCCGGTCTCAGGAACCATTCTACATTGGTTATCAAATAGTCGTCCTGTCCCGGCTCCCGGCGCTGGATCTTTTCTGTCCGGAGCTAATTTCAGACCATTATGATATCCCCAAATCGAAAGTTCGGGGAAGGTTCTATAATCCTCGGAAATATAGTTTTCTCCCCCCATCGGTTTGGAGAAATTCTCAAAATTTTTCGTTTCCCGATTTTCCTGACCGATCGGACCCTGTCCGCCAGCGGCAAGAATTAAGAATAAGAGTATTGCAATTCGGCGCCAGTCCATCTTTTTAGAATATCGACCGTCCTTTGGAGAGAAACTTGAAAATTCTTAGAAGTCTGGAGAACTTAAAAAGCAACCTGAAGACTTCCACAGTCGTAACTTTGGGGAATTTTGACGGGATCCACCTGGGCCACCAGGCTCTTTTAGAAAGAACCAAGGAAATTTCCCTGGAAAAAGGTCTCCCCTCGTGCGTTGTCACATATCATCCCAACCCTGCTCTTGTTTTAGGAAAGGACAAGGACCTGGGAGGAATTACCACTCAGGCAGATAAGGAAAATCTAATAGAATCTTATGGGATCGATTGGTTAGTCGTTGTTCCATTCACACTCGAATTCGCACAGATAGAGGCGGAAACATTCCTAAAAGAAATCCTAATTAACCAACTGGGAGCAAAATCGATTTTGATCGGATTCAATCATTGTTTCGGAAAAGGAAGAAGAGGAGATTATGAACTCCTAAAAAAATACTCCTCCGAATACGGATACGATCTGGAAAAATTAGATCCTGTGTTTCTTGGCGCCACAAAACTTTCCAGCTCCTATATTCGCTCCTTATTGAGAGAAGGAAAGGTAGAAGATGCGGAAGAATGTCTCGGGAGAGAATTTTCAGTTACCGGAACCGTTGTCCATGGCCACCAAAGAGGAAGAACCATAGGATTTCCAACTGCGAATGTACAACCTTTACCTGAACTTATTCTTCCCGGAGTCGGAGTCTATGCAGGAAGAACCGAGGTAGAAGGTAAAACTTATCCTTCGATGATCAATATAGGAAATAATCCTACCTTTGGCGACCAGGCAGTCACTTTAGAAAGCCATATATTCGATTTTTCTGATGATATTTACGGAAAGAAGGTCAATGTAATTTTTACTAAAAAGATCAGGGAAGAGATCAAGTTCCCGGGAGTGGACGCTCTAATCTCACAATTGAAGAAGGACGAAACTCTTTCCAGAAAGATCCTACAAGAAAGATAAAATACTACGAAACTTCCAAATTAGCCGCACGAGGACAAATAAATACGAATGTGCAAACATCTCGGCAATTTAAGAAGTCCGAGTATAACATTTTCTTAGAATTTATATCCGCCGAACAGTTGGATCCCCTTTCTTCCTAAAAGAATCCCTTCCAAATCCTTGGGAGGAGTATATCTTAGAATGTTCGCAAATAAATGGATAGGGATATGATCCGCCCAATTTGGCACAGATTGAAAGAATGGGTCCCAATATAAAGAGTCCGCGTCCACTTCTTCCGTCCAAACGATCTCTTTGCCTGCGAATTCCTCGAACCAAGACTTTAAAGAATTCAGTAAATTCGATTTATTTAAAATACTGATCCCTTTCGGAAAATCCAAAAGATACTTTTGAGGGTATTTTGCCTGACAAGACTCGTTGGAACAGACGATATATCTTACTTCTTCTATAAATGCAGCCCAATCTCTAAGTCTTCCCCTAGATTTGTACCAAGGAGTTTTGCTAATCGCCCCGCATTCAGGACAGATACACACTGGAGTAAGAATGACTCCCTTAAGGGAAAGTATAGGAGCCTCTTTAGAAGGAAAGGGTATCGATTCTTGGATCAAATAATCGGAGCTAGGTTCCATCGTTCCTACCGGATCCAGTCCACTCATTCGATTTTCCTCTTAGACCGCGACGGAGCGTTAGTCGCGTCAATCCTATATACAATGTCGTCTAACGCAATTCATTTTCTTAATAAACAAATCCTAATTTTCCGCGATTTTAAACTCTATAAAATCTGCGGTTTTCAGGCCTAAAAAAGGTCCGTCGACAAGTCATTCGGGATTGATTCCGAATTAGGACCCGGTTAGGATGCCTCGAAGCGTCGGGCCTATGAATTATTACCTTTTTCTGCCAATAAGCGCTCTAATAATAAATACTCTTCTTATTTCATACGTTTTTGCCAGAAGGTTCCGAAGCGCCGTTATCAGGGACTTTTTACGATTCGTTCTATTCCTAAATCTTTGGCTCGTTTCTTACATTCTATATTGGAGCATGCTTCCTCCGGAATGGATGACCCCGATTTTTAAGCTTTCTTGTTTTACTTGGATCCCTGTAGGCCTACTATTTTTAGAAACTGTATATAGATTTTTAAACATTCGTTCGACAATCCTTCTTCCATTCTTTCGTTTTTCGGTGGTATTGACTATCTTTCTGACAGCGTCCACAGATTGGATCATCAAAGGTTCTATTTTATACGATTGGGGTTACGAATTAGAACCCGGGATCTTATTCGTTCCATTTAGTACGATTGCGGTAAGCGGCCCCGCTATCTGGGGACTATATCTTCTGTTAAAGGAAAGGTTTAAGACAAAACAAAAAAAGATCAGACAACAACTGAATTATTGGATCTTGGGAACCACTATCGCACTCGGGATCAGCGCTTACACTGAGTTGTTCAATCTAGATGAACAAGGCAGATTTTTATTCGTCCCTTTAAGTCCTGCAGCAATAAGCATTCAGGCATTCTTCATATTTATCGCAATTACACGTTACGGTTTTTTAAATATTAGTTTGGAAAGGATAGCAGTGGAATTATTCCGGGATATCCACGACGGGATCATTCTTACAAAGGAAAACCATGAGTTTTTCTTTGCAAACCAAGCGGCAATCGCAATCTTAGACGGCTCCCCTTCTAAAGAAGGTCTGTTCAAACCGGAATGGCATTTTGTAAATTATAGGGAGGAGCAGGACCATATTCCCAGAGATTACCAATTAATAGGTAACTCCGTCCTACAATTCATAGAACTCACCGTTTCGGAGATCAAGATCACGGAGAATGAGTCCGGAACATTATATCTTTTGCGAGACATCACCGAAAAGAAAGCCGCTCAAGAAAAAATCCATCAACTATATTCACAAATCGTAAACGACCTAGAAATTGCGCGAGTTACACAAGCTTCCATTATCACCCAAAAATTTCCGGATAAAGGTTCTTATCGGATCCATTCTTTTTTCCAACCCATAGACAAGGTGGGAGGGGACATGTTGAGAGTAATAGAACATCCGGGAGAGAGAGTGGATATTCTGTTCGCGGATGTTTCCGGACACGGGATCGCTTCTGCCATGGTGGGAGGAATGCTTTCTATAGCATTTCAGATAGTATCGGACAAAAAACTTTCTCCCAAGGAAAGTTTATCAGAGATCCATGAGATGCTTTCTAAGGTTGTATTACACCATCACATCTCCGCAGTCTATGCGAGTTTTTATCCGAACGAAAATAAACTCAAGTTCTCTTATGCGGGACATCACCCCATGCTTGTTTTTAGAGAAGGTAAAATTTACCCTCTGGAAGGAGAAGGAAGGATCTTACTCGCAATTAAGGAATTACATCTGAACGATTACGATTTCGATCTACAAACTTCAGACAGATTATTATTCTATTCAGACGGTTTGTACGAGGTGAAGAACGTTTTAGGAGAAATTTTCGGTTACGAAGAATTCTTAGAATGGATCGGAACGATGGCGGATAGAGATACTCGCTCTCTATTAGAAGCGGCTCACAGAAAAGCGTTAGAATTTGGAAATGGAAAACATAACGACGATTTGGCGATGTTGGCCTTGGAGATAGGACCATGAACCCATATCTGATCCTTCCACTATTCGCATTATTCATCAATCTATGGTTATTCACCTACGTTTTGGCGCTAAAAGGAAAACATAAAGTAGTTCATTTATATCTTTTATATTCGGGAGCCTTAAGTCTCTGGATCATTTCCATTATTTTGTATTGGTCCTTCTTACCGCTCCATTGGATGACTTGGATCTTTAAGATCAGCTCCATTTCCTGGTTATTAGTCGGTCCTTTATTTTTAGAGTTCGTATTCGCATTCTTATCGAAAAATCCGAATATTGTCCTATATCTTTTGAGAGGATTAGCGCTCGCGATCTTTCCTATTACGTTAACGACGGATTGGATCGTCGCAGGAGTAGAAAGAAAATATTGGGGAGACATGCTCATCCAAGGTCCCTTTTACGTTTACGGGATCAATTTACTTACGGTTTCTCCTCCGGTATATGCAATATATCTTTTGATTTTCGAATCCAGGAAAGAAGAGATCGGATTTAGAAAACAATGTTATCTTTTGGCTTTCGGAACATTCTTGTCTTCTGTGCTTGGATTTTTGACCACAGTCCTTCCGAGGATCTTATCCCAAGGAGACCTACATTATCCGCCTTTAAGCGGGAGTGTAAGTGTAATCCAATCCGCCTGTGTATTCATCGCAATCGCAAAATACGGATTTTTAGAGATCCGATTGGAGAAGATCGCACTCCAATTATACTCAAAGCTAAGAGAGGGAGTGATCCTATTATCCGCTTCCGATGACCTGTTGTATTGGAATGAAAGTGCAAAGGAAATGTTAGGTTTCCCTAAAGTAACCGCCGCTCCGGAGAAATTGGATTTGGGAAAATTTTTGGAAGGTTTTACAAGAAGACCATTTTCCAGAATGGACTTTAAAAGAAAATTTTCGGAAACAAAACGAATTATTTCTGAAGAAGATATACTCCCCTCCTCCGATTCGGTTTATTTAGAAGTTTCCAAATCGGAAATACCGATCTCTGGCAGAGACTTAGGCAAGGTTTACGTACTCCGAGATATCACTGAAAAAAAAGAAGCATCCGAACGGATCAATATGCTTTATTCCAGAGTGATCCGAGATTTGGACATCGCAAGAGAAGTACAGAATACGATCACTACCAGGGATTTCCCTTCTTCTCCCAAATATAAAATATTCTCTTATTTTCGTCCATATGATCGAGTAGGAGGAGATGTTCTAAATTGTTCCGAAAGCGCAGACGGAAGCCTAGAAGTCCTATTTGCAGACGTTTCCGGGCATGGGATCTCCTCTGCCATGGTAGCCGCAATGGCATCCATATCTTTTAATGTGTTCTCCAGAAAAGGGAATAAACCTAAGGAAGGTTTATTATTCACGAATGATCTACTTTCTTCCGTCGTAACCCAACATTTTATCTCCGCGGTTTTCCTTAGATATAATCCGAACACAAAAATATTAGAATATAGTTATGCAGGCCACCATGTCGGACTTCTACTTAGAGATGGACAGACTTTGGATTTACAAGGCAAAGGAGGAGTCCTACTTGCCGTAGGAACTCCTATCTTGGAGGATTTTCAGATACAACTAAGGCCTGGAGACAGAGTATTATTGTATTCAGACGGTCTATTTGAGGTGAGGGGATCTAAAGGAATACCGATGGGAAATTCCACACTTGTGGAGGCGGTAAAAAAACTTTCATATCAGGATTCTGACAGTCTGATCCGCTCCTTAGTATCCTATTCGGAATCCTTCGGAGACGGGATCATGACGGACGATCTAACCCTATTCTGTTTAGAAATTAGAGATTAATCGCCAGCTAGGCTATCGACTATAATCTGCGGTGCTGGTTCCAAGAGTGAAACGACTATACCGCGAGAGAATCAGCCTGCTCTTTTACTTTTTCCAAGAAAGGAAGAAATTCATCCAGAACGGCAGGGATCTCATACTCGATAATATCTCCTGCACGAATTATATCTTTTTCTTCCAATGCTAAAGCAACGGATGCAAGTGTATCGTTCAGGTCGTTTGTTTTTTCTTCAAAAGTCCTTTCTGCTATTTGGATCTTAGAGAAGTCCATACCGGGAAGTTTTTGTCTCAAAGTGATAAACGACGTCAGAAGAACATTGATCTGAGATACGGATTGAGTAAGAAGATGTGTCGCCACCTCGTCTTTTCCCGCCTGATAACTTTCGTTTACCTTTACGAAACTTTCCTTCAGAGCAGGAACCGCCTTGATGAAAGTATCTAAAATTTCTCTCAAAGTAGGAAGTTCCAGATCCAAAACGGAAGCTCTCGCTACGAGATCCATCACGAATAATTTCAAATCTCTCAGATATTCCAAAAATTCTTCGATGGCAGTGGTTCCGTCTAACTTAGAGGAATTACGGCTCAATGCATCCAGAATATCGCTTACAGTGGAACCGGTTCCCATAGGCTTGATCTGATCGTATTTCAGTTTTAAAAGTTTACCTGCGGATTCCAAAAGGCTACGGATCCATTCTATACCATCCGTTAGCTCTTTGGATTCTTTTTCAGTCAGAGAATCCCTACCAAGTAAAGTAGTCCCGACCTTATCAACATAAGAATCCAATTCGTGAAGAGAACTGATAAGAATATCCAGTTCCTCTCCCACAAAAAATTCCATCTTGGAAACATTTGAAATGGAAGAATCACGCATTGTGTTCTGGGTAAATTCCTCTCCGTCCACAACACAGGATAATAAAAATTTACCGTTAGTCTCCACCCAACGGCGTACCGCGTCGAAAACCTCTCCTAGGTTCTTTTCATTTTCGATCACGCTTTCCAATTTTTGCTCGTTTACGAATATTTCCACGGTGATTCCTCCGGTTATATTATAATTACTTTATTTATCATCTCCGCCCTGTCCTCTGCTGAGATTATTATTCAGATAGGAACCGACGGCCTTGTTTCTACCCACCCCCTGTTCCATATACAGGAACTTCTCTTTGAGTTTTTTTTCATAACTCATCAGATGGGATTCGAAATTTTTGATTTTTTTATTATTATCGGAAACTTGTTCTTCTAATAACTTGATCTTGCTCGTGACCAGTCCGCCTGCGAACTGGGTATAAGGTTTCAAATGTTCTACCAGATTTACGCCGACTCCCGTGTCCATTCGAGCGTCGGAATTCGTATCTTGAGCGAATAAATGACGGACCGCATCCGGATTCTCTGCAAGCTTTGCAGCAAGTTTCGCCTCGTCCAAAGCGAGAAAACCTTCTTGGATGTCCGCCCATTTGCTTCCCACCTCTCCTGTTGAAATTCCAACATCGGAAAGCGTTCTGATCTCGGAGTTAGGATAGGCAGGGAAAGAAGAAGTGGTCACCGTTTTCATACCAGCCACCAAACGTATGACCGAATTCTCGCCGGCTAAAATACCTGTTTTGGTTTTTCCTTCCCAGAAAGATCTGGTAATATCTGGATCCTCCAGTTTGGAATCGCTGATCCCGCTTTCCCTATTGACTGCGGTCGCATCTTTTGAGTATTTTAGAACATTATTATATGCTTCTATAAATTCTTTGATCATTCGGATCCCTTTTGCGGAATCCACCTTGATATCTACGGTTGCAGGACCACCTTCGCTCTTTTTGTTCAGGTTCAGAAGGACTCCGTCCAAAACGTCGGTAAGACCTTCGTTTTTAGGTCGAGTGATCTCGATCCCGTCTACCAGAAAGACCGCGTCTTTAGCTTCTACAATTGTTTTTGCAGGTTTAGCTCCGTTGAACTCGGCAGGAAGTACAAATCTGAAATTAGAGAATTCCTTCTCCTTTCCGGTTTGGTTGATTACAATTACCTTATGGATCTTCTTTCCATCCATATTGGATTTGAAAGTGACACGGACCTTTCCTTCCTTATGATAGGCGGTTTCTAAAAATACTTTGTCTTGTTCGTCCTGATCGTAGATCACGCCCAAGGAGATAGTCTCTCCTTCTTCCAAAGGTTCGGAAAGAGTAGCTTCAATTCTTGCACCCTTCTTACCTTCTTTAGCGTCCATATGAAATTGGAACGCTTGTTTAGAACTCAGTTTGATCTTAGAAGGTTCTTTTTTCTCCGGATCCGCAGCGATAAATGTAGGCTTAGCTGTAGCGGCCATACCGTACTTATCCGGTTGGAAAGGATTTGTCTGGCTTGCTTCCCATGGAAGATAAAAAGACTGAGGAGGGTCCTGAGGGAGCATTCCGCCTACAAGTGAAGCAGCCTTCAACACTCCGTTCGGATCATCGAATTTCAATTGGTTGTCTTTACCGGATTGAGAAGCGGCTAATGTTAGGACGGTCTTGTCTTGATCCACTTTTACGATCGTGGGTTGTACAATCCCTGCAGCAGCAGTGCGGATTGTAAGATAAAGATCTCGAATGGTCCCGCCTTGGAACTCTATCTCCTTCTCTATCTCTCCAGAAATAACTTTGAAAGTCCCCGCAGGTATTTTTCTCTCGGAATCAATAGGATCGCCTGAGATCTGATGAAATGTTGCGAGTTCTTTTACTTCTATCTTACGTTTTCCGCTGCTTGCAGAACGCGCAGCATCACCTGTGATCACACCTTCCGGATCGGAAACGATCGACTTGGTAGCAAAAGGCGCCGTGAAGGAAATAATTTCTCTAGTTTTGTTTTGGAGGTCTGTAGTGAGAGTTTTAAGATCGGACCATGCCTTGACCTGAGCCTGATTGAAACCGTTTTGTCTTTCCAAACGGCGAATCGGCTTTGCTTCCAGCTCTACCAGTTTTTTTACGATTTGGTTCGTATCCTGGCCGGAACTCAGTCCCGGAATAGAGAATGCGGGCATAGTCCCCTCCTTCTAATTCCATCGACCTATTTCCTAAAAGTATAAGTGCAAAAACGGTTTTTTTCCGGCTCCGGGGTCCGTAGGTTGGAATTCCCCGGAGAGGGGGTCGCGAAAGACGCGTGAATACGCGGCTGGAGCGAGGGGGAGACCTCCCCCTAAACCGCCTGTCTTGCGGAAAGTTTTACTCTTAACTTTGCTTTTAGGCCTTCCATATAACCGAGGCTATCCAGATTATATTCGTCCACATGAGAAAGTCTTTCCGTTCTAAGTTCTTCCGGAATACGAAGAGTGGAACGATAGAATAATAAACCGGAAAGAAGTCTGGCGCTTGCCCATACGATCTCATCCGCAGTCTCTTCTCTCTCTTCGGAAGTAGCAAGATCCTTGTACATCGCAACTGCCTCTTGGAAACCGTCCCAAACATCTGAAAGGACTTTGGTCTCTTCGGTCGGAAAATGGGACCATTCGTTATCTATATATTCTCGCAAGAAACCATGACCACTCATACCGGTTACGATCCCACCGATGCTAGCATTGACTTGGATTTGAGAAGTTCCATCGTAGATAGTAGTGATCCTAGAGTCTCTGTAAATTCTGGAGACGTCATAATCCTCAGTGAAGCCTGCTCCTCCATGAAGTTGAACTGCATCACCTGCAATCTTAACGCAGGACTCGGAGCAGTAAAATTTGGAAATCGGTGTGAGTATTCCGGCTAACTTTTCCCAATATTTTAGGACCACATCGGATTTTAGATCTCTTTCCGTAGCACCTTTTTCCTTGAGATGATCTCCTCTGAAATAATACAGATCCATTGCTCTGGCGCCTTCTAACATTAAGCAGCGCATTGCCATGGTTTCTCTTTCCATTCTGCGTAAAATTTTACGAACAGCCGGAATCGTCCCGATCGGTTTTCCGAATTGTATTCTTTCGGAAGTATACTTTTTAGTTTCGGCTAACGCTGCTTGCGCGATCCCGACTCCTTGTTGGGAAATTCCCATACGGGCCCCGTTCAACATTCCCATCGTATGTTTGATGAGTCCGTGACCTTCTTCTCCGATCAAGATACCTGGAGTATTTTCTAAAACGATCTCGCAAGTAGGGGAACAATGTAGTCCCATCTTTTTTTCGATCCCGGCAACTTGTACATCCTTGGATTGGACCAAGAAGAATGAAAGTCCTCTTGCACCGCTTCCCGGATTTCCAGTTCGGGCTAGTAACAAAAGGATCGCAGGGATCTCACCCGTGCCGCAGCCTTGAGTGATAAATCTTTTAGTTCCGTTTAATAGATAAATATTTCCTTCTTTATGTGTGGCTTTAGTGCGAAGTCCCGGTAGATCGGAACCATGGTCAGGCTCCGTGAGTCCCATCGCACATGCAAATTCTCCGGCGGCCAAACGAGGCAACCATTCGTCCTTTAATTCTTCGCTTCCGTTCTTCTCTACGATCTCCGCTAAGTTTACACAACCAATGGAGATACAAACGGATGCATCCACTCTATATAATATTTCACTGAAGAATGCGCGAACAGTCCAAGGAACCCCTAAACCGCCGTATTTTCTGGAAAAACCGGTCGGTTGTAATCCTGCATCTCTTGCCTTTCGGACGATTTCCAATAATTTTTCAGGAAATACGACTTTTCCATTCTCGAATTTAACGCCTACTTTATCCAATTCGGCAACGTAAGGAGCAATCTCTTTACCTGCAAATTCTCCGACAGAGTCTAATAAGATTTTATAATATTCTAATGCTTCGTCAAGAGAAGATGGTGCAGCGGCAAATCTTTCGTCTCCTGCCCTATATTTTGCCGCGTCAGTAAATCCGCCTTCGTAGGAATCTACAATTTCCTTCCAGTTTATAATATGATCGAAATGTAACCTAAGGTCGGACACATCGTTAAAGTAGTTATTTTGCAGCATGATCAGAAGATTCCTCTAAGAGATAATAAAGTATCTTCTTGGAAAAGGAAAGGTCAATTCGTTTTCAATTTGGAAGCATCCGAATGAACCGGTGTTAGTTTGAAGTGCAAAATATCGAAACGGGCGAATGGTTTCCTATGGAGATTTACGTAACGCTCGCTCTAATTCAAGTTACAGCAGACCCGAACAGCTTCCATCAGTTTGTTTACATCCCAAGGTTTTGGGATCACAGTATAAGTGCCTGCTTCTTTTTTTACCCTATCCACTGCGGCGGCATCCACATGTCCAGTGATCAAAATGGAACGGATCTTAGGATATTTTTGATGGACCAAAATTAAGAATTCATCTCCCTTAATCCCCGGCATCAACCAATCGGATAAGATCAAGATAACATTCACACCGGCGCTCACCAGATCATCTATAACTTCCATAGCTTCTTCTGCGTTTAGTGCGGTCTCGTACTGGAATAAATTTCCAAGCTGTTTTTTTAATTCCTTTTGTAAGGTAATTAAAATGATCGCCTCGTCATCCACGCATAGGATCGCATTCTGTGATGTTTCAGTTTCCAATAGATTCCTCTTTTTTACGGTTCGCCGGTTTCAGCCAAACTTCGAACTTGGTGCGCCCAGGTTCGCTCTCAAACTCTATTTTTCCGCCCATCTTCTCTATGATCTTTTTGCAAATATCCAGACCTAAGCCGATACCTTCTCCAGGATTTTTAGTAGTGAAGAATGGATCAAAAATTCTGTCCTGTATCTCTTTCGAGATCCCTGACCCGGAATCGATGAAAGAAACTATAATCCAAGATTCTCGTCTCTCTATCGAAATTTCGATTTTACCTTTATAATTCATGGCCTGCAATCCATTATTTAATAGATTGATCCATACTTGATTCAACTTATCCGGGTCTCCTAAACAAAGCTCGTTAGTTCGATAATGTTTAACTACTTCTACACCGTATTTGATCTTATTATGGTATAACGCGATGATCGTCTCCAATTCAACTTCCACATCGACCGGCACAAGCTCCTCATCTCCGTTATGCGTTCCTGGGTTCAGATAATTTTTAAGAGCGTCCACCACGTAAGACGCTTTTCCTGTAGCGATTGAGATTACGTTACTGAATCTTACGACCGAAGCGATGGAGGAAACCGCCGCCAGAATTTTCATAGAATTTTCCGTTCTCAACAGATCAGGGAGTTTTTCTCCCAATCTATGGATCCCCAATTCTAAGACCATATTTACCGCGTTATCCGGATCCGGAACGGAAGCTTCTTTAAATATTCGAACGAGCTCTCTTCTTAAGGATCGGTTCGGCAAGATCTCCGTTTGGGAGATTTCCTTCAAACTTTCATCCAACAGAAATTTAAAATGTTCCACTTCTACTTTATTTAAAGAAAGAAGAAGGTCAGGTATTTCCCTGATCTCTTCGTATAGGATATCCAAAATTGCACGATTTGATGAGACAATCGCTCCCAATGGCGTATTTAACTCGTGAGTCATCCCGGCAGCAAGCTGCCCTAAGGCAGCTAATTTTTCCGAAAGAAGAAGTTGGCTTTGTGTTTCTTTTAGTTCATTGGATATTTTTTTCTGATATTCCAATGATTCCTTCAGATCCATATTCGTTCTCTTTAATTCTTCCGTTCTTTGATCGATCTTACGTTCCAGATTTGCATTTAGATCCAGGATAGTTTCTTCCGCTTCCTTACTCTTTGTAATATCATTGGAGATACCGAAAATCTGAGTAGGAATTCCATCCGGATCCCTCTTATAAATTAATTCTCTGGAAACAAACCAACGCCATTTTTGGTCCTTATTATGCATCCGGTATTGGTGTTCTATTACATCTTTGTCTAACGCGTTCAAATATTTCGGAATAATATCGTTTAAATGGACCTGATAATCATCTGGATGCATCAATGATTTAAGAAAGGAATTCCCCATCTCCTGGATCTCTTCTACTGAATACCCCAGCAGCCTCTCTACTCCTATATTGCTGTATACGTTCCTTTTCTCTCTTATATCATAAATATATAATATGTCCGGACTAATATCCAAAATGGATTCGATAAATCTGTTCCTCTCCAAAAACTTCTCTTCGAAGTTTTTACGTTCGGTGATATCTACCATAACCCCGCGAAGCCATTTTTCCTTGTTACCCTCGGAGATCACTTTCACCATATCTCTCAGCCAAACAACCGTTCCGTCTTTCTTTAAGAACCTATATTCGAAATCGTGGGCCTCTAATCGTCCTGTACAGGCTACACAATAATTTACCGCATAATCTTTATCTTCCGGATGGATATGATCTGCCCAAAATCCGGGAGTTTTCCAATCTTCCACGGAATACCCGAGCAGATCGACTGCCTGTTTACTCACGAATGTGAAATTGAAAGTAATTGCATCCGCTTCCCAAACAATACCCGGAGTGGTATCCACAAGATCCCTGTATTGTTCTTCACTGGCTTTAGTCCTTCGGAACGCTTCCTGCAACTGCTGCGCCATATGGTTGAAGGAAAATGCAAGGGTTCCGATCTCCTCCAATTTGCTTGGAGGGACTCTTTGGGAGAAGTCCCCTTCCGCCATTGCCCTAGTCGCTCTAGAAATATTACGGATCGGTGATGTAACAATTCCGGCCAGAAATGCTGCGATCAAAAGGGAAAGAGTCAATGCAACGGCAAATACTTTTGCAGACTCGCTATTTCCGATCTGCACACCTTCCAAATAATAAGAAGCTGGCATCGCAGTAATGACGATCCAATCATGCTTACCCTCATTATCACTATAGGGGTTTACCTGAGTAAGCCAGGTCTCTCTGGAAACGGGTTTAGCATTAACGATATCAAATCTGAACTGAAACGCCACCTTGACCGAATACAAATCCCCGTAATCCTTGAGCACGGAAAGGATAGAATTTCGTATTACAGGATCCCCGCTCTCTATAGCCGACCCGATATTGCTAAAACGCAAATCGGAAGAAGCGATGATTCTGGCTTCCCTATCCACGATAAACGCCTTACCGTGCCTAGCTATATTCGTATTTTTTAATAAAAGAGAGATTTCTTCCGGCTTTTTCTGAACTGAACGAGCCAAATAATCATCCAGCCTCAGATTGATATTTTCCGAAATCTCTTGGTGCAATCTAGAAGCGAGTTTTCCGGATGCCACTTCCGAACTTCTCAAAGTTAGATAGGCAGTGGCAGCGACCATGATCAAGACCAAAAGAATAAACGGAGTCACTAAGAACATCCGGATAGGAAGTCCTTGGGCCGATGGAACTCCGTCTTTTCCTAATTTTTCTTCCTGCCAGTACCACTCTTTATAACTTAATAGAAACTCTCTAGTGTGGCTCGGAATTTCCGCCCAAAACAATCCGTACTTCTTAGCCAGCGGTAATGCGACCAACATGGCAAAAGGGGCGACCACCCAAGTGACTCCTGTGGTAAAAAAGAGCGCAGGAGTTATATTTCGGTAAGAGATCTCTTTAGTGAATTGTTCGGAACATATATATCCCCAGAGCTGAGGTTCTATACTCATGAAAATAATTACGAAAATCGAATATAATGCCCATGTTTTCAGTTTTTTAAAATCGGGGTCCCTCCCTATCAGCTGATAAGCCACCCAAAAGCAAGAAGGGTTGATAAAATATCCTAAAAGCCAATCGAATAGAAAATCGGGAGGAACACCTTCGATAAGATCAGAAAGTCCGTAAGCAAATGGAACAGCAAGTAGTGCCGGATAGCCGAACAAAAGAATACAAAGAAAGACAGTTAGGTCCTTTAGAGATTCAAAGGTCTGAGCACCTGGAACCAATACGATAAAAGAACCTATATAGCCGGTAATAAAAATAGAAACAAAAGTGAATGGAATACTTAAAAAGGCCTGAGTATCCCAACTTTGTTTTTGGCGACCAAAACCGAATTTGCCTCCCGGATTAAAGGTAAAACCGCCGTAGGCACAGACCATTAAAACGATCCCTACTATATAGCCGAATCTCCCCCAAATGTCTAAAAAGGGTAAAGGAAGGGAGGCAAATAATTCTTCAAACCAGTAGACAATCGAATTCACGGAAGGTTTCCTGCAAAATTCCCTGCCAGGATGGGGGAATTTGGAGCGCCGGAAAATTTCACAGCTTACCTAAAGAAAGTCAATCCGGTTTAAAAAAAATTGAATAATTTATAAACTTAAAGACTGCAAAAAACCGTGCTTAAGGGATAGAATTAAGATCTCTCAAGAATGAACATGATTATGAAGATGGTTCTCGCAGTATTCCTTATCTTCACAATCCACACAATAACGGAATTCCAATAGAGGATCCGTGGCCTCAGTGGCTCCACAAACATAACATTTATGAACTGTGAATACTTCGGATTGTTTGGCCTTCCAGGTAGAAGTTTTATGCTCCCGGATCTTAGTACCTAAGATATCCCTTCCGAAAAATAATAACAAGCTGGAGAACCCGAAAAACAATCCCGCCCACGGTAAGATAGAGTTGAACATTCTCATTTCATCTCCTCTTTCCCAGAACAAATACACGAATAAAGCGATCCCGATCCATTTCATTCGGATCGGAATGATGAAAAATTCCAGATTGGGCATACGAATTGCGAGAGCTAATAAAAGACAATCATAGATCATCTTTGTCTCCACAAACAACGGATAATATAAAGAAAGAACCCCGCCTATCGTAATGAAGAACATTAAAGAAAACAGAAATAGATTGAATCGAAGAGAACCCATATCCTCTTCTAAAATTTTGCCTACGGAAAAAACAAGATATGTGTAAAAGATCAAAAAGATCCAAGGCATATAAGTTCCGGCCTGGATCTCAGCGGGAGAAAGTAGATGAAATACGAATAAACCTGCATTCCACCATCTTCCCCCTTCCAGCATGTCAGAAGTCAATACGCCGATCTTAGGATCGATCAATAAGGAAAATAAACTCACAAAGAACGTAATTGCAGCGAAATATCCCGCTGCGTTTTGGAATGAAATAATATCTATAAATTGGTTTCTTAATCTTCTCAATGGAATTCCTTTAAATTAGGAGAATATTCAAAAAGTATAAAATTATTTGACGTTGATAAATTCTAAAAATCCGCCGAATACATATCCGTCTTTTTTCTTCCACTTCACTTTAACCCAACGACCTTGCTTACCGTCTTGGATCTCCACCTCTCCAGTCTCGCCGAAAGTTTCTACAACGTCGCCGTCAGGGACCAAATCAATCTTTTTAGCTTCTATATTAGGAGCGATCCTCAAACGAAGACCTCCTCCCGCTTGGACCTTCATGATCTTTTCGATCTTACGAGGTTCCACTTTTTCTGCAGAGGCGCAATTCCAAACTAAAAGAGAGATAAAAGTCAAAAAGAATGTGAAAATCTGCTTCATTCGTTTTCCTGAATATATTATCTAGATTTCGGATAAAAAGGATTCCAAGGAATATCAGTGACTCCATAATCCAATCCGCTTTGTAATAATGCTGTGGAAATTTGACTGCGATGATGGGTCTGATGATTGAAAAAATGAGTGATCAGAAGCCAGATCGGCAACGTGATCTCTTTTTTGTACATGTAACTGTAAAACTTCAGATCTTTTGCAAGCCACTCTGAGGTAATGGTTTTTACCCATTCCGAAATCGTCGAATCTAATTCAGTCCTAAGTTTTTTGAGTTCTGCAAAGTCCGAAAATTGTATTTCCTGAAAATCCAATTTTTGGATCGGTCTAGAATGGAATCTATCTAACCAGGAAAGATCCATCATGATGATATGATTCCAAGTCTTCGCTATCGATCCGAAGAATAGTTTTTTGTCTTCTTCCAATTCCCCCGGCTTCAATTTTTCAGAAACGTTTAATAAGGATTCGTTTTGCCAACGATTGTATTCTGCCAATGCGACACAATATTCCGGATCTATCATACTGAAATTCTAAGTAACGATCTTAATCGGTCAATACATATAAAGATCTAAAAGAAATGACTGTCTAGGTATCTTTCTTTCTGATCCCAAACAGAGAATGCGCAGAATTGGCCTTCTTAAAAGCAGACTTGACTGCCGGCCCGTCCATTTTAAACCAGAAGAAAGTAGGACTAAATTAGTGGCCCAAAAGATAAAATCTCCAGAAACCCAAACCTTAGGAAGTGGAGGAAATGGAAACAAGGGACCGATCCATATCGGTAACTCCGATATCTTTTTCGATCGGGAACTCTCCTGGGTGGATTTTAACAAACGGGTTTTAGAAGAAGCGAACGATCCTGAAAATCCGCTTCTGGAACGTCTCAAATTTTTATGCATCACTGAATCCAACTTGGACGAGTTCTATATGGTCCGCGTCGCTGGTTTAAGAAACCTATTGGCGGAAGGTAACGACGAAAAAAGCCTGAACGGCCAAAGAGCTTCCGAGATCCTGACCGAGTTATCCAAAAAAGTGAGAAGTTTCGTAAACGTTCAATACGAAACCCTGACCCATACTCTGGAGCAGATGAAAGAGAATGGTATACATCTTATTTTAAATCCGGACGAATTAAATAAAAACGAAATAGAAGATATCAAACATTATTATAAAGAAGACGTATCTCCTATCCTAACGCCTCTTTCGATAGATCCTTCGCACCCGTTCCCTCACATACTTAATAAATCCTTAAACTTAGCGATCGTCCTCTCGACGGACGACGAAAAAACAGGACTTAAAAAAGATCTGTTCGCGGTAGTTCAAGTACCTTCCGTCTTACCCCGGTTTTTACAACTTAAGGGGGAAGGTAAGATCAGAAGATTTTTTCCTTTAGAAGAGATCATAAAGCTACATGTGGATGACCTGTTTTACGGAATGACGGTTAAAGAAGTTTATCCTTTCCGTATTCTAAGGGACGCCGATATCTCGATCGACGAAGAAGCCTCCGTAAAAGACTTACTTATCACTATGAAAAAAGAGATTCGAAACCGTATTTGGGGAGATGCGGTACGAATGGATATTTACGAAGGAACTTCTTCCTTCGTGCGAAACACTCTAAAAGAACTCATGGAACTGCAGGACCATGAAATATTTGATGTGTCTTCTATATTAAATATTAGTGATACAATGTATTTCTACGGATTGGAACATACTTCCAAGTTCAAGTATCCTTTTTTCCAACAGAAGACCACTTTAAAGTTCGAATCTCCCGAGAAAATTTTTGATGCAATCAAAAAGAAAGATAGATTGCTGCATCACCCATACCAATCTTTCGGAGCTATCGAAGATCTACTCAGGATTTCTAGCGAAGATCCGAAAGTTTTGGGAATAAAGATGACCCTGTATCGCACAAGCGGAGACTCTCCTATTATCCAGTATTTAGGGCAGGCCGCAGAAAACGGAAAACAGGTCACAGTACTCGTAGAGTTAAAGGCAAGATTCGACGAAGAACGAAATATCAAATGGGCCCAAAAACTGGAAGAAAGAGGAGTCCACGTAGTATATGGAGTGGTAGGACTCAAGATCCACAGCAAAATGCTCCTTATCGTAAGAAGAGAAGAAGAACATCTAGTCCGTTATGTGCATCTTGGAACCGGAAATTACAACTCTACAACCAGTAAATATTATACGGACCTCAGTTTTTTTACCGTGAACAAAGATATCACGGAAGACGTTTCCACCATATTCAATACGATAACTAGTTACGCAAAGATGCCTTTCTTGAACAAGCTGGCAGCTTCTCCGCATAACTTAAAAACGGTATTCCTGAATCTGATCGAAAAGGAGACCGAAAATGCGAAAGCAGGAAAACCTGCGCGTATCATTTTCAAGATGAACAGTTTAGTGGATCCCCATATCATATTAGCAATGTATAATGCTAGCCGGGCAGGAGTGATCATAGAACTGATTATCCGTGGGATCTGTTGCCTAAAACCCGGGCTTCCTGGGATCTCCGAAAATATCACAGTGATCTCCATAGTAGGAAGATTTTTAGAACATACGCGTATCTATTATTTCCTTTCAGGCGGAGAAGAAAGTATCTTCCTCGCTTCCGCAGATTGTATGCCTAGAAACTTTGAAAGAAGGATCGAGGTCTTATTTCCAATACTCGAACCTAAGAACAAAGACAGGATCAAAAAGATCTTAGACGTTCAGATCAGGGACAATGTAAAGGCCAGACTTCTTTCCTCCGATGGGATCTATCGCAAAAGAGAACGAGTAGAAGGCGAAAAACCTGTCGATAGCCAGATCGAAAGAATGAACTTCACGGAATAAATATGAGTATTAGCCAGGAAAATAAAAATAAACTCAAGTCCCTATTGGGAGAAGAAAGGGTTTTTTTCAGGGATGAAACCCGAATGGATCAAACCACATTCCTTTCTTTCGGAATGGACAGGACAAAAGTATATGTTCCGGATTACGAAATTCTAACATTTCCTAAAAACACGCAAGAAGTTTCGGAAATTGTAAAGTTCGCATTCGAGAACGATATTAAGATCGTTCCATCCGGAGGAAGGACCGGTTACGCAGGCGGAGCAGTAGCTAAATCCGGAGAAATAGTGATCTCTCTTACTAAAATGGATCAAGTTTTGGATTTCGATCCGTTCTTCGGCTCCTTAACCGTACAAGCAGGGATGATCACAAAAAACCTGCACAAAGAAGCGGAAGAGAGAGGATTTTATTTTCCTGTAGATTTTGCCGCCACAGGCTCTTCTCATATAGGCGGAAATATTGCGACTAACGCAGGCGGAGTCCGAGTAGTTCATTACGGATTGATCCGCCAATGGGTCTTAGGACTAAAAGTAGTAACCGGAACGGGAGAAATCCTCGAGTTTAACGGAGAGATCCTAAAGAACAATACCGGCTACGATCTCAAACATCTATTCATAGGCTCCGAAGGAACATTGGGGATCATCACCGAATGCACCTTAAAGCTTACTAAAAAACCGGCGGACAATCGGATACTTTTCACTGCAGTTCCTGATTTTCCTTCCATATTAGAATTATTTAAAGAAACTCATAATATGTCTCTGCCCATTCTGGCATTTGAGTTTTTGACCAAATATTGTTTAGATAAGGTGATGGACCATTTAGATGTTCCGGATCCTTTTCCCGAAGCAAGTCCATATTATGTTTTAATGGAATTCGAGATCACCGAAGAATCCGACGATGATAAATTATTCTCATTTTTAGAGACCATTATGGAAAAAGGTTATGTTTCCGACGGAAGCCTTGCCCAGAACTCCAGACAAGCAGAGACCTTTTGGAAATACAGAGAAGGTATCAGCGAATCCATTTCCATAGACTATACGGTTCATAAGAACGATATATCTCTCCCTTTGCGAAATATGAATCCTTTCTTGGAAGATATGCAGGCTTTACTTTCCTCCAAATATCCAGGTTTTGAGATTGCACTTTTCGGTCATATCGGAGATGGAAATCTTCACTTGAATATAGTAAAACCGAAGGATCTTTCGGACGCGGAGTTTTTCTCCCAATGCAAAAAAGTAGACCCTTCTATGTTTGAACTATTACAAAAACATCATGGATCGATTAGCGCGGAACATGGGATCGGTCTTTTGAAAAAAGACTTTTTACATTTTTCTCGTTCTTCCGCCGAGATAGAAGTGATGAAAATGATCAAAAAAGCTTTAGATCCTAAAAATCTTTTGAATCCGGGGAAAATTCTCCCCTAAGGTCATGAAAAGAAAACTATCCGGTTTTTTTAGGTTTCTAACCGTAATTACCTGGATCGTATTTGCGGGTCTTAGTTATATAAAGTCGGAGCCCGAAGTTTGGATCCCGACTTATCTAACCGTGAGCCTTTTATATTCTACTGAATGGTACTCCTATTTTCATGATCAAGGAAGAAGGATCTTAATCGCCGGTTTAGGAAAATCGATCGGTATAGGATATTTTGTTTGGGGGTTTTATAATTTTTTAGACAATCCTAAACCGGATCTGGATTCCGAAGTTTTCAAAGATAGTGTCGGGCTCACTCTGTCATCCGTTTGGCTCTTCCTGCTACCTTTTTTCCAAGGGAGAAACAGAGCATGAAGATCGCGATTTTTTCATTCCTTGCCACCACCATATTAAAAATTATTTATATGACCGTTCGCTGGACAGGCATACATGTCCCAAAAAAATCGGAAGAGCTACTTCTCCAAAAAAAAGGTTTCGTTCTTGCGCTTTGGCATAATCAAATCCCGTTCATTATAGATTTTACATATAAATTTTACGTAAAACGTTACGGCTTAGAAGTTATCCCAATGGCCTCTCAATCAAAAGACGGAGAATTAGTAACTAGAGTGATCGCTCATTTCGGAATGAGACCAAAAAGAGGTTCCAGTAAAAGAGGAGGAGCTTCCGCGCTTAAAGCATTGGTCCAAGACGCTAAAAAAGGAAGTATCAGTCTGATCACCCCCGACGGCCCCACCGGCCCAGTTTATACTCTCAAACCGGGGATCATCCAATTGGCATCCTTGACGGGGTTTCCCATATTATCCTATTACGCTAAGTATGACCATTATAAGATCGTACAAAGTTGGGACCGGACTCCTGTTCCAAAACTGTTCTCAAAGGCTGAATTTTTTATATCGGAACCGTTTTACGTTCCAAAACTAAAGGGTGAAGGAGATCTCGAAATTTGGAGAAAAAAATTCGAGACATTCATGTTGGATCAAATAGGAATTTCCCAGCAAGAAGCGGAAAATTTACGGGAAGAGGTAAGGCTCGCAGCGGAAACTAAAAGAACTCATAAATAAAATTAAGAATTCCTAATTAAGCTACTCTTAATCTGTAAAAACTCCAGTGAACTATAAAGATCCTGGACATCAATAGATATAACGCCTTTCCGTTCTGTTTGGATTCTACTGCGGATTCGAAAGCGGAGATCAACTCTCTTAAAATTTCTCTTTCTCCCAAGTCGGAAACCAGCTCCAAATCGATGGAAGCTAAATTCTCGTCTTCGGGAAATTTAAGATCGTTTGATTCTAGAAGTATTTCTAAAAGTTTTTCCGCCTCTATAAGTATGGATTCAACGGTTTTATCCGGTTCTTCCGGTCCGTTTAATAAAGAATATATCCCGTCGGACAATTCTAATATCAAACCGCCGATTGCAGAATCTTCGCCATTCTCGAATGTGTGATTGACCTGGTCTAATTTTTCTCTCAATAAGGATCTTACTTGAGAAAAGGAGTTTGCAGCATATTGCATTTCTCCCTCGTCCATGGATTCCTCGAAACCCTGTAACCAATCAGGCCCCGTAGGCTCGAAGTCGTCCCAATCAGCCCATAATGACTCGCAAGCCAGAAAGACCTGATCCGTAGTACTTCCAACATGTTTGTAAGTGGATACTACTACAGCGAGACGAGCCAGAGCTTCGGACCATTCCGTTTCTCGGATCTCCATCATGCCGTATACCATACACTAGTAACAATTCGATGAAAGCAAGTTTCCTGAGAATTTTTAATTAACTAAGTTTTTATTCAAAACTACTATAAAACTAATCATTCGGTGTCGCAAAAACTAATGAGTACTGTCACAGTAAAATTAGACACTTTGGGTTAGTGATATTTTTAGAAGCGAGAATACTTACGGACCAGATCTACCCTCGAGTTTACCTGTAATTTTTTGAAAATACTTTTGATCTGGATCCGAACAGTACCTTCTTTAGTTCCAAAGTTACGTGCGATTTCTTTAGTTCTATAACCGTTGATTATATGATCCAAAATTTCTCTTTCTCTTGGAGTTAAAGAATGTGTCTCTTTGGTCGGAGGTTTTCTAAAAAATGAAATCACTTTTGCCGCAGCACCCGGAGAAAGTATTCCGCCTTCTCTCATCACCATTCTCGCTACTTCTTTTATATCTTTTAGATCCTTTTTAAGAACGAATCCGACTGCGCCTGCCTTCATAGCCTGTATCAAAGCATCATCGGTATCTAACGTAGAAAGCATAATATATTTAGGATCGTTATCAAAATCGGACCTTTCTTTTATATAGTCTATCCCTGATTTTCCAGGCAGGACTATATCCATAAATACAAGATCGAATTTATCCCGATGATTTTGCGATAAGTCTTCGGTAGAAGAAAAAACTTCTACCTGATCTACTTCTTCCATCACGGAGAGAGTGTTTGCACAAGTCTGAGCAAACTCGGAATTATCTTCAACTATAGCGATCTTTACTTTTTCCATTTTTTTATCCGCCAACCGGCCCCTTGTATTACGGTTTTTTGATTCTAATTTCTATATTCGTTTTTCAAAAAACTCGGACGAAGGTGCGGAAAAATTTTTTAATTTTATATAATATGATCTGGATCAAGAGTTGATCCGATTTTTTTGAAATAATATTATTCGAAATTTTTTCATGGATTTTTTGCAATTCATGTGTCTGTCTTTTTCATTTTATAGATAGGCTTTACGAAGAGAGAAGTAGAAATAAAGAGTATTATATTTTTATAATTAATAATTTATTTCCAATCGTATCCAATATTTGATAACGTCTCTTCTTCTCCCCCATTCGAGGAATAAAGATCAGTTAACATTGATCCTCAAAGCCAGGAATTGATCTTCTCGGCGACTTCTTTCGGTCTTTCCATATGGAGAGCGTGTTTCGCATTCGGGATCCAGACCAGTTTGCTTCCCTTTAAATAAGAATGTAATTTTTTCACCATAGGAGGATCTGTGATCGGATCTTCCGTCCCGGAAATGATCAGAGCTTTTTGGGAAACTACGGAGAGTTTTTTACCTAGAAAAATTTCTTTTTCTCTGTCCAGAGTGTTTTCCGTTAAGAATTTGTGGGCTAAATTATTCCACTGACTTAGCAGAGCCCTTTTGGCGATACAGCCTAATTCCGGAATATTCTCCTGATACAAAGCGGTAAGAAGCCTTTCGATCTCTTCCGTTTTAGATGGAAAGAGTAATTTCCTCATTTCGTCTCTTTGTGGATGCGGAATTCCGCCGGGAGAGAGCAACACAAGTCTCCGAACCCTTTTTTCTTTTTCAGAATCTCGAATTGCGATCATCATCGCGATCAAAGATCCCATAGAATGTCCCGCCAAGACCAGATCGTTTAACACGAGTTTGCGGATCGAATTGTAAAGAAGATCAGCAAATACGTCAACTTGGTACAAATATTTCACTTTAGGAAGAGGACTTAATCCAAAACCCGGCATATCCGGAACCAAAAGATTGAAGTCATTTCGTAAAAAAGGAGCCAGTCTCCTGAATCCTGTGGCAGAATCCAGTAGTCCGTGTATGAAAAAAAGAGTTTTGTCGGAACCTTGGGCAGAAGGTCTCTTTAAGAAGAAAATTTTGTGCCCGCCGAGGTCTACATGAAGGCGCTGAAAGCCCAGTTCCTTCTCCATAAACTTAATTTTTTGTCTGGTATAATTTCGAAGAAAAAGTTCGTATACAAAATCCATAGATTGGGTCAATGATTCCCTCTCTAGTCGAATCTAGCAAGGAATCCAAATCAATTTTGCGATCTGGAATTCCGATATTATGTACAATTCATGAAGAACCGGGAATTAGTTCTATTATTAGAAAAGGCCTTCTTTCCCGCCCAGGAAGGAATTCTAATCTTAGAACCCGGGAGTTATAGTATACTCGGTTCAAATCCTAAGGCATGCTCCATCTTAGGATACGATCCGGATGAATTAAATACACTTAGCCTCAGCGACCTACTCGCTCGACCGGACAGCATCGGGAGTTACGGGAACGGAGCGGAAGAATTAGGCATCTCTCTCCTCTGGAATTTGAGGAAAAGGAACGGATCACTTCTTCTCGCCGACTTTACGATCAACGCATTCTCCGAAACTCCAAACTCACCTTTAATTTTTCATATCTACCAAAGATCGGAGATCAGAGAGATAGAACTCAGATTATATTATCTACAAAGTATTCTGAGGTCTCTCCGACTTTTAAAATTGAATTTAAGATCTCTCCGTTTGAGTTCGGAGAGCACACTCTTCCAAAAGATCTGCGATACCCTTAAGGAAAATCCTCATTATAGTTTGGTCTGGGGTTTTTATAGAAGAGAAGACGGAACCGATCAGATACTGATCCAATCCGATCTAGATTCTAAGTGGAGAAAAAATTTAGAATCCGCTTGGGAAGAAAAAAAATCCAAATCTCCTTTCGAAACTCTTATAGAAGGAAAGGAACAATTCCATATTCATGAATTCGGTTCCAATGTATATCCGGAATGGGAAGAAGCGTTAGTCGCAAAAGATTTCAAACGGTCTTTAAGCCTGATCATTCGAGAGGAAGGTAAAATTATAGGCGGGATCCAGATCATTTCTAGAGAGAACATGGCATTCGATTCCGGTGAGAATTATCTGTATTTCGAGATAGTGGAGGATCTTCTTTCTTCTCTTCAATATTTAAGGATCGAAAAACAAAGAAGGGAAACCGCAAAAATCCTACAATTCCAAGGCGCACTCTTAAATTCACTGGAAGTCCCTCTTTTATCAACGGACGACGAAGGATTTATCACTTATGTGAACAATAATATCAGCACTCTATTAGGGATTTCTAAAGAAGAGATCATTGGAGTCCAGGTCAGGGAACTTTTAAAATTAGAACCGGAAGCTATGGATATGATCCTTTTGGGTTCCAGGGCGGAAACCAGGATCACGATACGCGGCAGGCATGAAGTCCCGTTCTTATTAGCTTCTTCCTCGTTAAAAGACGATTATGGGAACAGGATCGGGACAATCTTACTTCTTTTAGATATTTCCGAACAAAAGAAGAATGAAGAGTTGATCCGCGCCTCCGAAATGAAACTTCGGAATTTATTCGCCTCAATGAATAACGGGATCGTAATATTAGATCCGCAGGGGAAAGTACTGGAAGTAGCTCCCATTCTGAAATTTTATCTATTCCAATTCTTGAATGTGGATGTGGAGGACGATTTCCCTTCCCTCTTCCCTGAAGAAGCTCAAAAAGGTATTTTGGTCAAATTGGAAGAATGTATCCGCACACAAAGAGCGGCCTACTTCGATTTCTCGATGGTATTGTTGGGAGAAGAAGAAAATTACTTTTCTATAAAGTTTCTTCCTCTCAAAAAATACCAAGATCTCCCTGTCGCTGCAATGTTAATATTCTCGGATGTGACCCAAACAAAGATATTGGACAGACAATTGTATGAGACCGCAAAATTCGCCTCGATCGGAGAGATAGCGGCAGGTATCGCTCACGAGGTCAACAACCCGCTCCAATCCAGTTTATTATATTTAGAAGATCTTTTAGAACATGAAGATCCGGACCCGATTGAAAGAAAAAAAGTCTACAAAAGAATTGAAGGAGCCGCTTTAAGGATCAGAGATCTAATCAAAGGCCTTTTGGACTTGGGAAGAAGAGCGCCTAGGAAAAAAGAATTGGTCTCTCCTTATTTTATCCTTCTAAGAGCCTGCGAGCTCATCGAAGTGAGTTGTAAAAAGAATGGAATCGAATTGAAACGAGTCACTAATCCGGAACTTCCTCAAATCCATGTTGCTTGGCAGGAAATCGAACAAGTATTGATCAATTGTCTAGTAAATGCAGTTAACGCAATTTCGGAAATGGAACATAAACCGACCACTCCATTAATACAAGTTTCCGCACGAAAAGAATTATATTTGAACGGAGAGATGGTGAGTTTTACCATTCAAGATAACGGTCCCGGAATGAACGCCGAAGTCGCAGAAAAGGCCTTTCTACCTTTGTATACGACCAGGAGAACCAAACAGGGAACAGGACTTGGATTGACTATCTCTCAGCGGATCATCACCGATCACGGCGGGACCATTCATTTGGAATCCAATCCGGGACAAGGCACCAAGGTCACTGTCCGAGTGCCTGTAGGAAAGGTATGATGAACTTATTCTTTAAAATTATATGACAAGGGAAAGAAATCCCAACGTCCTGATCATCGACGACGAAGCGGAAATCAGAACCGCTCTGGAACGAGTGATCTCTAGAGAAGGATATCACGTCTTTCTTGCGGAGGATTTTGAATCCGCAATGAGGATTGTGAGAGATTACGCGGTAGATATCGTAATTTCAGATATTCTAATGGGCGGCAAAGATGGGATCGAAGTCGCAAGAGAGATCAAAAAATATAATTCTAATATTCCCGTCATACTTATTACAGGCAACCCTCAACTTCATACTGCGGAAGAAGCTCTTAGAAATAGAGTATTCGATTATATTTCCAAACCTGTCAGTAGACAAAACATTCTAGCCGCTCTGGAGAATGCCCGTAAAGAAAAAGAGGATAGAGATAGAAAATCCAAAAAGATCCTGAAAGCGGTCCGAGAAAAAACCCATCTTGCACAACAATCCAAAGATTTAAATTATCGTAATAGTTTAATCTTAGAAACTACCGGCGACTGCGTGATCACTTTGGATGAAGATCTATTGATCCGGGGAGCGAACGAAGCTGCCGTCCGAAATTTCGGATATGAAGAGAATGAGATCGTAGGACAAAAGATCACACTTCTGATCTCTGAAGAGAACACAGAGGCGTATCTGGAAAGGATCGCTCATTTGATGAGCCGTAAATCGGATCATAATATAGCAAGATTGCATAATGCGGAATTGATCAGTCGAAACGGAGAAAAATTCAATTTCGATATTTCGGTATGTAGATACGAATTGAACGGTAAAACATATTATACCGGGATCGCAAGAGATATCACTCAAAAGAATATCATCTCCGAAAAACTCATTGATGCAGAAAGAAGAGCGTTCTTAACGACAATCGCATCTAGTATCGGTCATGAGATCAATAACGCACTCACAGCCATCCAAGGATTTATAGAAGTTGCAAGACTTCCGGATGCCGACGAACCGATTAAAGACAAAGCAATCTCGGTCACTTGGAACCAGATCACCAAACTGAAGAATCTCACTTTCAACCTATTACAACTCGGAAAACCTGGAGATTCAGGTAGAGACAAAGAAGATCTGGATCTAAACGAAGTAGTGGAATCCGTAATAGAGGTTTTCAGAAAGACAACCCGTTTAAAATATTGCGAGATCGTATTTAATAGAAATTCCGAAAGAACATCCGTACATTCTAACGCGGATCAATTGAGTCTTTTATTCTCTAATATCTTTTTAAATTCAGCGGATGCAACGGATAACAAAGGAAGAATTGAGATCTCTGTGGGCGAAAAAAATCATCATCCAATGGTTAAGATCAAGGATAACGGGATCGGGATGAGCAAAGATATTTTGAATAAAATATTCCAACCCTATTTCACTACTAAAAAAACCGGCCAAGGTACAGGCCTTGGAATGTTCGTAGCAAAAGAGATAGCTGACGTGTTCGGAATTAGAATAGAAATCGATTCTGAGCCGGAAAAAGGCACCGAATTCCGCTTGGTCTTTCCGGACAAATTGCAGAACTAGCCATACGTGGCTATGAACGAAGTTTTAAGCGAGATAGATTTTCGCTTCCTTGCGATAGACGGAAAATTTCCTGAAAAGATAGACTCAATCAATCCGGAGGCTTCCGCACGCAGATATTATCGAGCAACATATCCGGACAGTTCTACAAAGATATTATGCAAAGACCAAGTCTTTCAGCACGACTTTCAAGAAGTGGGCCATTTTCTAGAACACCACGGTTTCAAGGTACCTAAAATATATAAGACAGATATATTCAATAAGCTCATGCTTCTTTCCGACGAAGGAGATTCCGATCTAAGCTCTATCCGAGAAGACGCAGAATACAGGACCTACTTAGTAAAATCTTTGGAAATTTTAGTCTCCCTTCAAAAAACCAGGCCGGAACCTCCTGTTTCCACTCGGGAGTTCGACTATGAAAAATTGAATTTTGAAAATAAGTTTACATTTTCTTCATATATAAACTTCTCCGAGATGTTTAAACTTAAGACAAAGCTCAGACCTGAGGTGGTTTTTTTTCTGGAAGAAGCTTCCGGATTTTTAGCGGAGTATAAGGAGAAGGTATTCTGTCATAGGGACTTTCACGCTCGAAATATCATGCTTTCCCCTACTGGAGAGTTGACTCTGATCGATTTCCAGGACGCAAGAATGGGAACTCCATTTTACGATCTTTCCAGTCTGTTATACGACGCTTATAGGCCGATCCCATTTGCAATGAGACAGGGACTTTTTCTACTCTTTCTAAAACTAAGCGATAATAGATTCAAAAAACCGAGAGAATGTTATTATTTGCAGTGTTTACAAAGATCTTACAAAGCGCTAGGATCTTATTTTATGTTGGTGGCGGATAAGAAACAGGATAAATACAGACAGAGTGTATTGAACTGTTTGGATAATCTATTAGAGATCGTTCAAGTAGGACTTTTTCCGGATCAATTGTTCTTATTCTTTCATCTTTTAAAAAAAGAATTATCCGATAATACTCTATTTTTGGAAAAACTCTAGGATGAAGGCATTTTTTCCATGTGCGGGTTTTGGGACCAGAATGGGAGAATGGACCAAGTCGCTCCCTAAACCTATTTTAAAGATCAATAATATTCCTCTCATCTATTATTCTCTATTTCATGCAAAATCCTGGGGCGTAGAAGACGGAATCTTAAACCTACATTATTTAGGCGAGAAAATCCAAGAAGAGTTAAAAGATTTTAAGGACTTCCGACTACATTTCTCGATGGAAACTCCTGAAATTTTAGGAACCGGCGGCGGAATTCGCACAGGGATCGATAGATTCTGGAATTTACAGGACGACTTTTTAATTTTAAATCCGGATTTTATTCTTTTTCCAGAGCCTGGATTTAATCCCTGGCCAAGCAAAGAAGATCAAAAAAAGTTCGACTGTATATTATATTTAGCTAAAATTCCCGAAAATGCAAATTACACAGGCCTGAGCTTACATGCCGATTTAGTCCGATTCGAAGTGGGAGGATATTTTTATTTGGGACTTTCTTGGATGAAAGCAGAATGTCTTTCCGATCTGGAACCGAACAAAACTTATGATCTTGCGGATACGTTTCGTAAACTTTCCGCCCAAAACAGACTCGGCGGTAAAATTTTCCCAGGCAGATTTTTGGATCTGGGTGAAAAGCAGTTTTATGAGAAATATAAGGATACCGATTTTTCGGATCGGCTTTCGGCGAATTGGATAGAGTTCAAAAACAGAATTTCTTCTTAAACTTTTTCTAATTTATATAAAGAATTTCCGCTATTTGCAGATTTTCTTTGAGATCGGTAGCGAATTCTTTTTTCACACAGAGTCACGAAGACACGGAGGTTTTAAGACTACTTTATTCTGAGTAAGCGCATTGTCCGAACTCCAACACATCGGCCATCATATCTCCGCGGCTCTGTGCCTCTGTGTGAGAAAAATAAAAAAATCAAAATTGGGTCCGGGGTTCGGAGCAAAAAATTTCCCCCGGAGAGGGGGTAGCGGAAGACGCGTTTCGCGGCTGAAGCGAGGGGGATACTTCCCCCTCTCCAACATCGCGGTTTACGGCCCCTTTAGACCGGGGTCAAGAGTCCCGAAAATGCAAAAATAGTTTAGATCCGTACACCCCAAAATGGAAACTGGGACCCTCTAACAGATATGCGCGATTTTAAAGTACTAGTTACAGAAGCTTCCAAAGGAGAAGAACCGGCTTGGACGGAGTTGATGACCCGTTTCGAAAAATACGTAAGTAGCCAGGCCATCAAACGGATCCGAGATCAATCCAAGGCGGAGGACCTTAGCCAAGAAGTGTTTTTAGAAGCTTGGAAAGTTCTTCCAACGCTACGGCAACCGGAAGCGTTTCCCTTCTTACTTAGAAGGTTGGTGCTGAAACATTCGGATCGTATCTTAAGAAAAAAAGATCTGCTTGGGACAGAGTTAAATCCGGAGATCACTAAAGCTGCCCCTCGCTCCGGGGATAGTTGGAGGACGGAAGTCTTGGATGCGTTAGAAGAACTTCCGAACGAAGAAAAACAACTTCTGAATCTGAGATATTTCGGTGAGATGAGTTACGAAGAGATCACCGAAAAAACAGGCATCCCGATCGGTAATCTGAAAAACCGTTTGAGAAGAAGTAGAGAATTATTACGCAGACAACTTTTGAATAAATCGGATAGAAAAGATTGGTTGGAAGTCCTACATGGACCTATGGCGATCGCTTCCTGATTGGAGAATAGAATGACCGATACTTTAGTAGAACCGATCCAATTTCCTGGACTTCGCTTAGAGGACAACCAGCTCAAGGAGAGAAAAATTTTTCTTTGGGGGCAAGTGGACGATCTTTCTGCAAAACATGTGGTGGAACGTCTATTATATCTTTCTAATCAAGATCCGGAGAAAGATATCACTCTTGTGATCAATAGCCCTGGAGGCGCCAACACTTCCGGTATGTCTATTTTGGACACGATGGATCTGATCCCGAATGATGTAAGCACAGTTTGTATGGGACTCGCTGCAAGTTTCGGTGCTCTACTTCTTCTTTCCGGAACAAAAGGTAAAAGATTCGCATTCCCTCATAGCAGGATCATGTTACACCAACCTCATGTCCCCGGAACTTATCAGGCAAAGGCAACCGACATAGGGATTTTTGCTTCGATGATCGAAAAGGATAAGAAGGAGATCAATCGTATCGTTTCCGAAAGGACCGGCCAACCTTTAGAAGTGGTGGAAAGGGATACCGACAGAGATCTTTGGCTCACTCCAACTGAGGCACAAATTTACGGAGTGATCGACGGAGTTTTGGAAAACTGGAAGTAAGATGAAGTTTGTTTAAACCTGAGGTTTTCCTAATCTAAACAAAGGTATGTTCCGATGTAAGAGGTACAAGTTCTATACGATCACCGGAAAGACGAACAGGTTTATGAGGGTAATATGTAAAATGAATCAAAATTTTATAATATAACAGGAATTGTCTGCTCGATCTATAACTTCAAATAGCCCGACAAACACCAAGCACAAACTTCTTCAGTAAATGGGAGATCTTTCGCTTTTGCAACCACATCTTGCGGAACGGTATGAAAGAAGATCCTATCATCCACCGTCCTTCCACAGATCTTACAGACCGAGATCTTCCATGGAGAAATAGTTTCTCCGTCCTTTTCTTCTTGGGAATGAAAGCGGAAAGGTCGAACATCTTCGTCATTCTCCAATTTGTTCCTAAGAGAAAGAAACCCCTCGCCGAAACCGATCTCTAATCGAAATACATGTTCTCCTTCTGCCGTATCGAATCTAAGAAGGTTCGGATCTAATCCTATTTCCTTAAATTGTAATATAGCTAAAGCGATCCCTATCTCTCTGCCTTCTTCATCGAAAGGATAATCTTCGTAGTATTCGGAAAGATCTTGGTAGGACTTTGCTCTGGAAAGATATTCAGTCAGCGCTTCTTCCGCTTCCGAAGTAATGGGAGCTAAATTCGCGATCTCTAAGGAGATTCCCGAACCGGAATGGTGGATTGTGGTCCTAAGTACGGCCCCTTCTCCTTTTAATCGATTCCTTAATTTTAGCGGATCGGAGAAGTCCCAATTGGTCTCAAATTCAGCTTCTCTTTCAGTCAAGGATTCCGAACTCAGAGGATCCCAGCCCTTCTCCATATAGTAGGAATTCCTACAATTCTCTTTGAATGCCATTTCTAAAAGGGAATAAACCAGAGAGAGAGAAGGAGGAAGAATATCCGTTTTTTGATAATATTCCAAACAGAACCGGAGATAATTCTCCACGTTGGATTTATAATATTGGGAAAGCACAACTCCGTGAAGGACGATCTTCTTTCCGAGTTCCATTCCTCGGATCAAACGTTCCTTTTTGGTTAATTCTATTTCCATCCGCTTATGGAGTTCTGGCTCCCCGCAAAAGTATCGGGAGATTTGGGTCTCTGTCTGCCTTTTTTTATCGATCTAAAATTGAAAAAGAAACCGGTCCCCGGCGAAGGGCCTAAACCCATAACCTGGGACCGGCTAAATTGGTGCTATATTGGATGGGAAAATATTACGAAAATGGATCTCCGAAAATTCTATTTTGAGCGCAAAACTAGGTACGCATAAACTCTGAAAGCGAAGTACGGCTAGAGGCCATACGGCTTTCGAATTTTAGATTAAGAAAGGAATGGTGGAGGGATATTCAGCAGATGCTGAGACAATAATTTATTGTGTTGGAATTGAAACCTATCCTGGCGGGAAGGATTTGAGTTAGAGAGACCGGGAGTATGTATCTTAGAAGCTAAAAAATCTCCCCAAACCGTTTCCGAAGGATCGGAGGTTTCGGCGAGATCGCTTAATTCTTCTATATCGGTCTCTTGTCCGATGATTGTTTGTGATTGGTCGGACTTCTTCCCGGGATAAGGGCTGTTGGATGGTCCGGAATGTAGAAAGAATAATAGAGTAAAAAGGGCTAAGGAAGCCGAAACGAACCTTAATTTTTTTCCTCTTAGGACCATACTGAATCTAATCCGAAACCTGAACGAATCTCTGTCAAGCTTTTAGAAAAACCTTTTTTATTAGACTCCCTTTTTACGAAGGGATTCTCTTAAACTTTCAAAACCAGGTTTTCCAAGTAATGCGAACATATTTTTTTTATAAGCTTCTACTCCAGGCTGGTCGAATGGATTTACACCCAGCACATTCCCGGAGATCCCACAGGCTAATTCAAAAAAATACATAATTTGGCCTAGACTTTTAGGGCCCGTATCCGGAAACAAAATCTCCAAACATGGTATTCCGCCTTCCGAATGTGCCACTAAAGTGCCAAGAAATGCCTGTAAGTTTACTTCCTCTAAGTTTTTAGAAGCTAAGAAGTTCAGGCCATCCAAATCGTCGCTGTCTTTGGGAACCAATACCGTTGCTCCGGCATTTTTGGAATAAAGCACAGTTTCGAAAATATTACGTTCCCCCTCTTGCAGGTATTGCCCTAAAGAATGTAAATCGGTAGTCAATTCGACGGAAGCAGGAAAAATCCCCTTACCTTGTTTGCCTTCACTTTCTCCGAACAATTGTTTCCACCACTCGGTTAAAGTTCTGATTGAAGGATTATAATTCGCAATGACTTCGATCTTCTTTCCGGACCTATAAAATAGATTTCTGTAAGCCGAATAAATACATGCAGGGTTTTTATGCGGAGAAGTTTCCGAAATCAAAAAGTCAGCCGCTTCAGAGAACCCTTCCCAAAATGAAAATATATCCACCCCGGAAGCAGCAATCGGAAAGAGTCCAACGGGTGTCAGAACGGAATATCTCCCTCCTACGTTATCCGGAATAGAAAAGGTCGTAAATCCTAACTCATCCGACATTTTTCGCAATGCGCCTTTGGAACTATCGGTTGTTGCGACTACTCTATCTTTTGCCTTGGCTCCGTATTTTTTTTTGGTAAGATCCCAAAGTAAACGAAATGCCAAAGCAGGTTCGGTTGTAGTTCCGGACTTGGAAACCACATTGATGGAGAACTCCTTGTCCTCCAAATATTCTAAAAGTTCGGAATGATAACGTGCGTCTAAATGATGACCCGCATAAACGATCTCGGGCGATCCTAGACTTGGAGTTTCGAAATATGGTTTGGAAGCCTCGATGACCGCTTTGGCTCCTAGATAAGAACCTCCGATTCCGATCACAACTATAGTCTCGGATTGTTTCCTGAACCTTTGAGCCTCGGAGTGAATTCTTTCTAATTCCGATTTTTGGATCTCTTTTGGAAGTCCAACCCAGCCTAAAAATTCGGAGCCTGGGGATTTTCCGGCGAGAAGATTTTGTAAAGCGAACCCCGAATCTTTTAATAAGAGCCTATAGGTTTGGAGATCTGCAAACTCCGAGGCAAATCTATCGTTTATTTCTAAAGAAAAGGCCATCGGTATTCCTCAAAATCGGACATCCGAGACAAATTACTTATGTTAATTGGAATAGCAAGGAAAAACGAAATAATCCAAGCTGCTAATTTTCCAAAATCCCTTGTAAGTATTTAAGTCTTAGATTTTATTTTCAGAATGACTCTTTCAATCCGAGAGAATCTTTCCGCTTCTCTTTCTAGTATTTTTCCGAACGTTCCTAACCTTGGTACGATTCGATTTTTCTCCGCCCCAGGTAGAGTAAATATTATTGGCGAACATGTGGATTACGCAGGAGGTATAGTATTTCCTGCTGCAATCGATTTCAGAACGAACTTTGCAGTTCGGACCAACGGCCTCGGTCTCTTTAGATTGTACTCCTTGGATTTCCAATCCGAATTTGTAACAAAAGACCCGATCTATTCCGAAAAAAATCCATGGGCGAATTACATTTTAGGAGTGGTCTCGGAAGCCCTTAAGTTAGGCTTAAAGGTAGAAGGATTCGATCTTGCGTTTACGGGAAACATCCCGCAAGGAGCCGGACTTTCTTCCTCAGCGGCAGTGGAAGTGGGGACAACATTTGCTCTTTCTAAAATTTTCTCTTGGGACATCAGCAAGGAGAAGATCGCATTACTTGCTCAAGCTGCGGAAAATAGATTTGTAGGTGTTAACTGCGGGATCATGGACCAGTTCGTGATCGCTGTGGCCAAACCTTCTTCTTGTATTTCCTTAAATACTGAAAGTTTGGAATATTCTTATCATAGTCTGGATCTTCCCGGTCACGAATTCTATCTGATCGATTCGAACGTAAAACATAGCCTAAAAGAGAGTGAATACAATGACAGAAGAAAGGAAGTAGAATCCGCGACTTCAAAATGTAATAAAATTTCTCCTCAAGTCCGAACATTAAGCCAAGCGGACTTCTCCCTTATAGAAAAAGCAGGACTCACTCCTTCCGAATTCAAAAGAGCCACCCACATCTTAGGAGAAAGATCCAGAGCTCAAAACGTTATCCGCTCCTTAAAGGATAAAGACGCAGAGAATGTAGGAAAAGAACTATTCGCATGTCACGAATCTCTTTCCAAAAACTTCCAAGTATCGTGTGCAGAGACAGATTTTATAGTAGAATGGTTTCGTTCCGAAAAAGTGTTGGGGGCCAGAATGATAGGGGGAGGTTTCGGAGGTTGTGTCTTAGTCTTGGACAAAGAAGGTAGATCTTCTTCCTTATTCTCTAAACTCGAAAAGGAATACTTCCAAAAATTCGGACTAAATGCAAAGATATATAAATTTTCCATCTCGGAAGGCGTAAGAGAAGACTATTGAAGACCCTTAAGAGATAAGTATTTTTCATATAAAAAGCGAGGACGATGTATTCTTCTCATTTCAAGATCGTTGAAAAAACGGGATAAAATCCTTGCAGAAACCGCTAGTACTTCGATAGTCTTCGCAATCGGTAAAAATAAGCGACCACACTATGGCAGATACTCCTTGGAACCTGGACAGTAAAGATTTCGATCATGATGCACCCGAGTTAGGTGTATTTCTTGATCAGGACAATATTCCGGATGGCCTTCCTAAGGAAGCTGTGGTCGTAAAAATTTCAGGCGAGATCAATTTATATTCCGCGCAGATAATGAAAGAAAGATTCTTTCATCTACTAGATCGGGGATTCATTTATCTTCTAGTGAACATGGAAAATGTAAAGTATATAGATTCTTCCGGATTGGGAGTTTTTATGGCGACACATTCCAGACTAGTCAAGAGTGGCAAGGGCGGTATCGCAGTCTTCTCCCCTTCTTCTCAAGTGAATAAAATTTTAGAACTGACCAAATTAAAAAGTCTGATCCGAGTCGGCAGCACTTCCAAAGAGGCTTGGAAACTTTTATCACCTTGATCCGTTTCGGATGAACGATTCTCAAAAATTCAAAAAACATCTAGATACGTTAATTCATTGCAGACTTTGTCCGGACATGGTGGGCAATCCTGTGCATGGCGGTATTCCAGGCGCAAAGATCATGAGCATAGGACAGGCTCCAGGGATCCACGAAGAAAAATTCGGAAAACCCTTCGCTTATACAGCAGGTAAAACTTTATTCAAATGGTTTTTATCCATTGGAATAGAAGAAGAAATCTACAGATCCAAAGTGAATATGGCGGCAGTATGTAGATGTTTTCCCGGCAAAGCAAAGAGCGGAGATAGAAAACCGAATCCTTCCGAAGTGGAGAATTGTTCTAGGTATATGCGCTTCGAAGTGGAATTTAATCGACCTGAACTCATCATCCCCATCGGCAAATTGGCGATCGATCAATTAGTGGAAAATAAAAAGTACAAACTGGATGAGGTCATAGGTAAGAAGTTTAAAAAAAACTTTTACGGAGTAGAATTGGATTGGATACCTTTACCTCATCCATCCGGACTAAATGTTTGGAATCATACGCAAGAAGGTAAAATACTGATCGCAAAATCCCTGGATTTGATCCGAAAACATCCTTCGATCAAACGAGAATTTTTTTCTAAAAATTAAGCTCAAATCGTGCGCCAGCATTTTGACGAAACCATTGTTTCGGACTAAAACCGGTCTTCTTTTTAAATTCCCTAATAAAATGCGCCTGGTCGTAATAACCGGCTTCTAAAGCTAATTCAGTCAGGCTGGAAGAAGAATTATAAAATCTGAATATATTTCTGAATCGCACCAGTCCGGCATACTCTTTCGGACTTAGACCTACTCTGGATCTAAAACCTCTTTCCAAGCTACTTTGGCTTACTCCCAAATCTTCCGCCAAACCTTTGATCCCGATCTCTCCGAAAGAGGATTTGATCCTAAGAACCGCTTCTGAGACAAATTTTTCCTTTTCTTCTCTTAAAGGAAGAATGTGCCGAAATTTTTCCAAGGTCCGAGTTGCCTCCTGCCCTTCCCAATCCGCTTCTTCGCAGTCCGCAATCAATCGGGAAATCATATCTTTGGAAAACAGATCCTCTAAAGACAAACTACAATCGCTGATCTGGTCCATCGGAAGAGAGATCATTCTGGAAAGAACTAAAGGAGAAATATAGACTAAAAGTGATTTTGTATTTTTTTCGGAAAAGAATGTCCTGGGGCCTCTTAAGATCCCTGTGATCCCTGCCTTGGAAAGCGTCTTGGACTGTTTATCCCAATGTAAAGAAATCCTTCCCTTGGTTTGGACTCCAATCACACATTCTTCTCCAGGAAGAACCGTGTAAGTTTCGGGAGATTCCTTATGGCTCCAGGAAATTCGAACCAACTCAGACAAGCTGTTTGTCCTTCCAGAACCACCATTTCATTTTTTCAGGTTCGGGATTGGGAGTTGCGGAAACGTAAACGGCACAACGAAATACGTACAACATACATGGATCTACTTTAGTACCTTGGTATTCGCAAATCTCTTCGTACAATTTTTCTGGATCTAATTTAGCAAGTTCCGCTCTACTGCGAACTCCTAGATTCCAAAGATCTTCCGCGATCACTTTGCCCACTCCGGGAAGAGTGCGAAATTCTTTTAATATCTCGGATTTATCCGACTTCATAGAAGGATCTTATAAGAAGTCGGTCCGAAAATCAAGTGAGTAACTCGGTTTATAAAGAAACAATACCGTGGTTCAAGTAAAAGTTTTTAACATTTCCTCGAATCTATTTTTGATCGGAGTCGGAACATTCGGGATCAAATATTTGGCCCAGATCTTAAACTCGTCTCCACCCAAGGAACTCATAATCTCTTTTTGGTGATCGTCAAGCTCAGGATCGGAAAAATATAAATGCAGACTAACTTGGGTTTCCTCTTCTTCCCTGGTCATATGAGAGAAGTAATCCGTTTGGAAACGAATTAGTTTCGTATAAAATTCCTCTGCGAGGACCGGAGCCTGTTCGCCTTCTTTTTTGATCCGATCTAAAAGAGAATCCAGCTCTACTATTTTTTTTTCCAGATATTTATGTTCTTCTTTATCTTTGAGAGAAGCTTGGGGGTCTTTTTCTTCTAAATGTTTTAAACTCACTCCTTCTTCATCTCTTGCATGGATCTTTAACATTTGAAAGATCTCTTTACCCAATTCGAAAAGTTGAGTCACATCTCTCGGATCGGAATAATTCGTCCTACCTGCTTCTTGTACTAATTTCGAGATCCCGTAACGTAGAGCCTTATGAGGGAAATCGTATACTTTCTTACGGTTGTTTTGCATTTCATTCTCCGACAATGGAGAGATGCTAACCGCAAACCGAGGAGAAAAATTGTATAAAATCGTCAAGAAGCGATTTTTCGTTCAAAGATCCTACTTTTTAAGAAGAAAAGTCGATCTTATTTTCCGAGTGTTTGTCCCAAATGAAAGGTTACGATCGCTCCCAATGCGTAACCGACGATCTACTTCTCCGAGTAACCTAAAACTTCCCAACACCAACGCTTTTCCAAAACTCTATCGGCGAAAGTAACTGACTCTGGATCCGAATTTTCTTTTAAGATTTTCCATGCCGCGGAATTCTCATTTTTAGAAATGATCCTTGCTCCAGGAAATTCTCCCCCGAGTTCGGACGATTTTCGGACCGCTTCTTCCCATTCCATTTCCTGGAAGACTGGGATATATTCTCGGATCTCGGAAACCCATTCCAAAGGAAAAGAGATCCCATAAGGAAGTACGAGTACTATCCTATGCAGCATATTTTCTCCTCTATGAGCGAGAGTTCTAGAAAGATAAGATGCAGGGACTTTGGAAAATTCTTCCATAATCTCCGTCACGAGTTCGGGATCGAATGTGGATCTAGGATATAAAACGATGTCTGTGACCGCAAAAGGATCTTTGGTAAATCTGTCATTCAATCTATCAAAGAATTCTTTTTTAGATTTTTCTAAATTATCTCCTCTCCACCAGATAGAAACATGTCTAGCGCCTGAAAGTGAAAAATCTTCTAATCCGAATTTTTCGGACAAACCCGGAGAAAAGGAAAATATATCGGGAACTTTAGGATCAGGATCGGATAATAGACTTCGAGGAGTCTCATCCAACCTTCTATCCAATCTGTCTTCCGAACGAAACAAAGTCGAACTAAGCTCTTCCGGACTAAAATTAGGAGTGCGGATCACTCTATAAGGAGGTTTTGGAAGATATATCAAACCTTCCGATTCCGCGTCTTTTCTCATAGCTGTTCCTGGCAGGATCGATAACGGAAATACTTGGACCCATTCTCCCAGTCCGTGGCCATAAAAGAATTCGATCCCTTCCATCACATCATCCGGAGTATCCCCGGGAAGTCCTATTATCAGATCCAATAAAAGTTCAATTCCTCGATCTGCTAACATTCTGGCGGCCTCTGCAACTTTTTCAGGACTTCCAAAACGTTTTACTCTCTTTAAGGTTTCCTTATTAATGGATTGCATTCCGAGTTCAATTCGATTAAAGCCGGCTAACGCAAGTTTGTCCGCAATCTTCTCTGTAATTCCCTCGGATCTTAATTCTCCGAACATAGTCATGGACCTGTCCGAGTTTACATCTATAATCGCATCTAAAAATTCTTCGAATCCCGGGCGATGGTTGAATGTCGGGTCTAAGAATACTAACTCTTTAGCACCTTTATCTTTTAAGTTAGCGAGAAGTTTAATCGTCTCAGGTATATCCAAAGTCCTTAGTACATTGCTGCTCTTAGGATAAAAACAGTATGTACATTGTGATCTACATCCTCTTACGGTTTCCAAATAAGTGGATCTAGCAGGATCTACCGGCACAAATCCTTGTAGATAAGGAGAAGGATAACTAGTCAACGGAAAGGAAGCATTCTCTTCTCTGGAAAACATTCCCATCTTTCCATTTTGTTCCCTAACCGCTATGTTCGGTAATTTTCTCGGATCTTCTTTTTTGAGAAGAGTATCCATCAAAGCAAAGAATGTATGTTCTGCTTCTCCGGAAACCGCTATATCGTAACCTGTTTCGGAAAGAACGAACGGATTGTCGGGATTTACTTCCGGTCCACCGATGAGTATTTTAGTGGATGGAGATCTACGTTTTACTTCTTTTGCGAGATGAAGACTTCGTTCCGTATTCCAGAGATACAGTGAGAATCCTAAAAACTCTGGCTCATCTTTTGCGATCCTGTCGGCAAGTTGGCTATCGCCTTCTTTATCGGTGATATCAGGATCCAGAACTTCCAACTCCAGTCCTTTTTTTTCCAGGCCATTCTCTCGAGCGGAAACAGCCAAACAGCCCGCTGCCAAAGGAACATTTCCAGTAGCGGCAAAGGCCGTAGGAGGAGGAACAGGCAATTGAACTAATTTTAACTTTGCCATAAGAAGTCTTGGAGTACAAAACTTTAGACTTCTCCGGTTTCTACAATCCGGAAATAGAAGTAAAAACTATGCTCAACCTTCGTTCTCTTCTCTTTTAGGCGCGTGTTTTTTGCAATCCTGTAGTTCCGAATACTTTTCCTTAGAGAGTTCACATTGCACTTGGAGTAAACTTTTGTTCTGCACACAACTTCTGATGATCGCTTCGCTGGTCTCAGGTTTTAGTATGGACCTGAGCATTAATGCTTGGACACCTTTTTCCATAGTTTCGTCGTTCGCGATCAGTTTGGAAATATGGATTTGAGCGTCGGAACATTCTTCTAAATTCGGTTTCGTTCTGTTGCAGTCGGACAAGAAGAATACGCTACATAAAAGAAAAGCGGACGTTATCCGCCCGCTTTTCTCGAAACCGAAAGAAAGTTGAAATTTCTTATTTTTCAGTGTCATCAACTGCAGCAGCAGCTTCTACACGTTTACGAAGTTCTCTCACGTAGTTCTTGTCAGCTCCGTTGAGTTTCATCGCGTCTTCGTAAAACTTGATAGCTTTTTCGAAGTCTCCAGCCTGGAAGTAGTAGGTTCCTAGGTTTGCTTTCGCTCCCCAAGACTTTCCACCAGCTTTTTTATCAGCCTTTTCCCAGTTCTCTTTCGCTTTTTTGAAGCTAGGAGTTTCTCCGGTGATCTCTTGGTATCCGTCGTCAAGGTATCCTGCAACTTCAGGATCTTCGTCTTCTTTGAATACTTTGATATACTCGGTTTTAACTTTTGGAGAAAGTCTGTCTTTGATGTAAAGAGCAGCTTCGTCTAAAGCTTTTCCGAAAGAGTCAAGAACGGAAGGGCAATCCAAGTTACCAACTCCTGCGTCAACTTTTGCAGGGTTAGAAACTACAGCCTTTTTAACTTCTCCAGTTTCTACTTTGATCAAAGTAGCATCTAGAGGAATCAACATATAACGGATACCGGTTTGTTTGCTAACAGGTCCGCTTCCGGTATCAACATTTCTGCCAGATGCCATAGAAGCGATAGCTCCACCTACTTTCAACGCAGCCGCGCCGTAATCTACCATCATCTCGCTTCCGCATTCAGTGTATGGTTTTTGATAACCGATATGAAGAATTGCCTCAGCACCTAATTGGTTTCCGAGTTTCACACGACTTTTAGTAATTCCGGTAAGAGTTAAAGAAGCCTCATTGATAGAGTCAGCTCTTTTGCTTAGGTCGATCAGTTTGTAATAAGTTTCCTTGTCGAAAGCTTCGAAAACTTTAGAAGGCATTTGATCGATAAAGCTGGAACCTGCTCCGAAAACGGTTTCCCAAAGACTTTTTTGGGGTTTTTCGACTGCTAATCCAACATTGCGGATAGAGCCTAGGAATTTTTGAAGCTGGCGTCCCTCTTTTGATTTAGGAAAAACAGGGTATTCGACTTCAACTTTTTCGCCGCAGTTGGAAACCGAAAATGCAATAGCTCCTGCGAGGAGCAGAGCAGAGATTTTTTTCATTGGGTTAATACCAATCCTTTATGGATGATTTTTAGGAATAACTTCGTATTTGTTCCGGCATTTCGTTTTCTGTCAATTTATTTTAAGACAGGGTCGGTCCTCGGCAAAAAACTTGAGGTCGGCGGAATCTACGACTGGTTTTGGGCTCCGAACGGATTATAAACACTTGCAAAACCTAGTTCTTTCGGCGATTTTACATTTAGGTTGCCTGACTCCAAAATCCGGGAGTCCAAATTAAAATAGATAGAACCGCCTAGACTGGCCGGGGGGCCTAATGAAAACCATAGAGGATATTCGAAAATCCCTGGAATCCACTTACATGGAACATGAGATAGAGGAAAAACTTCCTCTCATCCAGGAGATCAACCGTCTCAAAAAAGAAAAAAACGCAGTACTTTTAGGACATAATTATATGACTCCGGATGTTTTCCACGGAGTTTCGGACATACTCGGGGATTCACTCTTTCTGAGTAAAGCCGCTGCGGAAACGGACGCAGACATTATTCTTTTTAACGGGGTCCATTTTATGGCGGAGACTGCAAAGCTTATGTCTCCGGAAAAGAAGGTACTTATCGCCGACCTAAAAGCCGGTTGCTCCCTCGCGGAAAGTATCACTAGAGAAGATGTCAAAAAACTAAAAAGCCAATATCCTGGAGTTCCAGTAGTGACTTACGTTAACTGTACTGCGGAAGTGAAAGCAGAGACAGATATTTGCTGTACTTCTGCAAACGCAGTCCAGATCGTAAATTCATTGGATAGCGACACAGTCATTTTTCTTCCGGACGAATACCTTGCGGGGAATGTGCAAAAACAAACGAACAAAAAGATCATCTCCTTTCCCGGACGTTGTATGGTACATGAAATGTATACTGCGGAAGACATTCTTTCTGTCCGAAGACAATGGCCTGGAGTCACAGTAATCTCTCACCCGGAATGTAACACTGACGTGGTCGAAGTTTCCGACTTCGCCGGATCCACTTCTCAAATGTCCAAGTATATCCGTGATTCAGGAGCAAAGGATGTGTTCTTGGTTACCGAATGTTCTATGGGAGATAATCTAAGATCCGAGTTCCCGGATAGACAGTTTGTTTCTTCTTGCAGGACCTGTCCTCATATGAAACGAATTACATTAGAAAAAATTAAAGATGCACTCTTATACGAACAATTCGAGATCAAGCTAGATCCCGAAATTGTAGAAAAAGGAAGAATGGCAGTCCAAAGAATGCTGGAAGTGAGTTACAAATAGCTTAATGTATAGAATTGGCCAAGGACTAGACTTTCACAGACTGGAAACAAACCAAACTCGTCCGTTAATTTTAGGCGGAGCTATCATCGATTCGGAATACGCGCTTATCGGCCATTCCGATGCGGATATCGTAATACATGCGTTAGCTGACGCAATTTTGGGAGCGATGGGATTGGGAGATATTGGACAGTATTTTCCGGATACCGATCCTTCTCTCAAAAATATGGATTCTAAATTGATCCTGCAAAAAGTTTTAGATCTTGCTAAAGAGAAAAATTTCAGCTTGGTAAATATCGACTGCACTTTGATAGGTGAAAGACCCAAAATTGCTCCGCATAGAATTAAAATACAATCTTCTCTTTCTAATTTATTAGGACTTCCTGAAGATTGTGTTTCAGTGAAAGCGACTACTACCGAAAAAATGGGAGCCTTGGGCAGAACCGAAGGATTGGGCGCAAGTTGCGTGGTACTTTTGCAGAAAAATTAAAACCTTCTCATAAAATCGCGATCAAATCGGCCGCAATTTTATTCATATTCATTACGATATTCTTATATATTCTCAAAGATCCGTATTTGGAAACTTCTTCTTATCTATTAAGAAGAGAAGTGCTGGAGGAATTACCTCTCGGAAGTTCTAAACGAAAGGTAATGGATTATATCAAAAGAAAAAAACTAGACCTGGTAGGTTTTCATCAGGGACAATTTCCTGACGATCCTGAATATGTTTCGGATATTATGGTATTCACCAAAAAAGGAACGATCCAATCCAATGCATTCCATTGGATACCAACCGAGACAAGTTATATTGAAGTGAATTTGGGAATGTATGTGAATCCGAAAGAATTCAGATTTTGGAAAAAACCTTTTCCATTAAGAGTGAGATTATACTTTTTATTTTCGAATCAACAATTAGTGCAGATCCGAGTGATCAAAAAATCATTTCCCTTTTAACGGAACTTCTCCATTAAGATCGCGTCTTCTCCGGGGCCATAGTAGGATTTCCTTCTTCCCGATTCCATAAAACCTAATTTAGTATATAAAGAAATAGCGGAAAAATTCAAATTAGAAACTTCTAAAATAGTTTTAGGAAATAGATCGCACAATTTTTTTAAAACGGACTCCGCTTCTCCTTTTTTACGTTTTTCGGGAAGGATACCTATCCGAAGTAATTCCGAAAAATCGTCTAGATCCATATATAGTAGATAACCGGTATCTTCTTTTATCCAAGCTGGATGATTTTCGATATGACTTTGGATGGAATAATTGGACCAGGAAGAATTTCCAAAGACCACTTTTTCCATTTGGATCAGAATTTGTAAATCTTCCGGTCGGGCAATTCTCCAACCTTGGGGCAGATTGTTCTTTTTTCCCTGATCCAATCCATTTTCTCCTTGCGTGAGGCGGAATCATCCATACTAATTAACGGTCGCTTTGCGAAAGCAATTTTCGATCAAACTCGAGGAGAAAATTTTTATGCAAACAATCGGGAAATATGTTTACGCTGTCCCGCTTTTAGTTTTTGGGATTAACCATTTTATTAACGCAAATGCAATGGCAGGAATGGTTCCGGTTCCAGGAGGAGTGATCTGGATCTATGTCACAGGAGCTGCATTATTAGCGGCAGCGCTCAGTATTTTTATTAACAAAAAAACCAAACTCGCGATGATCCTTTTGGCAGTTCTGCTTGGTCTATTCATCGTACTCATCCATGTACCGGGAGTGACACAGGGTAACCAATTGTCCATCGCTATGGCCTTAAAAGACCTTGGTCTTTTAGGCGGAGCTTTAGTAATCGCTGGAATTTCCAGAGACAACGCTTAATTTATAAAGGGAGAAGGATCCAATACCTTCTCCCTTTCCGTTCCGGCATCTTCCTTTTTCCTTCCAAAAAAAATCCTTTCATAGGATTTTCCGTGGACCATCCGCACAATTCTCGGACATGGTATTTCAAATACGATTTCTTCCCGAGGTAGAATCAAATGAGGATTATATTCCTTCTTCTTTTTATATTTCTGATTTCAGATTGTAAGAACCTAAGTAAATTCTCAGGAAAGAATACAAAACCTCCAACCGTCGAGGATCTAGAAGCTTGGAAACGCCGTTTGAATATGGACGAATCCGAGATCATAGAATTAGAAAAGAAGATCCGAGAAATGGCCTCCAAAACCAGATCCGCGGGAGCTCTTAGTTGGAAGATCGCGCAAGGGTATATGAAGATCGGAGATTACGATCTAGCATCTAAATATTATAATAAAGCTATCCAAGAAGAAGGTTCCGGAAAAACGGAAGTGATCGGCGCAGACGTTCACTTTTTCGAATCTTCCCTACCATATTTCGATAAAGCGCAACTTTTAATGCCTGTGGATCAACAGCTACTTTTCGAAACCGCTCTCTCTTATGCCAACGCTTCCAAGGACAGAGGTTGGGAACCTAAAAGAAGACAGATCGCAATCGAGATTTTCCAATCGCTTTCAAGACAGGATATTAGGGATTCAAGATTTCCATACCAATTGGCTTTGATCTACTTTGATTCGTCTATGGCGGACTCCTCTTGGGAAGGGATCAATGCGGGTTTCCAAGACCAAGAGAAAGCATTTACTCTTTTGGATTCTATCCTAAAAAAAGAACCTCGCAATGTTCCAGTGTTATTCGCTAAAGGAAATTTTTTATATAGATCAGGAAAGGTGCAAGAAGCAAAAGATATCTATCTACATTTAAAAAACACGATAGAAGGCCTTAAAAAAGACGGGTTCATCAAAGAAGATCTGAATGAGAACGAATCTTATAAAAATGTAATTAACAATCTAAACAAAATGGAATCCTCCGAGAATTAATACGGAGATCCGCATGGATTTTCTTTCTCTTTCTTCTCCAAGTTTATATAAGATCCTAAGCAGATCCGGATTTTTATCCCAGAGCCTCTCTCCATCGGAGGTTCTGGAAAAATTAGAAAGAATACTCCCCAAAGACCTAAAAGAAAAAGCGAAGTTCGATTCTAAAAATTATTCTTCTTCCCTAAAAAAGCTGGGAACGGAGATCGTTTCCTACTTCGATCCGGAATACCCGGATCTTTTAAAAGAGATCTACGATCCACCGCCGAATTTATTCTGCTTCGGCAACATAGAACTCTTAAAACTTTCTTATTTGGCAGTTGTAGGAACAAGAAAAGTTTCTCCAATTACATTAAATTATTCTAAACTAATTCCGGATTTTGTAAATTCTCTTGGACTAGACGGCATTGTTTCCGGCCTAGCGTTAGGAGTTGATAAGGCGGCAATGTTACAAGCCTTGGATCAAGAAATGCCTGTAATCGGAGTCATGGGCACCGGACCCGAAAAAGAATACCCCTACGAAAATAGGAATTTATATAAGAGAATGAAATCTTCCATCAACGGTTTAGTGATCACCGAATGTCCTCCCGGTTTTGAAGTCAGAAAATATGCGTTCCCAAAAAGAAACAGGATCATCACTGGGATCTCACCTTCCCTATTAGTCATGGAAGCTCCTTCTAAAAGCGGAGCATTATCTTCAGCATTTAATGCGATCTCACAAGATAGAGATGTTTTTGTTTTTGATCATCCCTTACAAACTCAGAACCAAGGCGGAAAAAAATTGCTCTTTGAAGGAGCTACTTTTGCCTCCTTTGATAATTGTCAAAAAGAAGGAGAGAAAATTTTCCATTTGGAAGAAATTCTTCCATCCACCTTCGAAGAAGTTCCCGGAATGCTTGCTCGATTGGGAAAAAACAAATTGAATGGTAATTGGATCGATATAGGGAACGGCTTCATTCAATCCGTTCAATAAATAAAAAAGGAATCAAACTTGTCTCTCTGGAATCGGTATAGGTCCGAATTATTCGAACAATCTCCAGCTTGGTCCTTAGGATTTTTCAGATTTGGGTTCGGTATTATTTTATTTTTCATATCGGCTCGCTATCTTCATTACGGCTGGGTGCAAAAGTATTTTATAGAGCCCAGCTTTCATTTTAAACATTTCGGATTTTCTTGGGTAGGGGTAATTCCAGGACCTCTTCTATATTCCGTATTTATAATATTATGCATAACTGCTTTATTTATTTCCCTGGGAGTTTTATATAGGACCTCCATTTTTATTTATTGGGTAGGATTTTCCTATTTTAATCTTATAGATGTTTCCACTTATCTGAATCATTATTATTTAGTTTTTCTATTGTTATTTCTTTTGTTTTGGATCCCGGCGGATCGCTGTTTTTCTTTATCTCATTTTTTAGAAGCATACCGAAACGGAAAATGGAATACTCCTAAAATCCCGAATTGGTCCTTGTGGATCTTAAGATTCCAAATCGGTTGCGTTTATTTTTTTGGGGGCTTAGCAAAATTAGTTCCGGACTGGTTGTTTTATGCCCAGCCTCTTAGGATCTGGTTGGTTCGAAATACCGACTTTCCTGTGATTGGCGGATTTTTTTCTTATCCGATCGCAGGTTACATTTTTAGTTATGCCGGATTATTTTTTGATCTGTTTATTCCTTTCTGTCTTTTGAAAAAAAGTTTGAGGCCTTGGGCCTACGGTTTCGTTCTGATCTTTCATATTCTCACATGGAGGTTGTTTCCGATTGGAATGTTTCCTTGGATCATGATCTTCTCCGCTTTATTGTTTTTTCCGCCGGACTGGCCAATCAAAGCCAGAGGATTTCTGAAAAGGAGAGGGATTTTTCCTTACGGAGAATTGAGAAACTTATTCAAAACGGTTTGGATCAAACTTCCCGTAACCTTCCGATTTCTTTCTGCAAAAACTTTGTTAATACTTTTGCAAACTTTAAAAAAACCAAATATATGGGGGAAAAACCTCGAAACTAAGCTATACGAGTTCACTTCCCTATTTTCTTCCAAGTTCGGGACTTGGGCGATTTCCTTCTATATTTTAATCCAAATACTTTTTCCTCTCAGACATTTTTTGTATCCTGGAAATCATCTTTGGACGGAGCAAGGCTTTAGATTCGCATGGCATATCATGCTTATCCAAAAGAATGGTATCGCAAGTTTCCAAGTGGTCAATTTGCGGACAGGAGAAGTCCAATACGTTCTGCCTGAATCTTATTTGAACGAAATCCAGAAAACGATGATGAGCACTCAACCAGATCTGATACTTCAATTCGCCCACTTTTTGGGCGAGAAGGAAAAGAAAAGGACCGGTGACGACGCTGCAGTTTACGCAGAAGTAAGGGTTTCTTTAAACGGCAAAAAGGGCCTTCCATTCGTCGATCCAAAGAGAGATCTAATGAAAGTGAAGGACGACTTCTTTCCTAAAGATTGGATCCTTCCCGATTTTAAATAATTTTGGCCGATAGCGACATAAAGAACGCATCAGGTGATTTTTTTCACGTTAGTCGAAACCTGTTCCAATATCGAATATGCTCTAATTCTTTGGGGTCGCGGAAACAATATTCGTATCTGTGTAAAATTCGGGTCAAAGAGTTCGATAAATTAACTCGAAAAAGGTACAGATATGTTCCATCTTAAGTCCGCAAATGTAATCGTACATTTACTTACTTATTTTTGATTTATATTTTAAGTCTGCTAGTCGTATTTTCTAGTTTTTAAGAGTAAACATTTTTAGAAGTAAATAGCAGAACGGTGCTCTCGGATAATTTTCACTCACTCAAGTGATAGTTTTCTATTATTAAAACAAGTTCTGCACACTCAACGTTTCCCAAGTTTCTTACTTGGCTGATGTAAGCATTTACTTACAAAACTAGTCCATATTATTTATTTTTTCTTGAAATAGTCGTTAGATATGTATCGTCCGATAGAATTAGGTCGATAGTAAAATCAATAGCGACTGTCGAACCGAAAGAGAAATATATGAGCTCCGGAATCAACCCTACCAAAAAATTCTATGCTGCACTGGCGTGTTCCTTCCTTCTTTTCCAAGGATGCGTAGCCTGGCCTTTACTAACGGGAGCTGTCGGGCTCGCGGCGGGAAAAAAAGGAGGTGGAGGATTATTCTTTCTACCCGGAGGAGGAACTCCTACATTAAGCAGAGTAGAGATCTCTTCTCCTAATTCCAGTTTTGCAAAAACTACAAGCATGTCCTTAGTAGCGACTGCAGCGTATTCCAACGGAACTCATAAAGATATTACAGCGGACGCGGTATGGAGCTCCAGCGATTCCAGTATTATTTCTATGTCTTCAGGCGGACAGGCCACAGGAATGGGAGTAGGAGCTGCGGACATCAGTATCACTTACGAAAGTAAAACTGCACAAATTTCTCTTTCAGTTACTTCGGCTCCTTTGAGTACAATCTCCATTTCCTGCTTAAACCAAACGGATAGTTTGCCTAAAGGTATCACAAGACAATGTACTTTGACCGGTAATTTTGCCGACGGCTCTAACCAAGATTTGACAAACGACCCGAATACTACATGGAGTACAGGAAGTTCTGCAGTTGCTACGATAGATTCTGCAGGTCTTGTGACTGCAGTGGATTCGGGAACTACTTCGATCCGAGCTTCCTATAATTCATTCAATGCCACTAATTTATCTTTAACCGTTAGTTCCGCGGCTTTAGTTTCGATCGCAGTAACTCCTACGAACAAGTCTTTAGCATTAGGAAAAAATCAACAATACACTGCTACTGGAACTTATTCGGATAATTCAAACCAAGACATTACGAATTCCGTAACTTGGAATTCTTCCGATACTGCGGTGGCTACTATCAGCAATACTGCAGGATCCAGAGGTTTTTTATCCACAGAAGACATGGGAACTTCTACCATTACTGCTACCTTGAGTTCTATCGGAGGAAGTACCGATGTCACAGTTACCGCAGCAGTTTTGGAAAGTATCTCTATCACTCCTTCCAGTCCAAGCACTCCTAAAGGAAGAAACTTAAATCTGGTAGCCACAGGTATTTTCTCGGACGGCCATAACGAAAATATCACAGACCAAGTAACCTGGACTAGCGATAACAATTCTATCGCAACTGTGGATAACGGTTCCGGATTTGAAGGTAGAGCTTCCGGTATAAATGTGGGAACGGTAGACGTCACTGCGGAAATCGGGGGAATCTCGGAAACCGTTTCCTTCTCGGTAACTGCAGCCGTATTAGAATCTATCCAATTAACTGCGGATGATTCCTCCATCGCAAAAGGGACAAGCACTACTATCTTAGCAACCGGGGTTTACTCCGACGGGACTTCTCAAAATATCACCGGCTCGGTTTCTTGGAGCAGTTCTCTTACTTCCGTTCTTCAATTGGGGACTTTAACTGCGACTCCTAAAAAACATGTGAACTCTCCGAATAACGGTTCTCTCGGAACTTCCACAATCACTGCAACTTCTGGAAGTATCAGCGGCACCGTGGATATCACAGTTACTGCCGCAAAGTTAGTCTCGATTGCCGTAACTCCTACAAATCCAAGCGTCGCAAAAGGTCTAACCAAGGACTTTACCGCAACCGGAACTTACACGGACAGTTCTACTCAGAACCTAACAACTTCTGTTACTTGGGCTTCTTCCGATACGAGCAAGGCTACGATCAGTAACGCTTCCGGAACGGAAGGTAAAGCAACCGCTCTTGCGATCGGGACCTCGAATATCACTGCAACCTTAGGAACGATTACCTCTCCTTCTACCACGTTGACCGTTACCGCTGCCGTTTTGCAATCGATTACGATCACTCCTTCTAATCCAAGCGTTGCGAAAGGAAGGTCGGAGAATTTAAGCGCGACTGGAACTTACTCGGACAATTCCACTCAGGATCTGACAACTTCGGTAACTTGGAGTAGCTCTAGCAGCTCCACAGTAGGCGTAAGCAACGCCAGCGGAACCCAAGGAAAGGCCACAGGTGTTTCTGTCGGAACTGCAACAATCACCGCGACCTTAGGCTCCGTATCCAATTCGATAACATTTACGGTAACCTCCGCGGTTCTGGATTCGATCGAAGTGCATATTATGGATTCTTCCATCGCGAAGGGAACTTCTACTGTTGCACAAGCAGAAGGAACTTATTCGGATGGAACCAACGCGGATATCACTGACCAAGTTGTATGGGGTAGTTCTCAGACTTCTATCATCCAATTGGGAGCCTTGACTGCCGTACCTAAAAAGACCCTAACTTCTCCAAATAACGGTTCTTTAGGAATATCTAATATTACGGCAACTTTAGGAAGTATCAGCGGAAACGCCGACTTGACCGTAACTGCGGCTACTTTGGTCTCTATCCAAGTAGATCCGACTAATCCAAGTGTAGCGAAAGGACTCACTCAGAACTTTACCGCGACCGGAACTTACACGGATGCAAGCACCCAAGACCTGACCAATTCGGTTACCTGGGCTTCTTCCAGCACGAGCAAGGCGACGATCAGCAATGCAGGTGGAAGTAAGGGTCTTGCAACTACTCTTGCGACCGGGACTACAAATATCACCGCGACTCTGGGATCGGTTACTTCACCGGCAAGCGTATTGACTGTGACCGCAGCTGCTCTCACAAGTATTACGATTGCTCCTTCTCCTACTTTAAGTATTGCGAAAGGACGGACTCAAAACTTCACAGCGACCGGGCATTATACGGACAGTTCCACTTCGGATCTGACAACTCAGGTGACTTGGAGTTCTTTTGATCAAACTAAAGCGACAGTGAGCAATACTTCCGGAACCAACGGTAAATTGACAGCTCTACAAGAAGGAAGTACTCAGATTTCCGCAAGTTATAGCTCGATAACCAGCACGGATACGGCAGTTACCGTAACTGCTGCGGCCCTGGACAGTATCTCCATCACTCCGACTAATTCTAGTTTGGCGAAAGGATATACAACTCCGTTCACTGCAAACGGTGTGTATTCGGATGCCACTACATTGGATATTACCGCTCAAGTGACCTGGGCTTCTTCCAATACTTCTTCTTCTACGATCAGTAATTCGAGCGGAAATGAAGGTGTGGCTACTGCAGTTGCGGTTGGAACAAGTACTATCTCTGCTACTTTAGGTTCAGTATCCGCTTCTACCAACTTTACCGTGACTGCTGCGGTGCTTGTCTCTATTGCGGTGTCTCCTACGAATAGTAACGTTTACACCACTCAGACCAAGGACTTCACTGCGACCGGAACTTATTCCGACTCCACTACCCAGAACTTGACAACTTCGGTTACTTGGGCTTCTTCCGATACAAGCAAGGCTACGATCAGTAATGCTTCCGGAACGGAAGGTAGAGCGACCGGTGTTGCTGCCGGAACAATCACTATTTCCGCGACCAGCGGCTCAGTAAGTGGAAACACCCAGTTGACCGTTGTGTTCTTGGACACTACTGCTCCGACCGTATCTAACGTGGCTTCTTTGAGCCCAACCACAGTGAGAGTAACATTCTCGGAGTCCGTAAATACGACTCAGGCAACGACCGCTGCCAATTATAAATTGGCTCTGACCTCTGCAGTAAGCGGCTCTTGTTCGGACAATAGTAACTTCTCCTCTACTTCCAATATTTCCGTTTCTTCGGTAAGCGGTAGTGGAGCGGTCTATACTTTAACCTTGGCTTCTTCTCAGACTTCCGGAACCAACTATACCGTGATAGTGAATAAGAGCGGTATCCAAGATCTCTCCGGAAGCCCGAACAATTTAGGTTGTGCGAACTACGGGGACTTCGTTGGACAAGAACAGTTAAAAGTAAGTTCCGCTTCTTGCGCAAGCACGAGCACAGTGATCATCAACTTCTCCAAACCGATCAAATCGGGTAATAACGTTAGCGGCTCCGCAGAATGTAGCAGCACCGCAGAATGTGCGAATCGCTACGCTTTCGTAGGAACAACTGACCTTGGAACGATCAGTTCCGCTAAGATTCTGGATGGCGTTGTTTGCGGCGGTGTGAATGCAGACTCCACAAAAGTTTGTGTGACCCACAGCTTATTACAAACAGGAGCACAGTATTCTATTATAGCTGCAAATAACGTGAACGGGGACGGATTCGACAATACATCTTGGGGATCCATCCGTGATTCCGGAGACTCCGAAAATATCCAATCTTCGCCTAGAGATAGGGCTTCCTTCTTAGGTTGCGGAACTTCTCCTGTAAACTTCAGCGACGGTCCGATCTCAATTGATCCGAACGGTTCTACATTCGGTTATCTTGCGGACTTTAATAGTAAGATCTATACGGGTCCGAATAACGCAGGTAACGGAGCATTACGCTTTGCTTATGATGGCGGTGGTCCTGAATCCGTTCAGTTCGCTTTCGGAAAAGATACAAATGGCCAAAACTCGGATTCCTCTAACGTTAGTAATAACTCAGCGACTACCCGAGAGAACAGCATCGCTGTTCCTCCGTATGTAACCTTAGGACACTCCGGTTGTACCCAAAACGATGCGACTCTGGCAAACGGTTGTGGTCCGGATAACGAAAGTGGAAGGGGACTTTTCACCACTGGATCGTTGGGCGGTAATCCGTTCATCTTTATTGCCGCTGCAAAAACCGTTCCGAGCGGATCGAATTACAATTTTGACTATATCTACTATTCGAATGATACTTCGACCAACCTAAACTATAAATACATAGATATGGGTTCCATTACCGGAACTGTGACTGCAGGTACTTCTTCTATCAGCGTTTTGAACGATAGAGTGTTCCCAGGATTTGCAAAACCAAGTAACGATGGAAGTGGAACTGGAGGAGGATTGAATGCTCCCGACTTCGGGTTCATCACATTCAATAGCTCCGACTCCGGAGGAACAGGCAACTGTACCGCGGGTTCTAACTGCGATGCTTACGACGGCAGCAATGGTAGAAGGATACGTATCGATTATATGCCTTACTTCGGCGGACCTTCAAACGGAGGAAACGGGAACGTAAACAGTAGCCCGAACTGGGGATATTATATCGGAGTGGATTCTTCCATCGTATTTAAGAACAGGATCTATGCGGCAAACGGAGGTTTGCATGCAGTGGGGCATAATGGATCGATCATCCGTTCTAATTCGGCAAACCCGACGACCGCTTGTTCCACCAAAAACACCTGCACGGATTGGACCGAAATAGGACCTAGAAGCAACCAAAAATGGCATAATAGCACCACTAACAATTGGTTCTCTCTGGAACTTGCAAAATTCTACGATCTGATCCCGGCAGATAGAGCATTCGCTCAGTTTGCCGAATTCAATGATAGACTATACGTAACTCGGACCATCTGTATCCAAGGAACTCAGGCAAGCGGAATCCGCACAGCTGCTGGCACAGTATCCGGTTGTACGGACGGAACCGACACGAATCGTAGAGCTCAATTATGGAAATGTGATCCTACCGCCACAGGAGGTAGCACCGAATGTGATGCAGGAGACTGGAGTGTAGTGGGAGATGATGGGAACGGTATCACCAACTTCGGAGATTCCACCAACAAGACGATCACGATGGTTGCTAAAAACGGATCTTATCTGTATGTAGGATTCGATAATCCGAACGGTATCAGGATCTATCGTACGAATACTGCGAATCCTGGATCAGCTTCGAACGTATGGACCCAAGTTGCAAGCGGTGGACTCACAGACTCAACTAACGTGCAACAGATATTCTCCGCAGTGTCCGTAAACACCGGAGGGGTCTATTATCTCTACGTGAGTGTCGGAAAGAACAATACCCCTGTAAGGGTTTACAGACAGCAGAACTTATGAAGAAGAAATTTAGCATCTGTTTTGTATTCAGCTTATTCGTTTTGGTCCTTCTTTATAATTGTAGAGAGGATCAGAGATACGAACCTTTACGTTTTGAAAAAGTCACCAGGCCGGAGTCTTCCGCTTTCCAAGCACAAGTGGATGGAACTATCCTCTCCGGCTCTTGGGAATATAGATTTAGGATCAAACAGGCCGATAGAGTTTCCTTAATTGTGGAAGTCTTAACGGATAAGCCCGACCTGGGAGTTTCCTTATTCCGAAAAGGGATCTTATTCGATACCAAGATCAAATGTGGAGAAAAGATCAGCCAACTCACTCCCTGCAAATTAGAAATAAACAATCCTGAAAAAGGAGATTATTCCTTGGTATTAAAGCATCTTTCTTCCGATCCGTCGGAAGTTCTTTCTTACAGAATATTCGCCGCAGTACATGGCCCCGGTTATGCCTCGGTAATTTGGGAGGAAGAAGTTGCGCGCAGATAAAATTCTAACGATCCTCTTTATCGTATTCCTAAGCCTAGGATTCGGAGAATCTTGCAGGCATGCAATGGTCCGTTATCCACAAAGTCCTCCGGAAGCTTGCAGGATCTATCCTACTTCCAGAGAATGTAAACGTGCTTTGGACCTAAGATCCGCGCAGGCGGAACAAGGTGGAGAAGTCCATAAGGTCCAACATACCTACTATTTTTTCGGACTTTATCCCGGAAATCTGGTCTTGGATACTTCTAAGTACTGCGCGGAAGGACCTAGATCCGTCCATCAGTACACCAGTTTTTGGAACGGATTTTGGGAGCAGTTAACTCTTGCGATCTATTCCCCCCAAACAGTGGAGATAGAATGTTACAGATAATCAAAATTCTGATCTTAGTTCTAATCCTAGGATTCTCTGCAGGCTGTCATACTACCACAGTGGTCCATAAAGGAGGAGAGACTCCTTACGCATTGGCAAAGGAAACTCCTGGTCCGGATAAAAAAGCAAAACAAGGAAGCACAGTCTTCGGGATCTACCCAACCACGGCCCCGATGGAAGCAAGCTGCGATAGGAACCATCCGGAAGTGATCATCAAGACCGGATTTGTGGACCTGGTCATTCATACTCTGATCGGTCCCTTCTATACCACCAAGACGGTGGAAGTGTACTGCAAACCGTAAATTGCTGGCCAAGCGCTCAAGATCCTCCAAGATAATCGAATGCCTAACTGGGCCTTTGATTATATATTTTTACCCCTCGGAATTTATTTAGCTAGAATGACGGACGTTAGCATAGGCACGGTCCGTATCATTCTAATCTCTAGAGAAAGAAAGGTCCTGGCGGCCCTCCTAGGCTTTGTAGAAGTGCTTCTCTGGCTGATCGTAATCACTCAGATCATGAGAAACCTAAGCAATGTTTTCTGTTATATAGCTTACGCAGGCGGATTTGCCACAGGCACTTTTTTAGGAATGGTGGTCGAAGAAAAACTAGCCTTAGGACACTCATTCATCCGTATCATCGTCCCGGAAAAGGGAGAAGAGATCGTCCAAAATCTGACCCAAGCCGGCTATCGCACCACCACATTGGAAGCACAAGGAGCCAGAGGACCGGTTAAAGTTATTCTATCCTTATTAAGAAGAAAGGATATACCTATAGTGCTTGGAATATTAAAGAATACGGCTCCAGGCGCCTTTTATACGATTGAGAATGCTCGTAAGACGAGCGACCCGGAATTATGGAAGGATTCCGGACAAGAAGGAGAGAGTTTTGCCCGCATCCTGTGGAGAAGGCAATCCAGGATCAGGAAATGATCCCGGATTTAGAAACAAAAAAGTCCCTTAAGCAGGGACTTTTACCAAGATCTTCTTAATTTCCTTATGCATGAATGTCGGAAAGTTGAGATTATACTGAGGTAGTAGAAGTTTCCAATCGTCCTTACGAATGAATTTACGGCAATTAGGAGACCCGCAAGCGCATTCAAATGTCTGGTCGAAGTTCACTACGAAGTTACCGTAGTCGATATTCAGCTCTTCCCCAACTTCTATATCCCTTTTGGCTATAATATTGTCCGTTTGATCGTACCACATGTTCGGATCGCAGGAATGGTTCATAAAGTTGGAATGATTGATAACAAATTCAGGGCCGGAAGGGCCGGTGACTAGGCCGAAGTCTACGTCATAGCCGTATTTCATGAAGATTTCCTTTTCCTCTTCCGGAAGTTCATCGGCTTCCGAGACGGAGAGTACTTTCCATCCGAATTCCTCATCTTCGATCCACTCGCTATAGCTAAACAGTAAAGTTCCTTTAGCGATTGGTTGAGAGGCGAAGATTCCGTTTTCCCCGAACTTGTTCGTGCGTCTTTCGATCATGCAAGATCAACCTGCTCTTCCCCATTAGGGGCAAAATTTTTATCAGTCAAGACCGAGATCGAAAAAACTTCAATTAAAAATATGAAATACCCCCTAGCTCGGCCACTAAAAAAGAAAGACCGGTCCCAACGGGTCTTATTCATAATTGGAAAAAAATTTTAAACGCCTCGATCAGGAAGAAGATCGGAGATCAGTTCGTAGGTCCAGTCCCCGTACGGATCTTCATCCTTCTTCTCACTCTTGAGAGACCTCCAGCCCTTCCCCTTTCTTTCCATGACTAAAGAAGAAATTCGGAACAAAGAAGTACGGCCGCTTGCCTCTTCCAATCTGGAACTGTCCCTTCCTATTTCTATAAAACAAGTCAGTGGAAAAATCCTGCTCCAATTTTCCCCCAAACCTAGGATGGCCTCTTCTAGATCTTCGGACTCAGACCCGAGAGTAAGTCTAGTCGCATCCACAAAGATGGGAAGCTCTCTCCCGGCATGACCTAAAGAACCGGATCGTATCTCTTTACAGAAGTGAACCGCTTGGGAAAAATTTTCGGCGAAGCCTAACACTGCGGAAGTATGATCGTTGGAAATTTTAGAGATCATTCTTCCAAAACTAAGTCCGTCTTCGAGACCTAAACTACCTTTAGGAAGGATCAAAATGGGACGAACGTCTTTGCGGACCAAACGAAACAGGTACTTAACTAAGGCGAAGGATTTATTTCTAGTCGGCTGGAACAAAGTCACGAACATGTCTTCTTCTTATGTCGAACGAAACTTATCTTTCGTTTAGTATAATTTATCATAAAGAAGAAATTCTATGTCGCATAAACGAATGCAGTTTTTGTAAAATTAAAGAAAAGGAAAAACGCTTGAGTACATTTTACGGATATGTAAGTTTCGGATTTGTTTTCTAAGGGAGGCAATGAGTTATGAGTGGGAAAAGATTTCTTTCAAAGAATGATCATCAAAGGATCCTTTCCACTCTTGAGGTTTCCTCCCAGTCCGCAGTAGTCCAACCCAGCATTTTAGAGATTATACGTAAGACGTTATCTAAAGCCAAAAAAATAGATCAGAATCAAGTTCCCCAAGACCTGATCACTATGAATTCCAAATTCGTGCTCAAAGACCTAGGCAACGCTGAGGCATTCCAATTTACTTTAGTTTATCCGGAAGAATATACTGAAAACGCTCCTGCTAACGGTAAACTGTCCTTATTTTCCGCCCACGGTTCCGCAGTACTAGGCGCTAGAGTGGGAGAAGTAGTCCGGTGGGAAATCAACGGAATGGACAAATATTTAAGAGTCCAAGAACTACTCTACCAACCGACTGCTATTTAGGATAACCGTACAATCCTCCAAGTTCCTTGGAGAGAATGTCCTTATAATCCACCTCGCTGATCTGTCCGTTTCGGATATCGTACACCCAGCCGTGTATTTCCGGAAAGCCGTACTTTGCCAAAGCATTCTGTATCATTCCAGTTTTGTACAAGTTCACAACCTGCTCCGCAACATTCAGGTGGATCAGCCTTTCTTCTCTTTTTTCTTCAGGAAGAGCATCCAATTCTTCTCTATGTTTTAGATACACATCCTTAATATGAGTGATCCAGTTGTCTATAAGACCGGTAGCCTTTCCTTGGAGAGCCGCCCTAACCCCGCCGCAGCCGATATGACCGCAAACAATGATATGTTTTACGTTCAACGCATCGATCGCATATTGGACCACGCTAAACAGAGACATATCATCAACGGAGACCACGTTAGCAATGTTTCTGGTGACGAAAATTTCCCCAGGGTTCGTTTTAGTGATCACATTTACCGGTACCCTAGAATCGCTACATCCGATGAATAGTGTTTGAGGCGCTTGTCCCTCCGCATGTCTTGCGAAAAACTCCGGATCTTCCGCAGTCCTCTCTTCCACCCATTCTTGGTTGTTCCTCAATAATTTTTGATAAGACTCGCTCATTTCTTTTTTCAAGGATTCCATATCATTTTCCATATTAGGTATTCCTCCTAGGATCACCGTAATCCCTTTACGGTGGGCATTTTTTCTAAACTCGTGGATCAGTTCTTTGATGTCCTGATCCATATGAAGTGTTCTAGTTCCGTCAATCTCTAACGTGATCCCGGTAGGTTGGCTTTCTAATACCGCCTTGATCTTTGCCTTATGGAAGAAGCCTAAATTTTCCCCTAATATGATTCTTCTAAACTTACCATAACGCTCTTCTCTGTAGATCGCAGTCCTATGATCTTCATATAAAACAAAAACTAAGGCTACTAAGATACCGCAGAATGTTCCGATCAGAACATTAGTGAAAAATGTTACTGCCACAGTGACCAAGAACGGTAAGAACTGAGAATACCCTTTTTGGAACATCAGCTTGAACATTGCAGGTTTGGCGAGTTTTAAGCCTGTAAAAGTCAAAATCGCAGCAAGAGACGCAAGCGGAATGGTATTCATAAATTTAGGAAAAAGTAATACACTGGTCCCTATCCAAGCCCCATGAAAGATGGCCGAAAACTTTGTCTTGGCACCGGAAGAAGCGTTTACAGAACCTCTGACCACTACACTCGTGATCGGGATTCCACCCGCGAGTCCGCAGGCCATATTTCCTAAACCTTGAGCTATCAATTCCTGGGACATGGGAGTTTTACGATTCTCTTCATCCAGTTTATCAACCACTTCCACAGAGAGTAAGGATTCCAAAGAAGAAGCAAACGCTATCGTCAATGCCAAGGTCCACACGGGAGCCTGGTCCCAATAGGAGAAGTTAGGGAAATCCAAATGAGCAAAAAGTTCGGAAGGATTTTTAAAAATCGGAAGAGTAACCAAGTGATCCTGGCTTAAAGCTCCCCCAGGAAGAAGATGACCTAAAAGTAAATTCGAAGCGGTTCCCAGTATGATCGCAACTAAGGAAGCAGGAACATATTTGAATTTTTTAGCGAAGTATCTATCCCAAACCCAGAAGGATAAAAGGGAAATTATTCCAATTATCAGTACGTTACTCTGCAAATTCCTGAACGCATGCAAGAGCAACATAAGAGAGTTTGTCTCTTTTGCTTCATGAGGATCGTGATAAGATTCATTAATGTCCTCTTTAGTGAGATCGAACTCTTCTACCCCGAATTCTTCTACATCGTAACCGATCAAGTGAGGCAATTGTTTGATGACTAAAAGTAAACCGATCGCGACTGACATTCCCACTACGGTTGCAGAAGGAAGATAAGCGGATAAGGCGCCTGTCCTTAAGATCCCAAGCAAGGTTTGGATCATTCCTGCAAAAAGAAGTGCAAGAAGGAATGTTTCGAAATTCCCGAGGTCTTTAATGCCGGAAAGAACGATCGCAGTCAAACTTGCCGTGGGCCCTGAGACACTTAAGGCGGATTTACTAAAGGTTCCTACTACGATTCCACCTATAAAACCAGAGATAATCCCTGAAAATAAAGGAGCACCGGATGCATGAGCGATCCCCAAACAAAGAGGAATTGCTACTAGAAAGACTGCGATACTTGAGGAAAGATCGTAAGGAAGATTGGAAAGAAATTGTTTTGTTTTTAAATTCATGATACTCGCACGGGCGGGCATATTCTACATGAAGAATAAAAACCCAGAATTGGAAACGGTTGATAAGTCCGTAACTTTTTCCGACGTCAGTCGAAAGTATCTACAGGCTACTGAAATTGATCTAGCTTGTCCTTACCAGGCTTTTTTGAAAAAAATCAAAATACGAACAACCGATCGGTAAGATTAGATAGATTGAAAATTTATAAAAAAACGAGATCATGAGGAACTTTATGAGAACAAATTTGTTCAAACTTATAAGATTAGAATCCATACTTATAATATTCGTAATATTTAGTTTTTCGAATATACTTCATTCTAAAGAAAACCCGAAAACGGAGACAGCCATCTTTGCAGGCGGATGTTTCTGGTGCATGGAAAGACCTTTCGAAAAACTACCCGGTGTTATATCCGTAATTTCAGGTTATACAGGCGGGAAAGAAAAAAATCCCACTTATGAAGACGTAGGATACGGAAGAACAGGACATAGAGAATCCGTATTGATCACCTATGATCCTAAAAAGATCGATTATGCAAAACTTTTGGACACGTATTGGAGGCAGATAGATCCGACAGATAACGGAGGACAATTCGCCGATAGAGGCAACCAATACAGAGCTGCAATTTACTATAAGAATGATGCACAGAAAAAATTGGCCCAAGAATTTAAGGACAAAATAGGAGCTTCCGGAAAATTCTCCTCACCTATCGCTGTAGAAATATTGCCTGCATCAGAATTTTATCCTGCGGAAGAATACCATCAGGATTATTATAAGAAGAACCCTACTCACTACAAACAATACAGAAAAGGTTCCGGAAGAGAAGATTATGTGAATAAAACCTGGGGGGAAGAGGCGCAGAAATAGAAACAAAGATATTTGCAGGCAGACTCGCCGAGCCGCAGAGAATTTTTTAGGTGTTTTACCTCTGCGCCTCCGTGTCTCTGCGTGAGAATAAACTCAGTGGCTCTTGTAAACTCTACTTCTCATTCCCCGAGTAGACGGAACAAATAAATTGTAAGTCTTTGAAGCTTATCTCGCTCCGGACCTGGGATCTCTTTTTCTAGATCGATAGTTTTTCTATAAATCGACTTCAAATGGTTTTTCATCGTCCCAGGATGGATACCTAAATCTTCACTGATCCGACTCTTATCCTTACCGGAAGCGATTCCCGCACAGATCTCAGTCTCTTTTTTGGTGAGTTTTGTCTTATCTCTTAAAGTCCCGATAAGAGCCTCTCTATCCATACCTTCATATTTTCTGAAAGTATCAGATGGAGATTTTGCAAAATCCGCGTTCTTTACTTCTCCGGATTCTGAAAGTTCAGGATTTGCAAGGATAGTGCTTAAGAAGCTGGAAACTTCCCCATTACGATCTTTGATAGGAAGAACATTTTGTTTCCAATCTTTTACAAAACTGTTTTTGAGATTTGAATTAGAGATGGAGACCGAACCTTGCAGAACGGATTCCCAAAATTCATCATAAAAAGTTTTGGATGCTCCCATTCCGGACTGGAATGCTTTAGGAGTTTTTCCTATGAGCTCATTCTCTTTTAAACCGGAAATTTTTTCGAACTGTTTGTTTACAGCAAGAATTACACCTTCTTTATCCGTTAAGAACATTCCGTTCTGGGATTGTTGAAATGCATTGTATATAGCTTCCTTCTTCCCAGCTTCCGATTCTTTATCTTCCGTAAACACGAACAGATAAGATTTCTCCGGCATTAAATAAGCATGTTGTTTTGTTTGTAAAAAACTTCCGTCTTTCCTCATCAAACGAAGTCCTCTTCCCTCAAACTCTCCGGACTTGCTTACATTTGGTAGTATAACTGTTTCGAAATATTTTTGATCCGTCTCTGAAAGGAGATCGGTAATACTCATATTCTTAGCGGATTCTAATGAAGCGATACTGAGGATCTTCCTTCCATTCTCGTTAATATGAAGGATCCTTCCACTCGAATCGCAAATTAACAAAATATCGGGCATACTTTCTTGTGTTTGAATAATTTCTTTAACGTTTTCCAAGCTTAGATCCATCCGATTTGTTTTGTATCTAAGAAACCGCTCGATCCTGTTCGAAAAGATTTCTCTCTTATTAATAACTTAAGACACGGATTTTTAAAAAAATCCTACAAAGCATTCCTAGAATACTAAGAAGATGCCTCACTGTTAAATGAAGACTTCTAACCTTAACAGGATTATGTGCACTCGATCTTATAGATTCTCGAAGCTAATTGTTGCAAAAGAAAGGCAAACCGGTTCAATGCGTCTGTATCAATCCCTACAAAACTTACTAATTCGAAAGGATTACTTTCTTGCAGAATCATCCCGCCTTGAGAGACCTTAAAGTTATGAGCGATCTAAAACTTGTAATCGGAAATAAAAACATCTCCTCCTGGTCTTTCCGCCCATGGATCCTACTCACTCAATTCGGAATTCCTTTCGAAGAGATCTCCTTGAAACTATTCACCCCTGAATACGCAGCCATAATCGATAAGTACTCTCCTTCCAAAAAAGTACCCGTCTTAAACGATGGAGATCTAAGAATTTGGGATAGCCTTAGCATCGCGGAATATTTGGCAGAAAAATATGCGGAGAAGGGACTCTGGCCCAAGGATCGGACCGCAAGAGCCAAAGCAAGATCTGTAACTGCGGAAATGCACTCAGGATTTACCGGCCTAAGATCTAATCTAAGTATGAATTTTCATGGCAGAAAATCCGACTTCTCCGTACCAGAAGATGCTAAGAAAGACATAGATAGGATCCAAACACTTTGGGAGGAATGTTTGAGCTCCTACGGCGGACCATTCTTATTCGGCCAAAACTTCTCCATTGCGGATGCATTCTATGCTCCGGTAGTTTCCAGATTTATAACCTACGGAGTAAAACTTGGACCTAAAGCAAGCGAGTATGTGCAGACAATCTCTAATCTACCTTCTTACAAATCTTGGGGAGAAGGAGCAAAATTAGAGATCAACTGAATCAGATCATTTTGTAGGAGATCCCACAAAATACAAACATAATTTTGCTTGTTTTTTGATTAGTATTTTTTAGAATTCAAACGTATGAATTCTAAAAAAAGAGGCACTGAAGAACTTCCTCCAAGTAGATTTGATAAGACCCAAAGAGAAGTTTGGCTGGAAGATAGGATAGATCTAGGAGAGGAAGTCTCTCCTTCTACTCAATTTTTTTGGGAAGATTCCAAATCAGTCCTAACTCGAAATAAATCACCGGATATTCCATTCGATGCAAGTATCAATCCGTATAGAGGTTGCGAACATGGATGTATCTATTGTTTTGCAAGACCAAATCATTCTTATGTGGATCTTTCTCCGGGATTGGATTTCGAAACAAAAATATTCGTCAAAAAAGAGCCGGCCAAACTTTTAGCCGAAGAATTAAGAAAGAAAAAACAAGCGCTCGCACCGATTACATTAGGCACAGCCACAGATCCCTACCAACCTGGAGAGAGGATCTACAAAAACACAAGATCATTATTAGAAGTCTTGTTGGAATTCAAACAACCTGCCGCAATCATCACCAAATCTTCTCTTATCCAAAGAGATACTGATATTCTTTCTGAAATGGGAAGATTAGGAATTTTGAAAGTGTATCTTTCCATCACAACCTTGGACAAAGAACTTTGGTCCAAGCTAGAGCCTAGGGCTCCGGCTCCAGCAAGAAGAATGGAAACTCTTAGAAAACTTACGGATGTAGGAATTCCAACAGGAGTTTTATTCGCTCCTGTAATTCCATTCATCAACGATTTTGAAATGGAACATCTATTGGAACAGGCATCTTTATCGGGCGCAGAATCAGCCGGAATGGTATTTATAAGACTTCCATTCGAAGTAGCTCCTTTATTCGAAGATTGGCTCACCAGGCATTTTCCACTTAAAAAAGAAAAAGTGTTAAAAGTCATTTCGGAAGCAAGAGGAGGGAAATTATACAAAGCAAATTGGGGAGAAAGAATGAGAGGAGCAGGAAATTATGCAGATCTTCTCCAAAAAAGATTTTCTATCTGCATAAAAAGATTCGGGCTCACTAAAAGAATAGAGTTAAGAACCGATTTATTCGCTGTCCCTTCTCGCTATCTTCTCAAAAAGGAAAAACGAGAGGAATTCCTACCGGGGCTCTTTCCGGAATAAGGAGCGCAATTCAGTTCGCAACCATTACGTTCGTTCGAAATAGTAGAAAGAAACAAGAGAATTGGATAGAAATTTCCTTCCCCATTTTTCAGACAGATCGGATATTTACCGAATGAATTGGGAACAAAACTACCATCTGGAAGACGGAACCTTTGTAGGAGCAGGCGACGTATCCATCTATTATAGAGCCTACCGTGCAAAAGACGCAAACAATCCTAGGACCTTAGTGGTCCATCACGGGATAGGAGAACACGGAAAAAGATACGACAACCTACTCGAAGCTCTTTCCGGAAAAGGATATAATGTTTATCTAATAGATGCCCGAGGTCACGGAAAGTCCGGTGGAAGTAGAGGAGTAGTCACACATTTTAACCAATTTTTAGCGGACCTGGACAGACTGATCGGCATCGCAAAACAAAAAGAAGGGGTCAAACAAGTCACTCTAATGGGACATTCTATGGGAGCGTTGATCTCATTGTTTTACGCTGGAGAACCTTCTCACCAAGCAAACTTGGACAGGCTTGTGCTGAGTGGATTGCCTATCGCAGTAAAAACAGACTTAGTCATGAATATCAAAAAAGGTGCGGGAAGTTTACTCGCCGGAGTATTCCCCACTCTCACTGTTCCCACCGGACTCGATGTGAACGCTTTATCCAGAGACAAATCGGTTGTAGAGGCCTATAAAAAAGATCCTTTAGTTCACGGTTCTGTAGGAGCGTATTTGGGAGACTTCCTTTTGAATTCCAAAGAAAAAGCTTTGGAGAAAGCCGGTCGAATCAATTTCCCAGTCTATCTATTTCATGGAAAAGAAGATTCGATCGCACTTTGTATCGGAACAGAAGAAGCTTTCAAAGTTATCCCTTCTTCCGACAAGACCATGAAAATTTACGATGGTCTGTATCATGAAACAATGAACGAACTTCCCCAAGACAAGGCAAAGGTTTTAGGCGATCTAGTAAACTGGTTGCAAACTCATTGATGATAAGGGGAGAATTCTCCCCTTTTTTAAGCTGATTGTGCATGGGCGAACGCGCAACTATCAACCTGTAGGCATCTTTTCAAACGCTTTCAAAGAAGGGTCGATCGCGTCCCATGCCAATCCACGAACTTTATAAGTGAGCACATGAGGTACAAATCGGTTAGGCTCATCTAAACTTCCCGCATGAATTGCAATCAAGTCCGGCATCGCTGCAAAGCGTAAGTATACTGGCGTTCCACAAACGGGGCAGAAGGAATGGATCTTTATGTTACCACTGTCACCCTTGACTTCCCAATGAGTCGTCTCACCTGTGATTGTCATCTCTTCTCTTGAGGGAAAGGTCAGATAAGATCCATGTCCAGTGCCACTTCTCTGTTGGCAATCCCGGCACTGACAATGGTTTTGAAAGATCGGTTCATGTTTGGTTTCGTAGCGGACGGCACCACATGCGCATCCGCCGGTGTAAGGCTTGGTCATGAAAGGATCCCGCTGGAACCGGACTTCGGCTTAGCAAATACGTCAATTCCCTGCCCTGTTTCCAATAACGATTTCAGACTGGAAAGAACGATCGGCCAACCTTGCTGGATACCTTTTGCCATTCCGCTACCTGCCTCGAGTTCATCATGAGTAACTGTTAATCTAACCATATTATCGTATTCTTCTACGTTAAAGGTCACACGACTGTAGCTTTCCGGATCATTCGCCTGGGAAGGACTCGTCCAAGTAATTACAAGACGAGTAGGTGGAATCACTTCTACAACCTTACCTACTATATTGACTGTGCGATCGTTGGCACGCACATGTTCCCAGGTTGATTCTGGCTTCCAATCGGAAATATTTTCATGACCCCAATAAAGGCAGGTGATCTCCGGTTTCATGATTGCCTCGAAAACTTTCTCCGGTGTTGAGCGGATATAGGTCACGTAAACAAAGCTCGTTTTCTCTTTACTCATTTTTCTCTCCTTCAAGTTCCTTCTTCAGGTCATGCAGCAGGCTAAGCCTCTGGTGTTCGAATTTTCGGACCCATCGTTCATAAACCTCATGCAGCGGCACCGGGTTGATGAAATGTAACTTCTCCCGTCCACGCCAAACCGTGCTTATCAGATTGGCCGCCTCAAGAATCCCGATATGCTGAGTAGCAGATTGCCTGGTCATCTCCAAGTGCTCACAAAGCTGGCCCAAAGTTTGGCCATTTTTCTCATAAAGAAGGTCCAGCAGCTTTCTGCGTGTTGGATCTCCCAAGGCTTTAAAAACATTATCAGCATCCATTCGTTACGATTCAGAAAAATAATATGCAGGTAAATACCTGCATGTCAAGCAGAATCCCCGGAAAATTACCTACAAATAGTTGGATAAATCAGTCGACCAACCGATCAAAAGTGGAAGTTATACTGCCAAACGGAGGACCGGAAAAAATGACAGTGAAACGAATGGACAATGTTGGTATCGTCGTCGAAGATCTCGAGGCCACGATTGCTTTATTTAAAGAACTTGGCTTAGAGTTAGAAGGACAAATGCGAGTCGAAGGTTCTTGGGCGGACCACGTTGTAGGCCTCGAAGGTATGCAAGTCGACATGGCTATGATGAGAACGCCTGACGGACATAGTCGTTTGGAATTGTCTAAGTTTATCAGACCTACCCCGGTAAGCCGAGAGCCGAAAAATGCTCCCGCAAATACCTTAGGTTACCTTCGCGTAATGTTTGCTGTCGAAGATATTAAAGATACGGTTACCCGGCTCGAAAAACACGGGGTCAAACTTGTAGGCAAGCTGGAGCAGTATGAGGATAGCTACCTTTTATGCTACTTGCGTACACCTGAAGGATTTATCATCGCACTAGCCGAAGAACTCAAATAAAACCGTTATCATTAAACAAAATTAATCACAATCAATAAGGTCTATCAGATGGAAAAACATAGAATCTTTACCACATCCTTTGCAAGTGTTTATCCTATGTATGTTCAAAAGGCAGAAAGAAAAGGGAGAACAAAAGCAGAAGTAGATAAAATCATTTTTTGGCTCACCGGATACGATTCTAAAAGTTTTCAAAAACAACTTAAGAATGAAGTGAATTTCGAAGAATTTTTCGACCAAGCACCTCATCTTAACGAAAATGTTTCTCTGATCAAAGGTGTAGTCTGCGGTATTCGTGTAGAAGAAGTTGAAGATAAACTTATGCAGAAAATCCGTTACCTAGATAAGTTGATCGACGAACTGGCGAAAGGAAAGGCAATGGAAAAAATATTACGCGGATCTGTGTAACGGATCGTTACATTCTGAATTGCAGAAGGTAACATTTAGTCAACTCCTTGGACCCGCTGCATGGGCGAACAAGCGCCCATGCGCAATCTCCACATAATGTTTCAGATTATCCTGCAAGCTCCAATAATAATTTATCAAGCGCTTGGCAAAGTGGCACCCAGCCCTCCATCGCGCCTAGCTCCATCTCACGAATTTCGGCAGATGCATATTTTATTACGTGAGTCATAAGAGTTAAATCACCTTCCGTTGTAAAGGTGCGAGACTCTACGGTAGCCTCCGGATTTTCCGGGCCATTCGGATCAAACGCAGACATGTCAGTAGCATAATTCTCTGTATTTGCAAACTTCTCAGATATAACTACCTCTGTAAATTTTCCATAAATACCCATTTTAGTTCCCTTTGCATCTGCAAAGACATACAGGTATTTGCCGCCAACCTTAAGGTCGTTCTCACAAGTTTCAAGCGTCCAGCCTTCAGGGCCAGTTAGCCAACGAAGTATTAGCTCAGGCTTAGTAAAACAATCGAATACCAATTTACGCGGTGCGGCAAAGTAACGTGTGCCAACAACTTCCGTTTCGCCTCGAAGTTCTACCTTCAATTCTTTTAGATCTGCTTTCATTTCTATTCATCTCCTTTTGTTTGCATGGTTTGCAATTCTTCGAGTAGCCCATCAAGAGATTGATAGCGCTTCTCCCACATCTGCCGGTATTTTTCGATCCAATCCGTAGCCTCTTTGAGTGGCGCAGTTTTAAGTCTGCGTGGACGCTCTTGCGCGCGGATTGTGGTCGAGATAAGACCGGCTTCCTCCAGAACCTTGAGGTGCCTCGAGATGGCCGGCTGGCTCATTTTGAAGGGCTTAGCCAGCTCCATAACCGTTAAATCGCCTTTCGCGAGACGCATAAGTATCGCGCGGCGAGTAGGGTCGGAAAGTGCTGCAAAGGTAGAATCGAGAGTTTGCATAGCCAATTACTTATATAATCATATAGTTATATAATGAAAAAATGTCAATCCTTTTTGTATCATCAAGATATACTTACGTTGACTATAGTCTCTGGATTCGGGATTGTTTAGGTATCGTTTTAGCCCTTATTCAGATTCGGGGGTATAACAAACTAGAATGCCGCCGGTTGCAAGCGGGCGAGCCTCAATCAATTTGAGTTTTTTATGAGGTATCCCTTGGTTGAACAAAAGCCTCCCCTTCCCTAAGAATACCGGCGCAATACATAGGCGAATTTCATCAAATAACCCGGCCTTCATTAAAGATTCGGAAAGGTTACCGCTACCGAATACGTACATATCCCCGTTACCTTGCTGTTTCAATTTAGGAATTTCGGCTACAGCATCCTTTACAATGATCGTGTTGTTCCAGTCGGCAGTGTTGAGAGAAGAGGAACAGGCGATTTTTTGAAGCCCGTTCATAAATTTGGCGACTTCCCCTTCGTCACCACCTTCCGCATTTGTCCAGTAATCTGCCATACCTTTGTATGTTGTCGCACCGAACACAAGCATATCCGCTGACTTCAATTGAGTGAGGCTTAATTCTTCAAGCTCTTTTCCCCAAACAAGTCCATGAAAGCTCAAGTCCCAATTCTTCTCACCCTCAAAGTATCCATCTAGGGTAACTACATTCCACATTATTAATTTTCTCATGATATTATCCTTTTCTTATAATAGAAGAAAAAATCAAATTTAGCAATATCGAAAATATATCGGCGAACATTCACCCATACCTCCAAGTGAGCCGAAACGATCACCCGACTAAACTTCCCAACTTCTATATTCAGTCTAACGTGCTAGGTCTTGTAATTGTTTGACCTTCTGGTCCTTTTCCTGAGACTCATACGCCTTTAAGGAGAATGTATTCAGATTATATTCTTTAGTCGTATAGTTTTCCTTATAAGGGGCTACTAACTCTTTATCAGGCTCTGTGGTTTTTGCAGACAGGATCTTTCTCATTCCCTCTTCCCCTTGACCGAACCATTCCGGATCTACTGCGAGATTTACCCTATGGCCTCTTAATTGGGTTAAAGCGTAAGGACCTTCATATCCGCTCTCTCGGATTAATTTACCGAAAAATAAGAACTCCACTTCTTGTCTGCCTGCACTCAACTTACCGTCATAGCTAGCCCAAGCGATAGGATCCCCATTCCCAGCATTCACAAGATTGGCTTCTAAATGATAGTTCCCTGCCTTGAATACGTTCACACCGGTCTTTACGCTCAAAGAACCGTCTTTCGGAACGTCCAAAAAATAACCGCTCCATTCTGCAGGTTGGTACGGAGAGGAAAAGAAGGACGAAAGAACTTTTCCCTGCTTCTTCTCCTTTGCATATTCGAATTCTACTTCTAGGAACATATCGCCCCAATCCTTGTAGGTAGGTCTCCATTCGAACGTAAAAACATTGTCTTTGGCATGAGCATCTCCGTCTATTCCCTTGTCGTTCCCGTCGGGAGGTAAGGCCACAAATTTGTTGCCGTCAAATTCTTTCCAAAGCTTAACATTACGGATATTTAATGGAACTTTCTCAAAATTCCCCGTATTAAAACATTCCAAAGTGATATGAAGAGGTTCCTTAACTCCTATTGCAGCCCATTGTAAAGGTTGTAATTTGCAGGAATATCCGTTTGGTTTTTTATCCTCGGGTTTATCCACCATCACAATCGGAGAAATTTGTATAAAATATGGATTTGTTAGATCTTCATTATACTTTGTCAAAGGTCTTGAGTTAGGCGGATACTCCGACCATTCTAAATAATCTTTCAGGATTTTTTCGGGAGGAATGGATTCGTCCAAACTTTCTAAAAAGTTGGGATTGTCTGCGGCAGTACCACCGCCTGGCGGACTTCCTTTCGCCATCCACTCTGCTTTTGCCTTTTTCTCCTCTTCTGATAGGAACCAACCGTTTTCTTCAGCTTCATCCCTTAATAGATAGAAAACCAAAGCGGCCGCAATCGCGAGGCCAAGGTAGATAAAAATTTTTTTTTGACTCATCTCTAATTTTTCAATGCCCAGTACAGGCTCACCTGTATATGAAATAGCGAAGCCTTTCTCAACCTTTATTTTAAGGATCTTTAAAGGAGGAACAGGATAGCCCTTTTGGACTAGTTTTATTAGAACGGATTCTTTTAGATCTTATTGTTTGGTTTGCCAATCTTCTTATATCTCGCTTACAAATCGTCGTAACAATTGTTTGGAAATAAATTGTAACTAACACTGCACGGTATTGTAGCATTCGTTATATATTATAATTTAGTAATACGTTCTTGCGATTACATTCGTTTTTACATTCAACCCGTTATGTTAAAAAAAGCCCAATCACTTGACGTAAGAGACCACTTAGCCCATACTTGTAGACCGGGAAAATCAAAAGCTATGGTTTTGGTTTTCCCAAAAGATCGGAGAATAGAGAAGATGAAAAATTGGAAAAGTATGGTATTGGGATGTGTTTTCGCATCGTTGTTTGCTGGTTCGCTTTCTGCGCAAACCTATACGGTTTTCATTCACGGAAAATCTGACAGCAATCACAACGGAGTGGGAACTACTGACGTGAATAACTATTGGGGAAGCGCACCGAACTCAGTGTCCGGAGCTAAAATTTTCGTTGGTTACGACGGAACTACTGACCCAAGAACTTATGGAACGGCAAGAGCGCAAACCAATGTCACTACGGGCTTGAATACATATTGCAAGGGCACAAACTCCTGCAAGATCGTATGTCATAGCGCGGGTTGTTATGCGATTGAGTATTGGTTGTCTAATCTGGGAGCCACTGCATCTAGCAAAGGTTATAACTTAACTAAAGTTACAGCTTTAGCTTCTGCTTCCGGCGGATCCGAGCTTGCTTCCGCTCTGAATGGTATTACATTCGGATTCGGCGGTAACGCAATGGATAAATCCCTGATCGTTGGAACTGCTCGTGGCGCTTACAACCACAACAACACTGCAGGTATCACCGTATACCAAGTACCAGGTTATAAAGGTATGGCTGGTGCTTCCTTGATTCTTCCGGGCGAGGACGATTACGCAGTCGCTTTCCATTCTTCCTGTGCTTACAACAAGTCGGGCGGAGTAAGCGTTTGCCAATCATCGTTGACTCAGAGCGAAGGTATTTGGCCGTTCAACTCGAACGTAACCTATACTCAGTTCCAAGGTCACACGAGAGCTCCTTCCGTAGGATCCTCAGGACTATACTTGAACCACAGTGAATTGAAAAACGAAGGCTGGAGATAATCCAATCCAAAATAGCGCGTCGAAAAACCGGCGCGCTATCGTTTATGAAAATCTTAGTTACTTTACTTCCCTTCTTTATATTCCACTGCTCACAGATCCAATGGAGACCCGCAAGCCTAGCGGTCGAAAGGGGCTGGTCTGAAACAGGCAAAAACATAGTCCAAACCGAAGTGATCTACGAAGAGAAGGACGCATGGAATCCTTTGAGCGGGACCACTCACAAAAAGAACTACAGAACTAAATTCAGAATTTATGAAATATCTGGAACCGGGAGTGATTCCGGAGATCCGCCGATCTATTCTTACGAAGTAGGATCTTGGACATTACCTGGATCGGTCTACTTTCATTCAGCAACCAATCGCCTATTTTGGATCCAAGGCACAAACGATGAATACGGTGGATCTATTCGTTTTCCTGCAGTCTGGTCTCCGAAAGGATTTCGCTCCTTCGAACCTAAAAGTTTCCAAAAAGAAGACCAAACGATCTTTCAATTCGTACCTTCTCCTAACGGTGGAAAAGCCGCAATTATATTAGGAAAATTGAAATTAGACTTGGGAATAGAATCTCCGATACTGATTATCGCGGACGTAAACGGACAATCTTCTTCTTATGATAGATCTTATTTCGAGTTCCCTTTAGCAAAATGGGAAGAAACTCCCGAATTCAAGATCCGTTGGTCTGAAAATTCGGATCTTCTATACGTTCGGGTACAAGACCGAGTTTTCAAAACGAATGAAAAATCCAAGAAATTAGAGGAAGCGAAGGAATTTCCGGTTTGTTTTTATCCAGCGTCTAGTTTCGGACCAGTAGGGATCAGTCCGGGAGGAAAAGGAGGAGATTCGGACATCGCAAGGGACATGGAACCTCCGCCATTCAAACGTTATAGGGACAAACCCTTGGTCAAAAATCTAAATCAGACCAAGGATTGTAGTCAATAAAGAAGATTACTTTTCGCGAGAGATCGCCTTTCTTCTTTCTCTTATGAATTCGATCACTGCAGGCATTACAGAGATGATTATGATCGCAAGTATGACTATCTTAAAGTTCCTTTGAACGAACTCTAAATTCCCGAACTTATAACCGCCGAATAAGAAAATAGCGATCCAAATAACCCCGCCGACTATATTATACAAAATGAATTTAGTATAAGTCATACTCCCGATCCCTGCTACGAAAGGAGCGAATGTCCTAACGATAGGAATAAATCTCGCTATGATGATTGTTTTTCCGCCGTATATCTCGTAAAAACGGTGAGCCTTTTCCAAATGTTTTTTATTTAAGAATGGGACCTTCTCCTTTGCGAGTATCTGTTCTCCTGCTAAATGACCGATCGCATAATTAACTGTGTCACCTAAGATCGCGGCAATGATAAGAAGGATCAGCAATGTCCCTAGATCCAAACTTCCTCTGGCTGCAAATGCACCCAAAGCAAAGAGCAAGCTATCTCCGGGAAGTATAGGAGTTACAACAAGACCGGTTTCACAAAAGATGATCAAAAATAGGATCAGATAGATCCAAGTGCCATAAGCAATGATCAGTGCATCCAAATGATTTTCCAGATGCAAAAAGAAGTCCAAAAGATATTTAATAGTTTCCAATTTCAGCTCCGAAAGTCAGATTCAAGGGCCTGGCGGGGAAGTCAAATGTTAGAGCGTACTTCCGGAAATAGGCCTGCTTGGTCCGGGCCCTGTTTATAAATTTTTGTAGGATAATTTAATCGGATTTTTCCGGAGGAAACTCCTCTTTTGTCGGGTCGAATCCTGGCGTCGAATTCTACAGGATCCCCCTGTTTCAAATTTTGCTTTCTAAAACGATACGAATAATAAAAGTCCTGAGCGTAGATCACCTTTCTACCGGAAACCAACAGTTTTATGTCTTTGATCAAGATCCTTGCTTTTTCCGGATTCGGGTCGGTTGAAATAGATTCCACAGTCCCTCTGAATCTGGTCCTGATTTTAGGCAAGTCTTGGAGATTGTCTTCCATGCCTTTCATCCGTTAGGTCAATTCAAATCAAAAGTACAGTTTCGTACATTCGTTTTTCATCGTTGTCCATTCCGATTTCGTATGAACAGGAAACGTTCCGAATCCGAACCTGGTCCAATTAAACACGGGTCCTACGGAGATTTATATGACCAGGTTTCAATTATTCACAAAAAGTTTGAGTTTATTCGCCCTTCTTTCCATGAGCTTGCTCGCAGGAACGGGTTGTTATACGAACATTCGTCCGGGAGAGGCTGGACTCAGATATCACCTTTTAACGAGCGGGCTCCAAAAGGACTTATTAACGAATGCAATCTATTTCTATGCCCCATGGAACGATGTAGTATTGTACCAAACCCAGTGGACTTCCTATAAGGAAAAAGTAGATGTCCTTACTAGAGATGATCTGACCATCAATGTAGTGGCAGCGGTTATCTTGAGACCTGTACATTCGGAAATTTATAATCTTCAGATAGAGATAGGTCCGGATTATTATGAAAAAGTGGTACGCCCTCAGTTTAGGACATCCGTGCGTAACGCATTATCCGCGTATAGTATGATCAGGATCTCTAAGGAAACACCTAAAGTCTCTCAGGACATTCGCCAGGCGTTAGGAGAAAAGCTGAGAGGAAAACATATAGAAATAGACGATGTGATCATAGACGACATAGAATATAGCCGCCCCATCCTGACTGCGATAGAAGGTAAACTTACTAAAGAGCAAGAACAAGAGCAGATGAAGTTCGAGATCAATATAGCGAAGAAGGACGCGGAAATCACCGTGATCCACGCAGAAGCTAAAGCAAAATCCACAGTGATTGAAGCGGAAGGAACCGCTCAAGCAACGGTAATCGAAGCACAAGCGAGAGCAAAAGCTCAGAAGATGATCGCAGCCCAGTTGACAAAACAATATATACAACTAAAAGCTTTCGAAAATCCGAACACGAAACTTTTATTCGTTCCAACCGGGAAAGATTCTCTACCTATGATCATAAATACTCCGACGGATGGTCCTAAAGCTATAGATCTTCCTCCTTCCGGAGATAAATAAAGAAAAAGGTCCTTTCTTTCCAAAAATTACGCGCGCTGAATAAAATTCGGGAAACGGTTCCGTATGGACCTTTCCCAATTCAGCGAAGCTCAACAAGAGATCATACAAGATCGTTCCAGATTTTTACAAGTAATAGCCGCAGCAGGGTCTGGAAAGACCAGCACCTTAGTAGGAGTCGTACAAAATGAGCTCTATCACGGTTCAAGAGGAGAAGAAATACTAGTCCTAAGTTTCACCAGAAAAGCAGCGGGTGAAATCAAAGAAAGAATCAAAAAGAAAACTAATATAGATTCTGTAAGAGTTCATACGTTCCATGCATTCTGTTTAAGAGCGCTGATCACTTGGCATCCTGATTTTAAGAACAAAAGACCCTCCATTCTAACCTCTTCCGAAAAAAATCGGTTTTTTAGAGAATGGTTCCGTAAGGAATCGGACTTTATCGGAGGAGTTCCGTATAGGCTTCTGATCGAAACTTCTACATTACCCTCCAATTTTCCCCAAACTTGGAAAAATCCGTTATTAGAAGATTACAAAAACTTCAAACGAAAAGAAGGAAAACTGGACCTTGACGATTTGGTCTCTATATTTTTGGATTCTCTAGAAAACGGAGAAGCCTGGACGGAAAGTCCGAAAAAAAGTTTAAAAAGGATCTTAGTAGATGAATTCCAAGACACAGACCCGGAACAACTTAGATTTTTGAGATTACTTTCAGAACATTCCAGAATTTTGGTAGTTGGAGATGATAGTCAAAGTATATACTCCTTCAGGAATGCGGATATATTCAATTTTTTGAATTTTCCTGAAATGTTCCGGCCCTGCACCCGAAAATTTCTGAATACGAATTATAGATCTCTACCGAAGATCGTAGACACTTCTTCCATACCTATTTCCAAAAATAAGAACAAAATAGAGAAGAAAGTGATCGCCCATCGTAAAGGAAAAGCTGTCGTTTCTAGGATCAAAATAGATAAGATCCCGGAGTTATTCGCTTATTTGGGAGAATTGTATAAGCGAAGTGAAGGAGAATTGAGAATATTATGCCGTTCCAATCATAGGATCAGGGAATATTTACGTGCAGGAGTTCCACCTGAACTATTACTCACAATTCATTCCGCCAAAGGTCTGGAATTCCACACTGTGATCGTGGATTTAGCCGACGGCTGGAATCTCAGAAAAGATTCTCCGGAACAAATCAGAGAAGAAGAACATAGAGTCCTATACGTTGCACTTTCCAGAGCCAAAGATTGTCTCATTATCTTAGGTAAAAAGACAGGTTCAAGTAGGGAAACCGCAGAGGACTTATTTTTCTCTTATTTTAAGAGAGATATACCGCTCTTTAGATCTTGAATCGTAGAATTATTTTGAATCCCGATTTTTTTCTGCAACAAAGCGAATATGATCTGCTCTCATCTAACAATCCGTAAAAAAACCTCCTAGTTATAGGAACATAGGATAAAAGATGAAAAAGAATACAGAAATGAAAGAAACTCTTGGAAGTGTAAGGGAGATTATCTCCGATAGCAGCTTCGACAATCCTAGTTATCTAGGGATCTTATATTTTTTCCGAGATCTATTTTTTTTCTCGGTCACTATGTTCCTGCTTTGGAATGTCGAAACTTGGTATTATCTTCCTTTTCTTTGGGTATTTGCGGGCTTAAGCATCGCTTCTCTCTTTATTATCGGTCATGACGCATGTCATGGCGCCTTATTCAAAAGTGAAAAACTTTCCTATTGGATCGGACAGATCGCAATGCTTCCCTCACTTCATGCCTACAATCAATGGGGATATGGACATAATCGAGTCCATCACGGACATACGATCAAACTAAAGGGAGATTTCGTATGGCATCCGGTAACTCCCGAACAATATAAAAATTTCGGAATATTCAGAAAGGCATTCCATAGGCTTTCCTGGTCCGCGTTCGGCGGAGGCATCTATTATCTAGTGGAGATCTGGCTAAAAGGAATGGTCCTTTTTACTGCTCCAATGAAAGAAGCTCTTAGAGATAAATTGCTCATGCTTACCTTTGCATTCGGTTCAGCGGGAGCGGTTTTTTATTTCGGCGGGAACACTCCAAACGGATTCGATTTAGGGCTTGGAACTTGGTTTTTCTTAAAAGTTTGGCTTCTTCCCTTTATTTCTTGGAATTATTTCATCGGAATTACCGTATATGTTCATCACATCCGTCCGGAAGTTCCTTGGAAAGACGCGAATGACTGGACTCCTTTTTACGGACAAATGAGAGGGACAGTAAATTATCATGTGCCTAAACTACTGAACTTTTTTATGCATAATATTTTCATTCACTCTCCTCATCATGTTCATATGAAAATCCCTTTCTATAAATTAGGCCAAGCCTTAGAAGAGATCAAAGTACATTACGGACCTTACGTTGTGGAAAGAAAATCCATTTGGAAAGATTATTTGGAGTCCACATCCAAATGTAAGCTTATGGACCCGGATACCGGAAAATGGATGACCTACTCGGAAGCGTTCAACGACGAGGATGAGTCCGAACCTGAGTTGGAAACTGCGACCACCTAAAAATTTCTATCTAAAACGATTGGGAATTGCTTTTTAAAGTAAGCTGGCAAGTTTATTTCCAGAATGAAATTTTTCCTGATCGAATTAGAATATTTAGTACCACTCGAAAAACTAGACCAAGCGGTCCCTGCTCATAGAGAGTTTTTACAAACCTTGTATGATGTTGGGACCCTTCTGCTTTCCGGACCGAAAGAACCAAGAAACGGCGGAATGATCATAGCAAAATCTATCTCCTTAGAAAAGATCAGCGAAATAATGAAAGACGATCCTTTCGCAAAATTAGGTTATGCAAATTATAAATACACAGAGTTCCATCCGGTAAAACACCAAACATTCCTCAAAAATTGGCTGGAAGGCTAAAGAAAAAAACCGCCTCCCGACTCCTTTCGGAGCACGGGAAGCGGGGAGCAAAGTGATTGGATGGGTGCTAGATAGTTATCAGAGCCGCATTCGCAAGCTCGTATCCGCCTGTTTGGTCCGGATGAAAATCTTTTTTGAAATATAAAAGCGCCGCACTGAAAAGTTGCGGATATAAGATCCTTCCGATCTTACGTGCAGACTTCATATCTTGGAAGTATTTACGGAATCCCACTTTCTTATCGGTAATTAAGAACCAATGTTGCAGGCTTAAAGCATATCCCCAGAACATGAAGGATGCTACGATGAATCCCATGATTCTCAGGAAATGACTTTTAGAAACCGTCTGAAGAACGTCATATGCGACAGACTTATGCTCTATCTCTTCGCACGCATGCCAAAGAAGTAGACTTCTCATATCTCCGTATGCATCATCATGGAAATTATTTCGGATGGAAATTTCAGCCATACTTGCGGTATAATGTTCCAATCCAGCAGTCACCGCGAGTTTCAGTTTTTTACCGAAGAAAAATTCAAACACAGGCAAGAAAAAACCGAAAGCAGTCCATTTATAGACCTTCTCCATAAGAGTGATAGGCCTTCCTTGGCCTTTTAAGATCTCTAGGATCTTTTCATGCTCTTTTCCATGTTGAACTTCTTGTCCGATAAAGGATTTTACCCTGGAAGAAAGTCCCGGATCTTTTACTTGATCCGCAAAAGCTTTTACACTCTTAATAAAAAATCTTTCTCCTTCCGGAAATAGAATATGATACGCATTCACAGTGTGAGTCATGAACGAGTTATTTGCGATATAATGGTCCGGTAAATTTTCTAGACCTTCGAAATTCATCTTACGAACGGTAGGAGAATTCGCATCTATTGATTTTAGATTTTTATTCTTACTTTGTGTATTCATTGTATTCTCCTATTAAATAGTCGCTAACGCAGCGTTTGCTAGATCATAACCGCCGGTTTGGTTCGGGTGGAAACCGGGTTTGAAATATAAGAGCGCCAATTTTCCGACTTCTATAACGATCAATCTTGCATAAGAACGCGCAGAGATAAGGTCCGAAAAATATCTTTTGAATCCGATCTTCGGATCAGAAAAGATAAACATATGCTGAAGGGTGAAAGCGTAACCCCAGAACATGATGGAAGCTACGATAAACCCTAAAGTCCTTAGAATATAACTTTTGGAAACCGTCTGAAGAACATCATATGCAACAGACTTATGCTCTATTTCTTCGCACGCATGCCAAAGAAGGAGGTTTCTCATTTCTCCTTCCGCTTGTTCATGAAGTCCGAATCTTAGAGTCACTTCTCCCAAAGAAGCGGTATAATGTTCCAAACCGGCGGTCACTGCAAGTTTCAACTTTTTACCGAAGATAAATTCCAAAACCGGCCAGAAGAATCCATAAGCGGTCTTTACATAAAAATTCAGGATCTTCGAAACTGGACGTCCTTGTTTTACCAACATCTCCAGAGCTTTTTCATGTTCTTTTCCGTGTTGTACTTCTTGTCCGATAAAACCTTTAATACTATTTTGTAATGCAGGATCCTTGACTTGATCTGCAAAAGCTTTTACGCTCTTAATAAAAAACCTTTCTCCTTCCGGAAAGATCACATGGTAAGCGTTTACCGTATGGGTTAGGAAAGAATTTCCAGCCACATAATAATCTGATAATTGGTCCAACCCTTCAAAGTCCATCTTACGAACGCTTGGAGAATCACCGTTGATCGGTTTAATAGTCCGTTCTTTTTTTTCTGTCTTCACTGACATTTCTATCTCCCCTTTTTTTTCGGGTTTCGTGAGACTTACTATAAACCTTTGCAAAACGATCCGCCCGCCGATCCCGGAAAACCCTTGCCGATTTCGAAATCGGCCAGAAAAAGAAGGGAATTTTTTCCAGAAAGTCTTTTTTATAACATTCGTTTTGTGAAAAATCGGCAATCAAATCCGCGAATTTTGGATTCGCCAGACCTTCTTCTTTTTCTAAAAATGCGGAGAGGAGCTTTCTGTCGGAGAAGATGGAAACTTCTTCCTGGAAGCTTTAGAGACAACAAAGGCTTTACGCTGAGCTATAGGACTAAATACTGACTATTACCGGGGGATTAGCTCAGCTGGTTAGAGCGCTACCTTGACATGGTAGAGGTCACTGGTTCGATCCCAGTATCTCCCAGGGGTTTTATTTACTCCCTTCCTTCCCCTTCCTAAAAATAAAAAAGCCCCCGAAATCGGAGGCTTTTTACTTCAATGAGACGATTAAAAAATATCAATCGGTGAATAAGATAGTATTCGCAGGCATCTTAAATCCGGTCACACTCGCCAGGTCTTTTTTGATCTGCTCTCTTACCATTTTGTCGTGTTCGACGAGTAACGCTTCTCTGAGAGAATATTCTCCCGCCTTTAGATCCACTTCTCCCACTGCGATAGAAGCCCTGTAACGCACCATAGGAGATTCATCTTTTAAGAAAGCGCATAGATCATAAAACTTTTGGTTCGCGATCCGGTTGATATATACGATCGCGTTTAAGATAGCAACCTTAGCAAAAGAATTTTTTTCCTTATCGATCGCCGAGTTCAATTGAGAAAGTGCATCTTTACGGTTCAGATTTTTTAATCCGTCCGCTGCAGAAGCTCTTACATAAAAATTCGGATGATTTAGAGCGTTTATGATCGCTTCTTGGTTTTCTTTCGAATAAGGAAGAAGTCCCACATTTCGGATCAACTCTCCCGCAGCGATCACCAAATTATAACCTTCCGGTGAGCTGAATGCAGGGTAGTCGCCTTCTTGAACGTTAGCGGAAATTTTTTTAAATTCTTCCACCATTCCCGGTCCGGCAATATCGGACTCCATTGCTCCTAGAGCTTGGGCAATGGTGAATTTTAAAGTCGGGGAATTTTCCTCAGACTTAGGAACATTTACATTTCCTTTTAACGCCTTCAGAAGAGGACGAACAGCCAGTTTACTGCTTACGAATTTTAGATAATCCGCAGCCTGGATCCGTTCTTCTAGATTGCCACTCTGCAATTTTTCGACTTGGTCGTAAAACAATTGGTCCAACTTCTCATAGATCATTTCCTTTGCGGAGATCTGAGTAGTTAGTGATAATATGATTCCGAAGACTAGGATTCTTAAGGTCGACATGGGTTCCCCCTATGTTGTTTATCGGATTTGGTAAGGTCGATCTTAACTTTAGGAGGCCGCAAATCCGATTATAAGGACTCGGTTTCCTTGACTCTTTCCGCAATCTTGCGAATTTTCTCCGATAGATCCTCGACAGCCAATTCCTTTTCACCGCCTTCTTCCAATTCTCGACCCACTTTTTTAAGGTCTTCCTGGATCTGTTCGCTGTTTTCGCTCGCTCTTTGGGCCAAATGGGTGAGTAGGTCCTCGCGGTAACCTTTGACCTCTTCCAGTCTAAGTTCGCCCAAGGCCACCATACTTTGCAAGATCTTGTCCATCTTTTCCTTGGTTAGATAGGCAAGACCTATTCCTCCCAAGACCAAACGGCCAAATAATGCGCTGATATCTTTGCCAGTTTCTCGGATCAGTGCGGAAAGCATGTAGTTGGAAAATTCTTCGTTTCTCTGACCCAAACTTACCTTAAGAAATGTCTGGCCGAGTATCTTAGGAGTGATATCCTGACCGCTCATATTATCGATCACTTTGATCTCTTCGCCTGCGATAATCATCTCGGCGACATCTTCTAGAGTAATCGTTTTGCTGGTTTCGGGATCGTACAGCCTTCTGTTTGCGTATCTTTTCAGAACTTTCATTCTTGGTTTTTACTCGTAATCAACGCTTTCAGGACAAGCCCGCAAAAGCAGTTCGCCAGGAAGGCAAACTTGTTTTTCTTTCCGATTCCCCTTTCTAGTTGCGGGTTTTCCGCAATGCACCAATTCTAGGATCGGACGAAAATCCCCAAGGTCAAGGAAAAAACCCGTCCTTTGTAAAGAGATGAACTTACTATCCGATGCCTTACTTCTGCACCGACTCAGCTCGGATGAACAAGAGTTCCTAATCGCTTTATTAAAGTGGAAGGGGATAGAGAATCTAGAATGGGTAAGAAGTTCCGGATTCCCCTCCACCACTAAAGAAGTTTTAGTTTGGAAAAAGGATGCAAGTCCGGAGGATATCCGTTCCGCGGGGGATTGGTCTAGAGAAGTTAGTCTGATCGGAAGATTCGATGCAGAAGAAAAGAATTCGTTTATCAGAGCCGGAGCAAACCGTATCTACGATCTGAATTCCTTTCCATTAGAAGAATTTCCATTCTTTAAATTTTCAAAACCTCTACATCCGGAAATGGTAGTGCTCACACAAAGCTCGGATCTTTTTTCCAAATATAGATCCCTACTTAGAGCCTGCGGATCGAACGCTCATTGGTGCAAAGATATATTAGGACTTCCTAATATGTTAAAGGAGACCAAGCCTGGAGTTTTAGTCTTGGACTCCGAATCATTTTCTATCAGAGAACTTGTTCCTAAAATGAAAAGTCTTTTAGGAACTCCTTATTTTCCCCTCAGCTTTTGTTTGATAGATTTTAACAAGGAAAATGTGTACCAAAATTTGGCGACCGGTTTGAAGGATATCGCTAGGGCCTTCTTTGAACATAAGGATCTTCTTCTTTTTTTGAGAGATAGGCTTGCTCTCGCCTCTCCCCCTAAGGATTCGTTCTTCCAAGCAATCGATTGGTCGGGAAGTCCCAGAAACATCAGGGAATATGAATTTCCTAACGTTCCGGACGGAATGTTAGAAAGGGCGGAAGCTGCCTATTTGTACAGGATCCGCCGTTTATTTTTATGGATGGGAGAAGGAGCCAATAGAGGAACTGAGATCTCTGCCTAAGCGCTCGCTTCCGATTGTAACTTTCCAAACACCTGTAAAAACAGATCTACAGGCTGTGCTCCTGAAACCGCATATTTATCGTTAAATATATAGAAAGGTACACCGGTTACTCCCAGCATCTTACCTTCATTCTCTTCTGCTTCTATTTGGGCTAGAAGAGAAGTATCCTTACGAACTTCCTCTAATTCGGATGCCGGAACTCCGACCTGAGCTAAACTTTCCAAGATGATAGAGTCGTCAGAAAGATTTTTCCCCTCCGAGAAAAACTTTTCGAAAAATACTTCGGCGAGTTCTGCTTCCTTTCCGTAATTTCTGGCCTTTCGGATAAGAGCATGTAGTAAAAATGTATTCGGTTGATGGCCTTGCAGAATATTAGCAAACTGTAAACCGTCTTCTTTTGCGAGATCGGAAACCCTTTGGGTCATCATTATTACTCTATCCAGAGAACCGAATTTTTTGACCATATGGGCTTCTCTATCTTCTCCTTGTTCAGGAAGATCGGGGTTTAATTGGAATGGTTTCCATTCTACTTTGATCTTATCTTCGGGATGATCGGATTCCCAAGATTCAATCGCCTTCTCCAATCTTTTTTTGCCGATATAACACCAAGGACAAACTACGTCCGAATAAATTGAGATACTAGTTTCCAATGCCTTTCCCCTGTAATTCTTAGACTTACAAGTCGGTAAAAAATCGCATTCTTTTTTTGATGAAGTATGTAGGAATTAATCTTCGTCCAGAAGTTCCGCTGCTTCTATTTCTTCCAGACCTCTATTAGGAAACGCCTGCTCGTAAAATAGAGCGGCAAACAGATCGAAATCCTCGTCTGCCGGAAGATTTTTTTTCTCCCAGTATTCGTTCCTTCTTTTGATCAAAACGGAGATAGTCTCATCTTCTAAGGAAAATTCTTTTCCGCCTCGATTTAATCTTCTAATTAGCCAATTCAGATTATGAATAAAAAAGTTCCCGGTGAACTCTAAAGTGGAAAGAGAAGGTTCTCTTTTCATTAGATTTTCAGTATGATACAGAGGAACTCTTAAGTAATAAGGGTCCTTGGTTTGTTGGTACTGTTGAAATCCGTTAGAAATGGATTCGAAGAACGGCCAAGAATTCGTATAAGAAGTTCGGATCAGTTTTTCCTTTTCTGGATGAAGCCTTGCGACCTCTAGCAAGTCCACAAACTGATCGTTCTTTAAAGCCTCTCTTAAGATAGAATCCATCGGAGCTGGTCTAGGCTCCGAGTTCACAAGATAAACATAAAGATATTTGATCTCATAAGCAAATCTGGATTCTCTTGGGATATAATATTCTATCCAGATCGGTTCTTTATAATAATTTACTAATTCTTCTTCCGGTAGATCGGGAGTGACGCTCAGCGATTTTAACTTTTTGACGTCATCTGTGATTACTTTTTGGCCGTGAACCCGAGTCCTGGAACGTTTAATCTGTTTAAGTTCCGATTTGTTTAAGAGTGGTTTCGGTTTGTACGAGTCCATCGGATTGATTATCGGAAATTTTGGGTCAGAAATTCAAAGATGAGAAGTAAGACTGAAAACTTTTAGCACGATCAGGACCAGAAAATTCTTGCCCAGATCAGTCTTAGGAACATACCCAATGGGCTCATAATTCCGGATTCCGCGAATCTGACCTTTCCTTCTCCGTCCAAAATATAAAAGCTAGGATAACCTCTGATCCCCCAATCTCTAAGTAACATCGGGTTTCCTACGATCACCGGAAAATCCACCGCTTGTTTTTCGAGATAGTCTTTGAGAGCGGAGGAATTTTCTCCTTCTTCTACGCTTATAAATGCAAAATGATTCTGATCTTTGAGTGTGGATGCATACCATTTGACTAGAGGCAGATTTGTATTACAAACTCCGCACCAAGTCGCCCAGAAATATACTACCGTAGTCTTACCTTTTATATTCGCTTTTTCACCTATAGGTGTCCTGAATTCTTTTCCATCCAAACTTACTACAGGTTCCGTATCCAAGGCTCTAAACCAGGCGAGAAAAAAAGTCGCAGAAAGTAGAAGGGCTAACGCTCCTCCATACTGCAATCCTGCCTTTACATTTTTGTTCATGCCTTAGTTAGACCTAGACTATAAGTGAAAAGGAAGACTTTGTCCGGAACCAGAGTACATGATCCAGACAACTAACAAAAGCCATAAAAATCCCGCCACAAGGACACCCCAGTCGGTCAAAATAGCCTTAGTAGGATTATGGCCCATGTTCTTGATATAGATTATATACAAGGATCTAAAGATGGCGTAGACTACGATCGGGATGGTATATACCATTTTATCCGTGCCTAAATTTTCGATCGTATGAGGACTAGTAACGTACATAACGTATGTTACCAAGGTCATAGTGGCGACGATCCCCATCATCAGATCTAGAAAATTGACGGAGTATTCTTCCAAGATCTTTCTGTGACCTTTGGCTCCTTCTTCCAGGATGATAAGCTCTCCTCTTCTTTTTCCGAATCCCCAGTACAGAGCCAACATGAATGTGCAGAGAAGCAACCAAGAAGAGAAACTCACTCCTACTACTACTGAACCTGCGATCGCTCTTACCACAAATCCGAAAGAAATGCTCATCACATCTAGAATGACCATATGTTTTAGGAAGCGGCTATAAACGATATTGAAGATGAGATAACCAGCGACCCAATAGAAAAACTCGGGTTGCAGTTTGAAAGACAGGACTAAGGTTATAGAAAGTAAAATTGCCGTCAGTAAAAGCGCTATAGTAGGAGAAATTGCTCCGGAAGCGAGAGGCCTATGCTTTTTTTCGGGATGAAGTGCATCTTCCTTTCTATCCAGAAAATCGTTTAGAACGTATTGGCAACTTGCGGTGAGTGAAAATAGAAAAAACGCGTAAATTGCCCTTTCTACCGATTCCAGGTCTCCTAATTTTTTCCCGAATATGATCCCAGCAAATAGGATGATATTTTTAATCCATTGGTGGGGTCTTAAAAGTTTTATATAGGAAAATAACATTCTCTCTCCCGAAATCAGTTCGCTTTAGGGGCCAGATTGATCTGAAATAGAAGGCTTGCAAGGGAATTTTGGCTTCAAAAAGGGAAGAGATTCCTCAGGTTTTGGCCTATACATTCCACAAGAGACAAAATCAAAAAACTAGTCTGAAAGGACTAAAATCTATATCTTCACTTTTTAATTTTAAGCTTTACGATTACTCTTTGTTAGCTTATCAAATTTCCACTATGCATAGGAAAATCACATACAAGATCGTGGAAAGTAAAGATCCTTTGACACAAGATGCGTTCGATCCGTTAGGAGCATTAGGTTATGAGCTCATCTCAGTAGTTCATGACCTAAAGATGGATCGTTATATTTATTACTTCAAGTTGGCGGAAGCTCATCAGCTTTCCTAAAACAACAGAGTTATCCTACTTGGATCTTGACTCCGTCGTCTTGCGCTCCCAAAGTCCCTAATCCTGAATGGCCCGTAAATGCGATCAGAAGAGTAAATACTCCTACTCTTCCTACATACATAATACAAGGATATAAGAACTTTTCCACTCCAGTGATATAGGGAGTTAATCCTTTCGTTAATCCTACAGTACCGAAAGCGGACATGACTTCGAAAAATATTTCCTCGATCCCGTGCCTATGTCCGTTTGCGATCGTGATCACCAGCATAAAGAATACGATGGATATCGTAGCTAAAAAATAGATCCGAGTAGAAATAGCGATAGAGTTTTTAGAAACTTCTTCTCCCATGATCGTTACTCTCGCTTGAGGATTGATCACGTTCCTTAGATACATTAATAAAATTACGAATGTTGTGATTTTAATACCGCCCGCTGCTCCCTGAGGACCGCCCCCCACGAACATCAAAGAACAAAGAAGAACGTAGGTAGGACTTCTCATTTCGGAAATATCGAACGTGTTAAATCCGGCAGTTCTGGAGGATACGGAAAGGAAGAAGGAGTTGAATAGTTTATCTACGAAATCGAATTTTCCGATCGTCTCGGGATTGTCCCATTCGGATAATAAAAACCCGATCCCGCCCACATGGACCAATATTAAAGTTCCATAAAGTAAGAGTTTCATCTGGATCCTATTCGCTTCACCCTTAAGCGCCATTCTATAAAGAGCGAGTCTTTCTTCCGCCCAGAAAGACATACGGATCAGAATGAGATAGATCCAAGAAGGTTCTTTACCTTCTTCTAATGCGCGGGACATCAGATAGGTTTCCATGACGACCTCTACCCGATGCATTACGTTCCGGAAAGCCTCGAGTAAAGTTTTTTCAAAGAATAAGATAACGGGAAAACCTATACCCCCCATCACCACTAAACTTTCCACCACTAAAAGAGAAAGTGGTTCTCTGGATAAGAATGTAAGATCGTCTACAATCGAAAATCCCGCGTTATTAAATGCGGAAACCGCAGTGAATAAACTTAAAAAGACCCGATTCGGATCTCCGGGCAATCCGCTTAGATCTTCCGGCATCGCCCAATACAATAAGAATGCGCCCAACAATTCTATCGATACGGATATATTCAAAATTGATAATAAGATCCTTCGAACATAAGGTGCATTCTTGCTCTTCCCGTCTGCGGATTCGTGAGAGTCGATTGCCTCGAATACGAACGCAGCGATCCGGGTACTTCTGGAAAGTCCTCGAACTACTAAGATCCCTACAAGGACCGTAAATGTAATAATCCCCAATCCACCGATCTGGAATAAGAACATAATGATTACTTGGGTGGAAAATGCCAGCTCACTGATACTAACCGTGGTCAATCCGGTAACACAAATGGCGGAAGCGGCCACGTAGAAAGAATCCGCGTAGGAGATCCTACCTTCCTCCGAAGCGAAGATCATAAATGACCCAACCAAGATCGCTCCTGCAAACGCTAGGCAAAGTATCCTTGCTACCGATAGTAGCAAAAACGCCCGGGCAATTCGGTTTACATTTCGTTTTAGGAATTTGTATGGGCTCATGCAGAAGGGAAAAACTGCCCTTCCAGAAACTATTTTGACCCCGGCAAACCCGGGCAATGAATTTCCTAGTCCGGGAAACAAACCCGGATCGTTCCTGAAATCAGAATGAAATTATAATCCGTATTTTATTCAAGAAAAGGTTCTAAAGACAAGCATCGGGCACCTATTCTTGGAAACGATCTTTACAAACACGCCCCTTTCAGAAAATTGGTAAGAATTAGGGTTCCTTTACCTAGGGAACCCAGTCAGATTAGTATCCGCGTAAAGTTTTTATTCTGCTCTGTTAAAGGGAGTAAAGAACTTACGTGTGAACTTTTAAAGAGGACTCTAATGAGCACTGCAGTTGCGGACTTCAAACCCACCGAAAAACTCCTAAAAACTAGGAACATCGGTATTTCCGCCCATATCGATTCAGGGAAAACCACTCTGACCGAGAGGATTCTATTCTATACTAACCGTATCCACGCGATCCACGAAGTTCGCGGTAAAGATGGTGTCGGCGCGAAAATGGACAGTATGGAATTGGAGCGCGAGAGAGGGATTACTATCCAATCCGCAGCAACCTACTGCCAGTGGAAAGGTTATACTATCAACATCATCGATACTCCGGGCCACGTTGACTTTACCGTAGAGGTAGAACGTTCCCTACGGGTTCTGGATTCCGCTATCTTAGTTCTTTGCGGAGTTTCCGGAGTTCAGTCCCAGTCCATTACTGTGGACAGACAGATGCGCCGTTATAACGTTCCTCGTGTAGCTTTTATTAATAAGCTAGACCGTACAGGAGCGAATCCTTTCCGCGTGATCGACCAATTACGTGAGAAATTAAAGCATAATGCTGTTCCAGTCCAAATTCCAATCGGTCTCGAAGGAGACTTAGCAGGGATTGTTGACCTAGTTACGATGAAAGCCGTTTATTTCGAAGGAAAAGACGGAATGGAAATCACTGAAAAAGAGATTCCTGCAGAATTACAAGAGCTAGCCCAAAAGAAGAGAGAAGAACTCTTAGATGCAGCTTCTATGTTCTCAGACGAATTGACTGAAGCTATGCTGGAAGGAGAGCCTACAGTAGAGCAGATCAAAACTGCGATCCGCAACGGAGCGATCTCTTTGAAACTGACCCCGGTTTTTATGGGTTCCGCTTTCAAGAACAAAGGAGTTCAAAAACTTCTAGATGGAGTTTTGGATTATCTCGCTTCTCCTGTGGATGTAGTAAACTCCGCTTTGGACGTTAAAAACGAATCCGAAAAAGTAGTTTTACCATCCGATAAAGACAAACCTCTCGTTTGCCTCGCATTTAAACTCGAGGACGGACGTTACGGCCAGTTGACTTATGTTCGTGTCTACCAAGGAAAGATCCAAAAAGGTATGACCATCTATAACATGTCCAACAACAAGAAACATAACGTTGGTCGTCTATGCCGTATGCACTCCGACGAGATGGAAGATATCGACTACGCAGAAGCGGGTGATATCATCGCATTATTCGGTATCGATTGTGCTTCCGGGGATACTTTTACCGACGGAAAAATGAACGTTTCCATGGAATCCATGTTCGTTCCGGCTCCGGTAATCTCTCTTACAATCGAGGCTAAAGAATCTAAACACTTGAACAACCTGGCAAAAGCTCTCAACCGCTTTACCAAGGAAGATCCTACGTTCCAAACTCACGTAGACCAAGAATCCGGACAAACCATCATCAAAGGGATGGGAGAACTTCACCTCGAAGTTTATATCGAAAGGATGAAAAGGGAATACGGAGTGGAGCTGATCACAGGCGCTCCTCAGGTTGCGTATCGTGAAACTATCACAAGCCGCGCGGACTTCGATTATACCCACAAAAAACAAACGGGTGGTCAGGGTCAGTTCGGTCGTGTTGCGGGATTCATCGAGCCTATCCCATTGGAAGAAGATAAGAATTACGAATTCGTAAACAGCGTAGTGGGTGGAGCGATCCCTCGCGAATTTATCTCTTCCGTAGACAAAGGATTCAGAAGTTGTTTGGATCGTGGAAGTATGATCGGATTCCCTATCATCGGAGTAAAACTGACCATCAACGACGGTTCTTACCACGACGTGGACTCTTCCGATATGGCCTTCCAGATCGCAGGACGCTATGCATTCCGCCAAGGATTCAGCAAAGCAAATCCTCAGATCCTCGAGCCTATCATGAGAGTAGAAGTTGACGGTCCTGCGGAATTCCAAGGTCCAATCCTTGCTTCCTTGAACCAAAGACGAGGAATGATCCTAAACACCACTGAGCAAGACGGATATTGCAAAGTGGAAGCGGAAGTTCCTCTTTCCGATATGTTCGGGTATTCTACCGTGATCCGTTCTTCCACCCAAGGAAAGGCGGAGTTCTCTATGGAATTCTCTCGTTACGCTCCTGTTCCAAGAAACGTAGCGGAAGAATTGATGAAAAAATACAAACCGAACTCCAAAGACGAAGATTGATCTTTCAAAAGACCCTTCTTTTTGGGAAAAAGGGAGCCGATCCGGCTCCCTTTTCTTTTTGGCGGGGAACAAAATTTGCCGATATTTTAGAGTATGCGGGAGCTTCATTTCATTCGTCTGATATGTTTCGCAATGTTGCTCATCTTTTTTCCCTCTAGGATCAACTCCGCAGGAACTCCATTAAAGATCCATACTGTCCAACCGAAGGAGACCGCATTTTCTATCTCCCAAAAATACAAACTGGATTGGAGAATGCTTTTAGAATGGAACGGGAAAAAAGAAAACGAAGGTTTGAAGGCGGGAGAAAAATTGAAAATCCCCCAAAATCTATCCTATTCTTCTAAGATCGAAAAAAATTTACCTGAGGATACTTCCTCTGCAGCTCCTAAGTTCCGTTCTCCGTTAAAAGTACTTCCTCCTGTTTCTCTTCCTTATTCTAATCTATCTTATTATCCGAACAAGGGAGTTCTGTTTAAGGCAAGCAGACATAAAGACGTACATCCGGTCCGTTCCGGTAAAGTAGTTGTACTGGACCAAATGGACGGTTACCGGAAATATATTATTTTAGAGCATAAGGGCGGATACTCCAGCGTATATGCAAATCTCAGATCCGTTTCCGTCAAAGAAGGCGAAACGGTAAAAACGGGAGATTCCTTAGGTGAATTGGAAGAAGGCAAAGGGCTATACTTCCAGATCAACCAAGGCGCCAAGGCAGTGGATCCGATCCCACTTTTAAAATACTGATCGCGGCTATTAAGTATATTAGGTTTTTGCAATTAAATGGAATGGGAAATCGTAAATTCTAAGGCCGTAACCCCCCAAGGAGTAATGGAGAACGCGACTATCCGTATCAAAGACGGAAGGATCTCTTCTATCTCTCCCGGGGTCCCTAAAGACGTTTTACCGATCCGGATCAATCTAAGGGGCAATTTCGTTTATCCAGGACTGATCAACGCCCACGACCATCTTCTTGGCACCTATCTTCCTAAGGTTGGAACAAACCGTCCCTATTTGAACTGGCTTCCCTGGGACAATGATCTAAAGTCATCCGTAGTATATGCGGAAAGACAACAGCTTGAGCCGGAGCAGCTCTATCTATTAGGCTCGTATAAAAATCTGATCAGCGGTGTGACATCCGTTTTGGATCATATTCCCCACTTCGTCCAAAAACCTTTTCTAGACAAATCTCCAATTCGTATCCTGGAACGTTTTACTCTGGCCCATAGTATTTGTTCTTATTCTCTTGGCTGGGGAGACGGGCCTCAAATAGAATACGCGAGAGCAAAAGAAGGGAACCTTCCTTTTGTGACCCATATCTCGGAAGGATTCGACGAAGAATCCAAAAATGCCCTGAGAGAGCTAAACGCTCTGGGTTGTTTAGGAGAAAACGCAGTACTCGTTCATGGGATCGCTTTCGATGGAGAAGATATCAAAACCGTTTCCAAAACGAAGGCAAACCTGGTTTGGTGCCCTGAATCCAATCTATTTATGTTCGGCAAGACAGCACCGATCCGAGAAATCCTGGAAGCAGGGATCAATGTGAGTTTAGGCACCGATTCTCCGATGTCCGGGTCTATAAATATTTTCCAAGAAATCAAATCCGCTCGGGATTTTTTTGCCAAAGAATACGGAAAAGAATTGGATCCTAAAATTGTTTTTAAGATGGTCACTGAAAATCCCGCAAAGGCTCTTAGGGTAGAGAACGATCTAGGCAAATTGGAAATCGGAAAAAAGGCGGATCTATTAGTTCTTTCTTCCGAAAAAGAGGACGCCTACCAAACTCTCTGCTCTGCGGATCTTAAGTCCGTACGTTTGGTAGTGAAGGACGGAAAACCTTCCTACGGCGACCTTTCTTTGAAAGATTTTTTTGACGAAACTGGTGTGACAGGGCGCGAAATTAAGATCGCCGGAACCGATAAATACCTTGCAGGAGACCCCCTAGGGTTGCTAGAATCGGTCACCCGGGCCCTTGGTTACAAAAAGGATTTGGCATTTTTTCCTGTCGGGTGAGATTTAGAGTGGAAGGTAACGGTCTTGGCTGGGCCCATAATCCGAACTTATAAAGGCGGTTCTATTATTTACTTCGAGAAAGATCGATCGGAGGATATTTACGTCCTCAGACAAGGTCGAGTCGTTCTCACGTACACCGCGATCGATTCCGGTTACGAAGTAAAAGAAGACGTAAGACTGGGAGAATTTTTCGGAGTCAAATCCGCACTCGGAAAGTATCCTAGGGAAGAAACTGCTCAGGTTGTTGGCGGAGCCACAGTCCTAGTTTTCAAACTTTCAGACTTCGAAACATTCGTCGCAGAAAAAACTCATCTCATCTTAAAGATGATGAAGGTATTCTCCAGCCAATTGCGACTGGTCCACAAAAAATTGAGAGAGATCTTGGGCCAGGCAGAAGCGAGGAATCCTGCGTTCGAGTTAATGAACGTAGCCGAAGTTTTTTATAAAAACAATAACTTCGAACACGCAGCTTACGGATTCGGAAAATACTTAGAACATTATCCTAGTGGGCCTTATGCGGGAAGAGCAACCGAACTGCAGGATCTTGCAAGAAAAGGCACACCTTACCCGATCAATATGCCTCCATTGGTTTACGACGCTGCTTCTACCAGGGCGCCTATGTCCCAGGAAAATCTGCAGAATATTATGAAACCTGCAGCGGAGAAAACGAATCTGGGCGCAGGCACGGACAATACGATTACTTCTCTTTATAACCGAGCTCATACCTTCTTGAATGTAGGAAAATTCGAAGAAGCTGCTGCTATCTTCAAAGACCTGATGGTCCGAACAGATTTCAAATACGATAGTGAGAAGAAGCTCGTAGACAATGCACTTTTCCAAATGGGGGTTTGTTTCTTAAAGCTGAACAATTTGGACACTGCGAGTAATACATTCTCCGCTTATATTAAAAAACATCCGTCCGGGGAATCGGTGAAAGAGTCTTTATTTCATTTGGCAGAGATCGCGGAACAACAGGGAGATCGTCAGAGAGCGGGAATGTTATTCGGAAAGGTAGCGTTACTTCCTCCGGAAAGAGACAGTCTCTCCCAAAAGGCTCGCCAAAAAGCAAAGGAGCTCAGCGCCTAAATGGATTTAATGCTCGAGTCGATGTTCTCAAAGTTCGGAAAAACTTTCGAACCAAACCAGATCATATTCTGCGAAAACGAACCCGGAAACGATTTCTTTCTGATCCAAGCCGGAAAAGTAAAGATCACCAAAACCGTCGGAAATTCCATCAAAACTCTGGATATCTTGGAACAAGGAGATATCTTCGGAGAGATGGCGATCTTAGAAGAACAACCCAGAAGTGCTACAGCGATCGCAATCTCGGAAGTGAAAGTTCTCAACTTTAATAGAGCAAACTTCGAGCTTTTGATGACCAAGAACCCTACACTTGCGCTCAAGATCCTCACAATATTCTCCGTCAGGATTTACGACGCAAAACGAAGGTTACTCATCCTATTACTGGATGATATCATCGGAAAAGTAGCAGACGTATTCTTAATGTTGTATGAAAAGATGCACACTCACACCGAATTCAAAGAGGTTGTGCTCAACGTCACAGTAGAAGATGTGGCAGATTGGTGCGCCCAGCCGGTGGGAGAGGTCCAAAAAGTAGTGAACCAATTCGCTAAAAGCGGTAAAATCGAGATCTACTCCGATAAAATCGTAATTCACAATATTAACGACTTCCAGAGAATAGTCTCTCAGAAGCGCAAACCTTCTTAACCGAATATCCGCGTTCTAAAGATAAAGGTCCCGTAGCTCAGGTGGACAGAGCAGAAGTTTCCTAAACTTTTGGTCGGAGGTTCGAATCCTCTCGGGGCCACCATCAAATCATGGCAGATTCCCAAGACAACGTTCTGAACCTACTCAAGAAATCGGAAGAATTCTTAAAAAAGAAAAACATACCTTCCGCTAGATTGGACGCGGAGATATTACTCGCAGACCTACTCAAGATCCAAAGAGTCAAACTCTATATCGATTTTGAAAGACCGCTTTCTTTATCCGAAAAAGACGATTACAGAGAAAGGATCGTCCAAAGATCCAAATTTAGACCTACCGCATATATCATAGGAAAAAAGGCATTCTTCGATTCGGAATTCCATGTAAACGAATCGGTACTTATCCCAAGACCGGAGACGGAAGAATTGGTCGCTTGGGTATTAGAAGAATATCCCGACAAAGAAAACAGTTTAGAAGTTCTGGACCTTTGCTCGGGAAGCGGTTGTATCGGGATTAGCCTTGCCAAAGCCAGAAAAGAATGGAATGTATCGTTTTCGGATGCTTCCGAATCTGCCTTGGAGATCAATAGAAAGAATATTCAAGAAATCTTAAATACGGAAAAAAATTTCGAAGTATATCACGGGGATCTGCTCTCCCCAATTCCGAGCGAAACTAAATTCGATCTGATAGTTTCCAATCCGCCATATATTCCTGAGGCTGATAAAGCGACTATCATGCCGGACGTAGTAGAATATGAACCTCATCTTGCATTATTCGTCTCCGATTTCCAAGAGTTTCATACAAAGATCCTAACGGAAGCGAAGGCTAAACTAAAACCGCAAGGTAGATTGTATTTGGAAACCCACCCTCGCTATTCCGGCTGGTTAAAAGATACCGCACTTTCTCTAGGATACTCCGAAGCGGATCTAAAAAAAGATCTTTCGGGTAGAGATAGTTTCGTCAGATTAAAGTTATAGGATTATTTTTCAGGGGTCATTTGGATCTCCCGGTTTTACCTGCTTCCTGCGAGAGATTGAGCGGCCTCTTCCGGACGGGATCGGGACCTTTACTCCGAAATTGCTTTCAGCTGATTCCCTGGATCAAAGATCGTACATTCTATCCCTTTCGTTCTCAAAACCGGCTGAAGGAAAGATTCATCTTCGCTTAGAGTCCAAGCTTTGCGGACTTTGAGCCTATCTAATGCCAATTCGTAATGGTTTCCCATCGTCACACCAGTCTTGTGCATTTGTATTTTTAAGATCGCAAGTATGATCTCTTTTCCATCCAACCCGGGAGTAAAACATTGGGCAGTGACTCTATTTAATATCTCTTCGTCTTTTTGAGGAATGTCCAAAGTGATCGCATGCAATATTCTCCATTCGGTTAAATTTTCCGAGATCTGATTCTTTCTTTCTAAAAACGCGAAGATATGCTTTGGATCTGCTTGGTAAATATTTAGATAGAGATTCTCATTTATGATATGAGTGCGGATCAATTTTAAGGATTGGATAGGATTATGATATACTAGTCCAGTATAGGAATTGGATCCCGGAGGTAAAAAATCCGGATGTTTAAAGCTTAAATATCCTCCGAAAACCCACCCTTCTCCTTCTTCACTTTTGATCTTATACCAATAATTTTCGAACCCATCTATATGAGCTAATCTTTGGTCCTTTTCTACGATTTTTACTTCTCCCTTATAAGGAACTGTTCCCATCTTTTCGGAAGAAAGTTTTGGAGCGGAACGTATCCTAAGACCGGCTCCATTATTTACATATGCGGATTGGTAATTTGAAAAACATCCTAACAAGAATGTCGTATAAAGTGCTACAGAGAAGTATTTTAGAAATCTAATCATAAGACGCACGGATTAGATATACTCTTTTAGGATCGGATCGTCTAACAAAAAACAGGCGATATTTGCCCTGTACATAAAAATGGGGTCGGTAAATCCACCGACCCCGAAGCTAGTTTCGACTCGTATTGGGGAAGAATTAAATCGCCGAGCTTCCTCTTTCTCCGGTGCGAATCCGGATCACGTCTTCCAAAGGAAGGATCAAAATTTTTCCGTCTCCGATCTTTCCGTCACCGGTTTTGGCAGCTTTCAAGATAGCGTCAACGGTAGGCTTTACGAACTCGTCGTTTACCGCGATCTCCAATCTTACTTTTCTAAGAAGGTTTACTTGGTATTCATGTCCACGGAATACTTCAGTCTTACCTTTTTGCTGCCCGTAGCCTTGCACGTCGCTTACGGTAAGTCTATAAATTTCATTTTTAGTAAGCTCCGCTTTAACCTCTTCCAGTTTATGGGGCTGGATAATTGCTACGATTAATTTCATATGCTCTCCTTTACTTAATGTATAAATCCAAAAGGTTATATAATATAACCTTTTTCTCCGTGAATCTCGGAATCGAGTCCAGCAATCTCTTTCTCTTCGGAAATCCTAAATCCGATCGTCTTCTCGATGATAAACACTAAGATCAAGGATACTACGATAGAGTAAGCACCGGTTGCTACAACGCTGATGATCTGAACGATAATCTGGTCTCCGCGAGTGACTCCTTCAGGAATGTAATTCGCAAGCGCAAATACACCTGTAAGGATAGCACCTATAGCTCCACCAACGCCGTGGATTCCGAAAGCGTCCAAAGAGTCGTCGTATCCAAGTTTACCTTTCAGAAGGATCGCACCGTAACAGATCGGAGAAACTAATGCTCCCATGATCAATGCGCCTGTAGCGTCGACAAAACCTGCAGCAGGAGTGATCACAACCAGACCGGCAACGATTCCGGAAGCTGCTCCAAGAGCGGTAGCTTTTTTAGTATGAAGATATTCGATCAGTAACCAAACTGCACCCGCAGTTGCCGGAGCTACCAGAGTTACAACGAAAGCTCTTGCAGCCTGACCGTTTGTAGCGAGACCGGAACCTGCGTTAAATCCGAACCATCCGAACCAAAGGAATCCCGCACCGATAAGAGTGTAGGTCAAATTGTTCGGAGCGATAAGGGCAGGGCCTTCTCCTTTACGTTTTCCTAATACGATTGCCGCAGCCAAACCTGCGATACCGGAGATCAAGTGAACTACTGTTCCACCTGCGAAATCCAGAGCGGTCTTTTTGAAAAGCCAACCGTTAGCTGACCAAACCCAGTGTGCGACTGGATCGTAAACCAAAGTAGACCATGCCAGAATGAATACGATATAACCGGAAAGTTTCACTCTTTCTGCGATCGCACCGGAAATCAGGGCCGGAGTGATAAGCGCAAACATTCCTTGGAAAAGGAAGTGAATGTATTTCGGGATGGTTCCTTCCAATGTTTCGTCGGTAATCCCATTCAACAATAGAAGTTGAAAATCGCCGAAAAACGGACTATCACCGGAAAATGCTAAGCTGTATCCGAATACTGTCCACTGGATAGTTAAGACAAGAATCGCAACAAAGCTGTGCATCATTGTTGAAAGAACGTTCTTAGATCTTACGATACCGCCGTAGAACAGCGCGAGTCCTGGGATCATAAAGAACACGAAAGTGGAAGCCACGATCATCCATGCGGTATCCCCTTTATCTAAAGTAGGAGCAGCAGGAGCGGCTTCTGGTGCTGGTGTAGCGTCTTGACCCCAGATCAGTACTGGAGCGATTAAGATCAAGAGCGCGATAAGTTTTTGGGCAATTTTCATTTTCTCAAATCTCATCTCGAAAATATGTTTATTCCAAATAATGCAAGAAGAGTACCTGAATTAAAAATTAATCTAAAAAAAGATTAAAAAAGCAGAATAGGAATCTGAAAGGGTTTATATGAGGTTTTCTCTAGAAAGCCGGACCTAAATTTCTAACGGAGGCAGATTTTTTCCTAGTTTTAGGAGATAACTTCCCGGCCGAGTCTAGCAGTTTGCGTACTTATTAGGCAGATTTTTGGGATCTGCCGGAAAAATAAATTTTAAAAGTGAAAACCTATACTTAGGTACCAATCTTTCGGAAGAAAAATCACATCCGGAAGATCGCGTAAGAAGGCTCTATACCTTTAGGGGAAAGATCGGAATACAATGCCAAACCTAAAGCTTCCCTCGTACGGGCAGGATCCAAGACACCATCGTCCCAAAGTCTTGCAGTAGAATAGATACAAGAAGAACGATTATCATAATCTTCTAATATAGGTCTTTTGAACTCTGCCTGTTCCGCATCGGAGAGAGATCTTCCTTCCTTCTCCAATTGTTCCTGTTTTACTGTGAGAAGAACATTTGCAGCCTGTTCACCTCCCATCACGGAAATTCGAGCGTTTGGCCACATCCATAAGAATCTAGGTCCGAATGCCCGGCCGCACATTCCGTAATTTCCCGCTCCGTAGGAGCCGCCGATCACCACAGTGTATTTTGGAACAACGGAAGTGGAGACTGCGTTTACCATTTTGGCGCCGTCTTTCGCGATCCCAGAGTTTTCATACTTCTTCCCTACCATAAAACCTGTGATGTTTTGTAGGAAGAGTAAAGGGATCTCCCTTTGGTTACAAAGCTGGATGAAATGAGCTGCCTTCAAAGAACTTTCGGAGAATAAAACTCCGTTGTTTGCAATGATACCTACTGTCTTTCCGTATATATTCGCAAAGCCGGTAACAATGGTAGTTCCATAATATTTTTTGAATTCTTGGAATCTGGATCCGTCCACTACCCTTGCGATCACTTCTCTTACATCGTACGGTTTGCGGATATCTTTCTGGATGATCCCATAAATTTCTTCTGCGGGATAAAGAGGTTCTTCGTAATAGATCTGGTCTTCTAACTTCTTCGCCCTTGCTCCTAGGCTAGAGACGATATGCCTAGCGATCTCCAATGCATGTGGATCATTCTCCGCATAATGATCGGTCACTCCTGAGATCCTACAGTGAACGTCAGCCCCACCCAATTCTTCCGGAGTGACAATTTCTCCAGTTGCCGCTTTTACAAGAGGAGGCCCTCCTAAAAAGATGGTCCCGTTTCCTTTTACGATCACAGATTCGTCGGACATCGCAGGGATATAAGCGCCGCCCGCAGTGCAACTTCCCATTACGACAGAGATCTGAGGGATCCCTACTCTGGAAAGATTTGCCTGGTTATAAAAGATCCTACCGAAATGCCATTTATCAGGGAATACATCGTCCTGCATCGGAAGAAATGCCCCGCCGGAATCCACCAAATATACACAAGGAAGACGATTCTCTAACGCGATCTCTTGAGCACGGATATGTTTTTTGACAGTGAGAGGATAATAGGTGCCGCCCTTTACTGTGGCATCGTTTGCAACGATCACACAAGGAGTTCCGGAAATTTTTCCGATTCCGGTTACGATACCTGCAGAAGGAACATCGTCCGCGTAAACCTTCTCCCCGGCCAAAGCGGAGAATTCCAAGAAAGGAGTATTCGGATCGATCAATCCTTGGATCCTTTCTCTTGCAGTGAGCTTTCCTCTGCTCTTATGTTTCTGGATGGATTTTTCTCCTCCGCCTTGTCCGGCTTTTTGGAGAAGTTTACGTAAATCCGCGACCTTCTCTGAAAGGTCTTTAAAATTCTCTTTATATTCAGGGGAAGACGTACTAATACGCGATTCCAAAACTTCCATGGAGCCTCCGGTCCTTTTTTATTTCCGGACCTTGGTTTCGTATAAAATTCTAATAAGTTCCGATTCGGAATGAGAAAGCTCTCTGTTCCTTCTTGCCATGATCTTGCGGGAGTCCCGTAGGAATAGATCCAAGATATATGGTTGTCCGTCCGCCCATAAAAAAGGAGGAATATATCCGCTTGCTCTAGAAGAGACCACATTACATCCGAAGTCTATCACTGTCCCGGTATTCAACATCACTCCGATCCCTATCTTGGAAAAATCCCCGATGATAGAACCGAATTTGATGGAACCTGTAGTGATCTCCGTATGCTCTTCTCTGATCTTGACCACACCGTAGTTATTCTTAAGATCGGAGGTGGTGGATAATGCACCCAGGTTGACCCAGCTTCCCACAACGGAATGTCCCAAAAATCCTTCGTGATGTTTATTCGTAAAATCTAATATAATGCTATCGCCTACTTCTCCGCCTATCCTGCAGACGTTCCCTATAGAAGTGTTCCCTGTGATGCGTGCATTGTCCACATGAGTGCCTTGGCCTATGTACAACGGACCTTCTAAAAAGCTAAAAGAAGTTACTTTTACGTCCTTGTCTATGATCACAGGTCCTGAAGTTACGTCTATGACCACACCCGGATAAATTTTAGCGGAAGGATGAATATGAACGTGTTTGGACTTTCCTACTACTTGGAAATCCCCGGACTTTACCTTGAGCTTACGAGCCCATTTACGTAGGTCCTTATGATTTTCCAAATCCAGGACAATGTTCTTTCCTACAGACTCTAAGGATTTCCACGGCAGAAATTCCTCGGGACGAATGATCAAGTCCACGTCTTTGTCGTCGTATTCCGATATTTTAGGATTTCTTTCGAAGAATGTTTTTTGAAAGGCTGAATTAGAGTTTGAGTAGAGTATCTTTGCGTCAGGATATTGCTCTCTTAAACGTTGGAGAGGGGTCAAAACCCCGTCTCGAATCTCCGAGAAAGATCGAATCCTGGTCAAGGCTCCCAAACCAGGAGGAGTTTCCCTCTCGTCGATCCAAATTCTCTGAATTCTGCCCACGCTCACTACTCCACTGTGACGGACTTCGCTAGGTTTCTAGGTTGGTCCGGAGGACAACCCCTAGCCACGGCAGAATAATAGGCCAGAAGTTGGAGAGGAAGAACATTCAGGATCGGACTTAAAATTTCCGGACAGTCCGGAACTTCAAAACAGTAGTCCGAAAGCTCTTTTGCCTCCCTATCCCCTTCCGTTACGATAGAGATAATAATACCGTTTCGGGCTTTGATTTCCTGAATATTGGAAAGCATTTTGCTATAAATTTCTGATTTGGTCGCGATACATACAACCGGCACTTCGTTCGTAATCAGCGCAATCGGTCCGTGTTTGAATTCCCCACCCGCATAACCGGAAGCATGGATATAAGAGACCTCTTTTAATTTTAAAGCACCTTCTAAGGCTACCGGATGGTTGTAAGTCCTACCTAAGAATACAAAGTCTTTGGTCTTAGTAAAATCCGCGGCCCAAGTTTCCAGTATATGAGCCTGAGCTAAGATCCTTTCCATTTTACCCGGAAGAAGTCGGATCTCTTCCAAGAGGGTTTTCAATTCTTCGTCGGAAACGATCCATTTCAAACGAGCCACATATAATGAAAAAAGAAGAAGGTTGATTACCTGCGCGGTAAATGCTTTTGTACTCGCGACACCTATCTCAGGTCCAGCATCCGTTCTGATGAATGAATCCGATTCTCTTGCGATCGTAGAGTTCACATTATTCACCAAAGAAAGTACTTTGATGAACTTTGCTTTTGCTTCCAAGAGAGAGGCAAGAGTATCCGCAGTTTCTCCGGACTGAGAAATCCCCACGATCAGAGTATCGCCTTCGACTACAGGATTTCTATAACGAAACTCGGAAGAAGTTTCAGTATCTGTTTGGATCTTTGCGAAATTCTCCAAATAATGTTTTCCGAGCATTCCTGCATAATAACTGGTCCCTGCAGCTTGGATAATGATCCGATTTACTTTGGACATCATCTCTCTGGAGATTGTACTCTCAGGAAATTCTATCTCTCCACTTTCGCTGATACGGGATTGGATGATCCTACGGAAGATCCCCGGTTGCTCATGGATCTCCTTGATCATAAAATGAGGATAACCGCCCTTGTCCACGTCCTCAAACTTGATATCTTGGGTCTTAAATTCGAATTCTTTTTCGGAGCCGTCGAATCCGAAGATCTTACATTCAGTTTTTGTAAAGTATCCCCATTCTTTGGAGTTGATATAATAAACTTCTCTACAATTCCTAGTAAGAGGAGAAATATCTGAAGCTAGATAATATTCTTCCTTACCTTTTCCTAATAGTAAAGGCGCTCCGTCTTGTGCGAAATACACACGATCCGGCTCGTTGTCGAACACGGCTGCAATTGCCCATTTGCCATGAACTCTATTAAATAATTCTAAAAAGGCTTCTCTGTTGGATAATCCTCTTTTTCTGCTCTCAGCCAAAAGATTGGGAATGACTTCGGTATCCGTCATACTATGGAATACGAAACCTTTTTGTTTGAGCTCTTGTCTGAGTTCCGAGTAATTTTCTATGATCCCGTTATGAACTACTGCAACGGTAGATTTGGAATCTGTATGAGGGTGAGCGTTGATCTGATTCGGTTCGCCATGAGTGGCCCAGCGAGTATGGCCGATCCCGACATTACCTCGGATCGGATGTTCCTTTAGGTAATTTTCCAGATCCTTAATTTTGCCTTTTTGTTTACGGACTTGGATCTCTCCCTTGTCCAGGACCGCGATACCGGCCGAATCGTATCCACGATACTCCAAACCGATGAGCCCTACTATGAGTACGGATTCTACGTTCTTATCGCCAGCGTATCCTACGATTCCACACATATATTATGAATTCTCCATGATCTTTCCGGCTTTATTTAAAAGGGATTCCAGATCCTTTTTGGTTCTGGCCTCTCCAATCAACCGGAGGATCGGCTCGGTATTCGAAGGTCGAATATGTATCCAAGAGTCCTGGTTTGCTAAACGTAAACCGTCTCTCGAATCTTCTTTATATTCGGAGAAGGCGCTGCGAAACTTAGAATAAATCTGCTCCGTCTTCTGCCCTGCGATCTTATAGGCGATCTTGCGCATATGGACCGCAGGAAGACTACCTATCACAGTTTCAGCATCTTCCCCCTTTAGGGCAAGCAGATTCAGTATATGAGCCACCCCGGAAAGAGAGTCTCTTCCGAAAGAAGGGATCGCCGGATCGATGACTCCTCCGTTCCCTTCTCCACCAAAAACAGACTTACGGTGTATCATTTCTGCCACAACGTTCGCTTCTCCCACCTTAGATCGATAAGTCGGAATTCCAACGGAATCTGCGACCCAATCGTTCACAAAACTTGTGGAGAGGTTCACGGTGATCGATGCCTTCTTAGGAATCGAATTATAAGCAAGGTAGGACATAAAGCTAAGCGGAAGAGTTAATTCTTCCGAGATAGCTCCCTTTTTAGGAGATAAAACTACAAGTCTATCCGCGTCAGGGTCCAAAGCGAAACCTATATCTGCTTTGGATTTTTTGATCAGACGAGAAGATTGTTTAAGCGCCTCAGGTGTAGGCTCTGGCGGACGAGGAAACGTTCCATCAGGAGTACAATGTTGCAAAATTACCTTACAACCCAAGCGCCTTAACAATTCGGGTAAAACGAAACTTCCACCGCCGTTAACAGCGTCCAAAAATACGGTAAACTTTTTACGTTTGATGGCGGAAACATCCACTCGGGCCAAAACTGAGTCGATATGTGCTTGGATCCTGTCGGTCCCATCTTCTACATCGGTATTCGGTTTGAATTGGAAAGGTTTGTAGTCCTCTTTTCGGACAAGATCCAAGAGACCTTCCAAATCCTGCGCATTGGTAAAAAATCCGCCAGGTCCTATAAATTTAAATGCATTCCAGATCACCGGGTTATGAGAAGCAGAGATCATGATCCCGCCGGCAGCTCCAGACTGAGCCACAACTGCCTTGACAGTTGGAGTTGGAACAATCCCCAAACGGATCACATTTTTGCCCATTGCGAGCATGATCCCGATCGCGATATTTTCTATATAAGCGCCGCTCGGACGAGAATCTCTTCCGATAACGACTGAATTTCCTTTGAGTCTGGACCCAAAGGCCATAAGTGAATGGAAAATGACGTCAGGGCTTAATCCGGTGGGAATGATTCCCCGGATTCCGGATACAGAAACCATCAAATCCGGGTGTTGGAAGACAGGTTTTTGATGATTTAGAGCCATGATTCCGGGGAATGTTTTATGAATTGGGATGAGAACATGGGCGATGACAGGATCGAACTGCCGACATCCTCCTTGTAAGGGAGGCGCTCTCCCAGCTGAGCTAATCGCCCGTTATTATTACGGTTATTATGCGGTTGCAGCCTGATTGATACGCAATGCCATCCGACTCTTTTTGCGGTCAGCATTTCTAGAGTGGATCAGGTTGGTTTTCGCAGCTTTGTCCAGAAGAGAAGAATATTGACTGAACAAAGATTTTAAGGAGTCTTTCTCTCCGTCTTGGAGCGCTTTTAGGATCTTTTTAGCTTGGGTCCTAAGGCGATTCCTGTTTTGAGAATTCGCCGCATTTCTGCGTTTCGTTCTACGGATATCTTTTTCTGAAGATTTAATATTCGCCAAGGATCTCTACTTCCTATTAAAGGGATTAAACCCAGATTTTCGTACCCAGGCAGCCTGTCAACGAGCTTTTACGTCTTTTGTTCGAATGAAGGGCGACTCGCTTCGCTTTGCTCGCGTCGCGCTCTACGCTCCAATCCGCTTCGCGGGATTTCCGCTACGATCGCTGTCGCATAAAGATCCGCCCAAGTCTCGGCGATTAAGCAGAAGAACCGTTCTTTTCTGTCGGCATCGACTTCGAATTTGAAGATTGCGTTATTTGTTCTTAAATAATGACTAGAGCAATCTCCATGTTGGAGTTCCAACAATTGGCATTAAACCGGACTTCTACCTTAAACGAGGTATATCTGAAATAAATTTACTAAACTAAGATTATGAAGAATTTTTTGCTTTGCTTAGAAGGATTTTACTCCTATTTTTTGTAATCCGAAAGATTGGAAATTAATTGTTCGTCCTATTAGGATATCCAAGGACGCATCGCATGATATCTAGACAAGCACAAGACTATATCATTGTGAACTCGATCGACGAGATCGATCCTAATAAACTTTCTTTGGCTCAATTAGGGACCAAATATTTGGACAGGAACGGGAACCGTTATGCGGTTCGTTTCAACAAAGAGAGCAGAAAAGCGGAAATCATTCGGATCACTCTTCAAAAAGCTTCCGAAGCGGAAGCGAATAAACCTAAATTAGGCAGAGTAAATCCTAAGGCTACATCCAATCCTTTAGATCTACAGAAATTATCCAATCTTCTTAAAAGTACCAAACATCCTAGTGCTGAGTGGGTGGAGCATCTGGCTGAAAAAACAAAACATAGTAAGCCGAGCTCCGCAAATTCCGAAAAACCTGCTTTTGCAGCTAACGCTCAAAAAGAATTAGACATCGCTCCTTCCGAAGGTCCGGATCTATCTGCCAGAATGAATTCTGTCCAAAACGATATATTCGATCTTTCCAAAGTTGACCTGAATATTTCCGATGCAGGAATTGCGACTAATGCCGGAAAAGAAGATGCTCCGGTTTTTATAGAAAATATAGAAGCAGGCTCCAACAGAGAAACGAAATATATAGAAGATAGCGTTCAACAATTCCAGAAGATAAAGGATAGGATCGAATCCGTATTAAACAATATTCGAAATTCTAAAATTTTCGAGGCGACCGGAGATCCTTCCGAGAACAAGAACATAGTAGGGAATTTGGGGAGAGAATTCGATATAGAATTCTTCCAAAAGTTAGATAAGATATTGAACTATCACAAAGAGCTGACTTCTTATCCTAGATCCGTCACCTATTATGTGGCAAAATACGAGTCTCATCGTAAACAGGCATTACAGTCCAAAACTTCCGATATGGAAAAATTAAAACTAGTGATCCGCTGGGAAATGCAGGAACTTCTCTTGGATCTGGCAAGAAAGCTCAAAAAAATGGTCTTGAATGCCTTAAACGTACTGAATACTAAAAACGAAAACCATCTGAAACAAGTGGCCTATAACCAACAGCAGATGTATAAGGACGCCAGAAGTGCATTATTATATTGCTCGGAAGATATAGGAGCCCTACTTATCTCCTTGCAAAAATGGGCCGATAGCGAAGGATAGAAACCTTTTGCATGGCACTTAGCGATCAAGAGATAAAAACAATCGTAGAAAAACTCCGAACCGAATACCGGGAAGGGGCAAAACAAAGTCCTAAAATTTTCGACGCCAAAGGTTTCGAGGATCGTTACATCCAAACCCTGAAACATAGGGGAAATCTGGACAATTTCCTGAAAGACGAAGTGGACTTTCTGGAAAAGATCAAAACTAAACACAAAGAACTTACGGAAAGAAGGAACGCCTCCAAGGGAGAAACGATCAATCGTATCCTGGACGAACAAGAAGAGAAACTTTCCAAATACCAAAGGGTGGATTTCCACCCATTAGCCAGACCGGAAATGAGATATTTTTACGGTGCAATGACTTCCTTCGCGGAAACCGACCTTCCGGTCCTAGTTCATATATTTAGAGGAACTCCTGAATATTCCGCCTTCCAAGATAGTATCTCCATGATCGAAAGGGTAGGAGTCACTAAGAGAGGGATGCCTTCTCTTCGTATTTCAGAGCATATAAAGGCTTTATTAGATGCGAACGGAAATCAATCTGCAATGGAAAGGGACTCCCAGAACATTCTGAAAGAAGTATGCATAGCACTCGCTGCTCTCCGAAAGACAGCGCTGGAATGTGTGGAGAAAAACAGGGTCAGCGACAGAATGACCGTACAAGTCAACGATAGAGACTATCCGAAAGCTTCGGAAGCGTATAAGAATTTACTTTTCGGCATCGCATTGGAAAAAATAATCGTTAAAGCCGAAAATATCATCCGGGATTTCCGGATGAGCGACTTAGTCGGTCTGGACGCTAAATGAAACTTTCCATCGTAATTCCCTGTTATAACGAAAAACATACCATCAAAAATATTCTAGAAACCGTAAAAAAGGTCCCTTACAAGGATAAGGAGATCATACTTGTGGACGATTTTTCCACGGACGGAACGAGGGAGCTCCTAAAGACAGCTCCTTTTAAGAAGTTGGTGGACCAACTCGTATTCCACGAAAAAAACCAGGGAAAAGGTGCAGCGCTCCGTACGGGATTCAAGGCCGCCAAAGGTGATATAGTCATAGTACAAGACGCAGATCTGGAATATGATCCGTTCGAAATTCCGGATGTGATCGATCCGATCTACAAGGGAAAAGCGGATGTAGTTTTCGGAAGCAGATTTATGGGAGGAAGAGCTCACAGAGTCGTATACTACTGGCATAGACTCGGAAATCTATTCTTGACCACTCTTTCCAATATGTTCACGAACATTAATCTGACCGATATGGAAACCTGCTATAAAGCATTCCGTAGAGAAGTGATCCAAGGGATCGATATTAAAGAGAATCGTTTCGGATTCGAACCTGAGATTACTGCAAAGATCTCCAAAATTCCGGACATTCGGATTTTTGAAGTAGGGATCTCCTATTACGGACGCACTTACGCAGAAGGCAAAAAGATAGGTTGGAAAGACGGATTTAGAGCCATCTATTGTATCCTAAGATACAATCTATTTTCTTAATATTCCATTTTGTTCTTTGGGAATTTCGTATTCTCGATATTCCCAAAGACCTTTCGTTTTCACTTCTTTCTCTTTCCAAGCATGACTGAATAATTCCATCCAAACGGGACGTATCTCCGCCTCTGCGAGTACTTTCATGCGATATTTGTGCATCAAGACATTATTGGACTCGGGAAGTTTTGCGGCATATTCCACCACAGCGTCTGAATAAGAGATAAATCCTACTTTTTCGCCCGGATGTTTTTTAGAAAGGAAAGAGACGATATGATCCATTCCTTGCCCGGAAGTTTCATTATGAATACATAATACTCTTTTTTGGAAATAAGAAGGCCCTATAGATCCACAAAGTACATCGTCCAGGAACAATAAACTAGTAGCCTGGGAATCCACATAAATGGAGCGGATAGCTCGGATCTCCTTGGAACTTCTTTGGTAATTCACAAAACCTGCAAGGGTCATTCCGAAAGAATAAAATAGTAAAATGGAAAACGCTAAATTTTTACCCGATCTTCCTAGTTTCCATTCGGAAACCTCGGTAATATCTTTCAAAACTAAAACAAATGGGATCAATGCAAGTCCTACATATCTTGGTCCCCAATTGGAAACCCCGTCGTTCGGGGCTAAAAAAGCGATCAATATGACAAACACATAAGCGCTGATCCCTAAATGGAAAAATGACGCTTGGATCTTTCCTTCTTTGGACCTTTTTACGAAAAAATAAAGAAGAGGAAGAAGTATAGGCAAATAGACCAAAAGCCCAGGCATAGAATAAGTCCCGATCAGGATCGTAAAAGCCCTGGAAAGAACCGTGCCTTGGTCTTCTCCTGTATTAAAATTTTGGAAATATCTAGGTCCGATCGGATGCTGGTAATCCAAAGTATGGAATAAGAATAAAAGGAGTACAACTAAGGAAAAAGATACAGAGAACCAAAAAGATTTTTTCCACCAATCTTTCCCGAAAGCAATCCAACCTGCGGTCCAGAAGACTACAAAGAAGATCAGAACTTCTAGCCTTAACCAAACACCAAGTCCTAGAGCGATTCCCCCGATCAGTTTATTCGAAATCTTATCTTCCGTTTTATAAAAGAAAGTGAGTCCGATTAATTCTAAAAGAAGAAGAGGAGGATGTTCCGAAAGTTCGGGGCCCATCAAAAAGATATAAGTCCCGAAAAAAGTGAATACCAGCCAGAACCAGGAGAGATCCCAGAACCTTCTCAAAATAAAAGCAGAGATCAGATTGAATATTCCCATCAAAATGGAAACGATCGGGACCCATCCGAAAACTAAAAAAGGTGCGATCAGAAGAGTGAGAAAGATCGGATATTGACCGATCATTCTGTCGCCTATCTGGAAAACCATTGGGGCCTTCCAAAGAAAATAACTGTATTTAGGATCCAGATCCAAAGAGGGATAGATCAGATTTTCGGTGCTGAAACCGGATTGGAACATGGAATAAGCTTGGTGGTATTTCAAAAACTGATCCGAAAAAAGCGCCTCCCATGGTTTTAGTAAAATTAGGATCCCAAAATAAAATACGCTAAATAGAAAGAATCCTTTTGAAATTCCGGTTATCTTCATGATCGAAGGCAAGCATCCCCCACCCCCTAATTTATGAAACGAATTCTTGCCGGTACAAACACCACCTTTCTAGTTTTTCGAAATAAATTTTGTATTTTTACTTGTAATTCCAATAATTACACCGGGAGATCAGTCTAAAACCCAAACATTCTCAAAGGAGAAAATCACTCGTGAAAACGAAACTTTATCTAGTCCCTAGCCTTCTGGTGCTTTTAACTTTCGGCGGTCTTCAAGCAGGAAATTTCAAATTAGATAACGCTCATACCGGCGTTGGCTTCAAGATCAAACACCTTACCATTTCCAACGTATCCGGAAGTTTTAAAGACTTCAGCGGAAAATTCGCTTACGACGAAGCTACCGGTACCCTTACCGACCTAGACGTAACCATTAAAGCGGCCTCCATTCACACTAACGATGAAAAAAGAGACGGACACTTGAAGGGAAAAGATTTTTTCAACGTAGACGATCATCCTTCTCTTACTTTCAAAGCTAAAAAAGCGACCGTTAAAAAAGGCGGAGTTTCTAAAGTCCAAGGAGAATTGACTATCAAAGGAGTGACTAAACCGGTTACTTTAGAAGTTAAATTTTCCGGCTCTGCGAAAGACCCGTGGGGAAACACTCACCTAGGTTTCGAAGCGGAAACTAAGATCAAAAGAGCTGATTTTGATATCGCTTGGAACAAACCTTTGGAAAAAGGCGGACTTTTGATCGGAGAAGAAGTTTCTATCCGTATCGAAGGCGAAGCGCTTCCAGAATAATTTTTTTATACGATCGGGACTTTCGGAAGAAGGTCCCGACATTCCTAAACTTTTTCCCGCCCTTCCCTTTCTTCTTTTTTTTTACGTAACCTTCTTCCATTCTTATCGAATTGAAAACGGATCGAATGATTTGGATCCGATCTCTATTAAATCGTTTGGAGAATCTGAAAGTATGAACGATCTGACTAAAAGTATGATCATAGGAGCCGCTCTTACCGGCTTATTTACCACCGGAGTAATGGCGGAAAAGAAGGAAGCAAAACCCGAAGAACCGAAAGGAGAATGTTACGGGATCAATTCTTGTAAAGGTACTGGTGACTGCGGTGGAAAAGGCCATAGCTGTGCCGGAAAAAATTCCTGCAAAGGAGAAGGTTGGATCTCTCTTACTAAGAAAGAATGTGATTCCAAGAAAGGCACATTCAAGAGCTAACCTGGACGACCAAACCGTTTCTGGTCATCCCCGAGAGGAATTCGGAAATAGATCCGAGTCCTTTCGGGGGATTTCCCGAAATCTCTAAAGATGCTAAGATACTTTTTCCTTCGTACAAACTTTTACCGAAGGACCAATCCCATTCTCCAATCTCCGAGACAAATAAATCAGATCCTTTTTTTCCAAGGACCAAATATTGTTTTCGTTTTTCTAAAAATCGGGGAAGATCGTTCGGATCTTCCGTTTTCCAGAGATCATAAACCGGATAAGAATATTCTAAAAACAGAACGGAAGAATGAAAAGTAACCTTTAGATCTTCCGCTTCTCTTTGAAGTAAGCCGTTTTGCGGGGCGGCCCCATCATTTTTACCAAGGTGGAATATTTTAAAAACATGAAGTTCGAAATTTGCAATTTCCGCTAATACCGGATGTTCCGGAAAATTCTCTTTCAAGAAGTTTGGAAAATTCTCTCCATAATTAGATATATTATAAGAATATGATGCATTCTTTTGAATAAAACTCTTTGCCGTTCCAAAAAAGTCCTCGTCCCCTAAAATTTTCCAGACTGTTTCGTATTTTTCTCCCAATGCTTCCGTAAATCTAGCGCTATAAGCGTTTTGATAAACGGAAATTGCGGATCTAATATCCAATTTTCCACCAGGAAGTATTTGGTCCGTCAATAGCGGATCTTCTTCTTTTCCTAATAAGACGCTCGAAAAAAGTTCTCTGAATTCTTCCGGGTTCATATAGTTAGGGACCCTATAATCGATTTTGCTTTCAGGGCTTCTTCTTCCATTTCAGGAAAACTGGGAATGTCCTCGTCCCATTCCAATAGTATCGGAATCCCTCGGATCTTATCTGCGAACAAAGAGAATAGATCCCAAACTTCTTTGGCGACCGGCCTGGAATGAGTGTCGAATAGGAATTCTCCAGTATCGGTGTGGCCGGCAAGATGGATCTGCCCCACATTCTCCCAAGGAATTGAACTTAAATATTCGGATGCGGAAAATCCATGGTTTATCGAATTTACATATATATTATTTATATCTAATAGAATCCCGCATCCGCTTCTTTTGGAAAGTTCCGATATAAATTCCCATTCCGGCATTTCGCTCTGTGGGAAGCTCAAATAGGTGGAGACATTCTCCAATAAGATCTTTCTTCCTAAAATTTCTTGGACTTGTTCGGCTCTATCTATAGCAAATTGTAGAAATTCTTTTGTGAATGGAAAAGGCAAAAGATCGTGCAGATAATTTCCGGATTGTTCCGTCCAGCAAAGATGATCAGAGACCAAGAACGGATCAATCAATCGGATAAGATCTTTCCATCTTTGTAGATAATTTTTATCCGGGAAATTCCCACCAAGAATAGATAAGGAAACTCCGTGCAGCGCGATCGGAAAATTTTTGCGGACGGACTCCAACATCTCCAAAGGGCGACCTTGTGTATCCATATAATTTTCGGTGATTGCTTCGAACCAAGAAATTCTGACAGGTTCACCTTTTCTTAAATAAGGATAATGTTCTTTTCTAAGCCCTACTCCAATGGAAGACATATATTCTCCGATGTAACCTATTTCGATTCCATCCGAAGAAGGATACATGAACAAGTCGTATTTTTTACCGATCGTATTTTTACTTCTGTGGAATTGCTCGGGTAGACAACTCGCGGATCCTGTTTTCAAACAGGACGGAAAAACAGCCATTCACGGTTACGATCCGGTTTCCTATTTTACCGAATCCAAACCTAAAGAAGGAAATCCTAAATTCAGTTATCGTTGGAAAGGAGCTGACTGGAGATTCTCTTCCGAAAAAAATTTGGAATCTTTTAAGAAGTCTCCCGAACGCTTCGCTCCTCAATATGGAGGCTATTGTGCTTACGCAATGAGAGATGGAGAAACTTATGAAACGGATCCTAAAGCTTGGAAAATTGTCTCCGGAAAATTATATTTGAACTATAACGAAAAGGTCCACGGTTTTTGGGAAAGAGATGTTCCGGGAAATATTATAAAAGCGGATAACCAGTGGAAGGTATTGCCTATAAAGGAAACAAATCCTTAATTAGCGGTCTTTCATTACTAAAAAATTATAGGAAGCGATGATCCTTTGTGTCATCTCCAGACCGTCTTTGTTTACGTCCGGATGATATTTTTTGATCATCTCTTTGTATTTATTTTTTAATTCAGTTTTCGTATACTCTTCCGCGAGTCCTAAAAACTCGCGATGTTCTCGAGTCTCTGCATCTTCGTCCTCATAAAACGACTTAGAGGAGAATTTTTTGCGGAAGTTGGATTTTTTCTTTTTAGTCTTTTCTCTTTCTTCTTCTCTGAATCTTCCGAAAATTTCGTAATAAGCTCGGTCCCTATATTCCGAAGTGATTTGTCGGATCGGAAATAACTTTGTATTTAGGATCTGAAAGAAATGACTTCTTAAGAATACGTCCGCTCCGTAATCTCCAGAAAAACTTTTTTTGTCCAAGAACTCCGAAATCCCATTATCCACTAATCTTTGCAGATCGAATTTATCGTCGAAGTAGGAATCGAATGCGTCTTCGAATTTTTTGGTGGAGGAGATAAGTAAAAGTAGGAGTTCCTTGTCTAGATCGTGCCTTTCCAATTTTGAAAGAACTATCTCTTTCAAATAAGCCCGGAACTCGTCCAGATAAGCGTCGTCAAAATACACTCCGGCTTTGGCGAACTCGTAGGATAATCCTTCTATTTTTAGGACCTTCTCCAATAATAAAATGAGAAGATCCGCATTGTCCTGAGTGAATCCTTGGGACCCCTTAGAAGAGTATTCCCTTTCTCCTCTGAGAGCATATAGAAGTTTAAAATAGTCCTCTCGTCGGATCTCTAAAATTTCGATCAGTTTTTCGGAGGAAATGAACCACTCACAATCATTGCTCCCGGACTGTAATTCGAAGATTACGTCTTCTAAGGATGATTTGACCTGATCGAAACTGCGGGCGTTCAAAGTGAGAACCTATACTTAGACCCTCTGCCCGTAACCGAGTTTGTCCATTCATTTTCCCGAGAAAAAAGATTTGATCCAGGCCGCATAAAACGAGATTTTTCCCACATGTTACCCCTTCTCGCGGTTTTTGGTTGTTTCACTCTTTATTTTTTAGGTTATAAGTTTTACTCGGGATTTTTATCCAAGTCCATCTTCCAACTCAAAGATACCGTAGGTGATACTCCAGCTCATAAATTCAATGACGGCGTGGATTATCTTCCTACAAAACCAGCCGTTCTATTCGGACACCATTATGCGTCCATTGCGGGACTCGCTCCCATTTTAGGACCCGCGGTGGCAGTGATCTGGGGATGGCTGCCTGCGATGCTTTGGGTTGTATTCGGTGCAATTTTTATAGGCTGTGTCCATGACTTCGGAGCAATTGTAATTTCTGTTCGCAACCAAGGAAAATCGATCGGCCAAGTTGCTCAGGATCTTTTAGGACCGAGAGCTAGGAGTTTATTTCACGCGATCATTTTTTTCTTAGTAGCTCTGGCAATGGGTGTGTTCGTGATCGTTCTTGCAGAAATGTTTTCCGCAGATCCTAAGTTGAAGCAAGCTCCGATCGCTTCTCCTCCTAAAATTGAACAAATGCAAAACAGTCCTAGCGCTCCAAGCATAAAGGACCATGTCCACCCTTCCGAAGTTAGGGTGGAAACTCCTTCTTCTCCCATCAAACTCAGAAGTCATTTTCCGGAGGCCGTAATTCCTACCGCAGGGATCATGCTATTTGCGATCTTAGTGGGCTGGCTCCATTATAAAAAAGGAATGAAGCTTGGACCTCTTACATTCGCTTCAGTGGCTCTCACCTTGGTAGTAATGGTGCTTGGAATGAATGACTCCATTCTTTCTTGGACGGGCCTCAACGATATAGATAAGTCGCCGGGAGTTCCGATCTGGAAAATTATACTTCTCGCATATGCTTTTCTGGCTTCCGTAACTCCAGTCTGGCTACTTCTTCAAAGTAGGGATTATATCAATTCCTTCTTATTGTATTTGGGGATCATTGCTATCTATTTCGGTTTCGTAAAAGGAAGTATCCTCGGAGAATTTTCCTCTTTTAACGCGGAAGCGATCCGCACGGAAAAAGTGGACATGGATATTATTCCGTTCGTGTTTATCACGATCGCTTGCGGAGCAGTATCGGGTTTCCATGCATTGGTAAGTTCCGGGACTACCGCAAAACAATTGGATAGGGAAATCGACGCAAGAGTGATCGGATATGGCGGTATGATCGGCGAATCTCTGTTAGGTCTTACATCGGTTGTCGCATGCACGATTGGTTTTGCATCCGCAGGAGAATGGTCTTCCTTTTATAAGTCTTGGTCAGGGATCCAGGGTTTAGCGCCTTCCGTTGGAGCTTATATCTATGGGACAGGAAGATTTATCTCTCAATTAGGTTTTGACGAAGGTTTTGCGCAAGGTTTTATCGCACTTGTCGTTGTAAGCTTCGCTTTAACTTCCCTCGATTCCGCAACTAGACTATTAAGATATAATATAGAAGAGATTGCCGAAAGTTTCGGATCGGTAACGATCAAAAAAACTTTAGGGAATCGTTATGTTTCCAGCATCATCGCATGCATTGCGATCGGTTTTTTTGCGTTCTTGCAGATAGACCAAGGTGGCAAAAAAACCACGGCGGGGTTGGCACTTTGGAAGCTATTCGGCACCACAAATCAATTGTTAGCCGGCTTAGCTTTGCTTGTAATCACGATATATCTGTTGTATTCTAAGAAAAAGACATGGATCAGTTTTATACCTATGATATTCGTATTAGGAGCTACACTCTGGGCAATGGTCATCAACTTCTACGATTTCTTATTCTCCAAGTCGCCTAGCTATTTGCTTGCAACAGTCGGAGGAATTTTGATCTTTCTAACCGTTTGGTTACTACTAGAAGCGATCCTAGCTTGGAGAAGGTTTTCTAAAGCATGAAGTTTTGCAGCGTTTGCGGCTCCGAAGTAGTCCAAAAAGTCCCGGAAGGAGACAGTCTCGCAAGATATGTTTGCGAGAATTGTGGTACCATACATTACCAAAATCCGAAGGTAATCGTCGGCACCATTCCTATCTGGGAAGGAAAAATACTGCTCTGCAAACGTGCAATCGAACCCAGAAAAGGATACTGGACCTTACCCGCAGGATTTTTAGAGAACAGGGAAACTGTAGAAGAAGGCGCCGCGAGAGAAACCTCGGAGGAAGCAAATGCAAAGATAGATATTGTCCGCCTTCATTCAGTATATAGCATTCCTCATATCAGCCAAGTTTATATGTTCTTTCTTGCAAACTTGGTGGACGGACTATTTTCGGAAAGTCCCGAATCGGAAGAAGTAAAACTATTCTCTCCGGAAGAGATCCCTTGGGAAGAGATCGCATTTGCTTCGGTCACATTCGCATTAAAACGTTATACCGAAAGATCCGAGATAATCGATGCCGGAACTCATTTGGGTTCGATCCGCAACAGAAAACTAGAGGACAAAACATAAGTGCATTTTTTCTCGGAAGGAATTTCCTAGTAGCATGTTCGGAAAATTTTTTCCTTTTTTAGTCCTCTTAGGAATTCTATACTCCTCTTCCGCTTCTGCAAACTCGCTCATTAGCACGGAATCCGGCTCCTTCTCTCCGAACTGGGACGGAGTCTCCGATATTTTACGATTCAAGATACAAACTTCTTCCTTACCAAAACTGCAAGACTGGGAATTGACTATCAGAAGCGCCTCCGGAGAAACCGTAAAAAAATTCGAAGCGAGCAAGATCCGCAAAAAAGGATTCACACTATTTTCAGACGAGAATGAATTCGCTCCGGAAGATATTTATCTACCTTCTATCCTGGAATGGGATGGAGAGAACGAGAACGGAATTCCGGTGGGCGATGGATATTATACCTATCAGTTATTTTTGCTCACAGCAAACAAAGAAAGAATACTTTCCGAAGAGTCCACATTCTACTTGGATGCAAGACCTCCCAAAGCGGAGGCGAATTGTAAGACAAAGTTATTATTAAGCGAAGACAGAAATTTATCCAAGATCATTATACAGCAAAAAACCTCCGGAGAATCTGCGGACATCTTTATCGGAGAATTTTTGGATTTTGAAGGTAGGTCGCTAAAAGCTTATACATGGAGATATAGAGAAGTTCCTTTCCAACTCGTATGGGACGGAACCGATTCCAACGGTAAATCTGTTCCTCCAGGTTTGTATACTTATAAACTCACCGGAAGAGATCCTGCAGGAAACGAATCAATCGATAAGATCGAGAACCTGACGGTTAAAAACGATTCTTTCGGGGTGGATCTAAATGTAGAAGGGGATCTATTTCCTTCCGATCCGAACAATCCTTTGAATCGCATTAAATTTAACTCATATGTTTCCTCCAGATTAAAATCCGATTCTTATGAATTGGAAATTTTCAAGAACGAAGCAAAAGAAGATAATATCGTCTTCTCTCAAAAATCACTGGGAGAACCTCCCGCTGAGCTTATTTGGGAGCCTAAAAACAAAGAAAACAAACCTTTAGGTCCCGGAACTTATCTATATCGTCTAACGGTATTCAACAGATACGATAAGTACACAAGCATTCCTAAAAAATTCCAGCTTTCGGACCAAAAACCTAAATTTTCCTACGATGTTTCACCTAGCGGATTTACACCCGATGGAGACTGGCAAAAAGATCTGGTTGAGATCCGCTTAAGATCCAAAGGACTTCCGATCGTATCCTGGAAGATTAATATTATGGAATCCTATTACGACGGTGACAAACAAGAAGAACGGATCGTACGAAGCTGGAACGGGATCGGGAACGGCCCGGACAAATTAATCTGGTACGGTTTGGACGATCAAGGCAGAAGAATCGGATCTCTCGCGGAACTCAGATTTGTTCTCTCTTACAAAGACGTATTCGGCGGAGAAGAAGAATTAGAGTTAGGAGATATCAAAACCGACATTCTAGTAGTAAAAGAAAAAGAAGGTTTCAGATTCTCTGTCCCAAATCGGATCTACGAGGACAAATGGTGGACATTACCTTCTAAACTAAAATCCGTCTTAAGTAAATTTCCAGGATACAAAGTAGAGTTACAGATCCACACATCTCACAGAGGAGATGACGAATTCAATCTAAGGGCTTCCGAAGAAAAAGCTAAAAAAGTATTCCAATCCTTATTCGGAAAAGATTATGAATTCGGGCGATATAGATACAGAGGCTATGGAGAAACATTACCTTTGATCCCTGGTAACGGAGCTTATGAAGTGGATCGAAACGAAAGAGTAGATTTCTTTTTGAGCGTAGGAAAATAAAATGTGCACATCACTGATCTATAGAGATCCAAATAAAGGAATACTCGGAATCGGATTTAACAGAGACGAGTCTTTCAAAAGAAAACCTTCTCTCTCTCCTCAGTTACTCGAATCCAATTCAGGAAAAGCGATCGCACCGATCGACGGAGAAGCGGGAGGCACTTGGATCGGAGTTACCCAATCGGGAGAGATCATCTGTCTATTAAATTATTACGAGGCTACATTAAAGCTGCTACGCAATCCTGTGAGTAGAGGGCTGTTAGTCCGTTCAATTCTACTCGGAGAAAGAACGCCTGAATCTTATACAAACACCGAGTTGGAAAATTATTATCCATTCAAACTATTCAAGGTAAGGAGAGAGAAGACCGAAATTTTTATCTGGGACGGTAAAACGTACCAAACAGAAACGGACTCCGAAACATTTACAGTATTTGGAAGCTCTTTCACACAAGGACCCAAGGCCCAAGTAGTCAGAAGAGAAACATTCGATTCGAATTTTCGTCCTTCTTCCCATCCGGATGCCACAGGTTTTACAAACATCGCAAAGTCATTCTTATCTTCTCATCTACCGGAACAAGGCGCTCTATCGCCTTGTATGCACAGAAGAGACGCACATTCCGTTTCCAGGACCGTAATTGTTTTGGATGGAGCTTCTGTTTATTTCTCTTATAAGAATTCTCAGCCCTGCGAAGACGGACCTGAAGAAGATTACAATTTCACTTTGACTGAATTTCGAACTTCTGCATGATTGTCGTATGGCGGGCACTAATTCCCTTTTCGACGACAAATACGAATACCGGGACCCTTCTCAACAGAAGAGAAAGAACGCTCGCGTCAAAATCACCATTGACGGTGATTTCATAGTCAAGGGTAAGACCCAAAGATTTCCGGTATTCATCGTTGATATAGGAACTGGAGGAGCAGGCATTGAAACCCGCACTTCCGTTTTCGAGGGAGACAGGATCATCCTATTCGGAAATATCAACGGCAAAAATATGGAACTTGAATCGGAAGTAATCCGAGTCTCCGGAAAAAAAGCGAATGTTATCTTTATCAGCCTCTCCGAGGAAGACAGAGATCTTATCCAAGACTTGATCCACAAAAAATTCTTCGACAAAGACAAAAAGCCTCTATCCTGAAAGCGTCCGACCAATTACCGCTTGAATGGTCATAATTTAGTTTTTCTTAAACGAAGCGCATTCATCACTACTGAGACGGAACTCAGGCTCATAGCAGCTCCTGCGATCATTGGAGAAAGCAATATCCCAAGAAAAGGATAGAGTAGTCCTGCAGCGATCGGTATTCCTAAAAAATTGTATGCGAACGAAAAGAATAGGTTCATTTTTATATTATTCATAGTCGCCTTACTTAAACGGATCGCTTTCGAAATTCCTAATAGATCTCCCTTGACCAGCGTAATGGACGCACTTTGGATTGCGATTTCCGTTCCAGATCCCATAGCGATCCCTACATCAGATTCTGAAAGCGACGGAGCATCGTTAATTCCGTCCCCAGCCACCAGTATGATCTCGTTTTCTTTTTTGGCAGATTTTACTATCTCCTTCTTCCCTTCCGGACTTAATTCGGAATAGATCTCTCGAATCCCAATCTGATCTCCCACTTTTTGGGCGGAAGTTTTTGCATCTCCTGTTAGCATTACGATCCGGATACCAAAAGCTTCTATATCCGAAACCGCTTTAGGAGTAGTTTCCTTGATTGGATCAGTAACTGTTATGACACCTAGATATTTCTGATCGTCTGCAACCCAAACGACAGTTTTGCCTTGGTTTAAAAAGAACTCCTCTTTCTTTAAAAGATCTTGCGGTACTTCTTTTACGTTCCAATATTTCTTCTTACCTACATATACTGATTTCCCTTCTATTTTGCCTGAGACTCCGTTACCCGTAATCGAGGAAAAATCGATCACATCCGGGATCATAAGTCCCGACTCTTCGGCTTTACGAACGATTGCTTTAGCGATAGGATGCTCGCTTCTAGATTCAAGTGCAGCAGCAAACCTTAGGATCTGTTCATTCTCGGGATAGACCTCGATCACTCTAGGACGCCCTTCGGTCAATGTTCCAGTTTTGTCGGTAAATAGCACCGTTCCCTTTTCGGTTTTTTCCAGGGCTTCGGCATTTCGTATCAATATTCCGTTTTGAGCTCCGATACCTACTCCAACCATTACTGAAATAGGAGTCGCAAGTCCTAAAGCACAAGGACATGCGATGATCAGAACGGATAATGAATTTAAAACTGCATAAGATAGAGAAGGTTCCGGACCGAAAAAATACCAGGCACAAAAGGTAAGAACAGAGATCAGTAAAACAAAAGGAACAAGCCAACCTGCTACTCTATCCGCCAAACCTTGTATAGGAGCCTTACTTCTCTGCGCTTCTTCCACCATATGAATAATTTGTGATAGAGCTGTTTCGGATCCTATCTTGTCCGCAATTAAAACAAAACTTCCGGTTTGATTGATAGTGGCCCCAAAAACACGATCTCCTTTTTCTTTTTTCACAGGAAGAGGTTCTCCGGTCAGCATAGACTCTTCCACATAGCTGGAACCTTCTTCTATCTTGCCGTCGATTGGGATCTTTTCTCCCGGTTTAACTCGGAGTCTGTCTCCGACACGGATCTCTTCTATTCGTATTTCTCTCTCCGAATTTCCGTTTAGTAGATGAGCCGTTTTAGGCGACAATCCTAAGAGAGCTTGGATAGCGCCTCCAGTCCTTCTCTGGGCCCTAGCTTGCAGATATTCGCCTAATATGACCAAGGTAAGAATAACGGAAGCTGCTTCGAAGTACAGCGCTACCTTGCCGTGAGAGTGTAATGACTGAGGGAAAAAATCGGAGAAGAAAAGAGCGGCGACAGAGAACAAATACGCGGCCCCTACTCCTATTAGGATCAGGCTGTACATGTTTAGATTCATACTCTTGAAAGAGACAATTCCTTTTCTTACTAAAAAGAATCCGGGCCCCCAAAATACGAGTGAAGCCAAAACAAATTGGATACGATCTCCGAGGCCTACAGTGAACTCGAAAACTAAATGAGGAAAAAACATTTCGGACATTGCCAAAAAAAATAACGGAAGAGAAAAGACCGTAGATAATATAAATTTCCTAAATAAGGAACGGAGCTCCTTATCTTCTGCTTCGGAGTCCGGTTCCCCTCCTTGAGCCACCAAAGTCATTCCACAGATCGGACAATCTCCCGGTCGATCTCGGCGTATTTCAGGATGCATCGGACAAACATATTCCGTTTTCCTAAAAGGTTTTACGGGTTCGGAAACTTTTTGCGCTACCGAATGATGGCTGTGTTGGCTATGTGAATGTTCGTCCATGTCATAAATAGATACTAGATTCTTTTATTAAAAAATACTTTTTTTTACTCGGAATACAACTAGCATTTATCAAAAAGAAGCAAAATGAAAAAAATCAGCAAAGCAGTCTGGATCCTTTCGTTCATCAGCCTTTTTACGGACGTATCCAGCGAGATGTTGTATCCGATTATGCCTCTCTATCTAAAAAGCATCGGATTTTCAGTAGTACTGATCGGAGTTTTGGAAGGATTTGCAGAAGCGATTGCAGGACTCAGTAAAGGTTATTTCGGAAAACTGTCAGACCAAAACGGTAAGAGAGTTCCATTCGTTCAGCTCGGATATTTATTAAGCGCAATCTCTAAACCTATTATGGGATTTTTCACCTTTCCGTTTTGGATCTTCTTAGCCAGAACTATGGATCGACTGGGCAAAGGGATCAGAACAGGTGCAAGGGACGCATTACTTTCTGACGAGGCAACACCTGAAACCAAGGGCACAGTTTTCGGATTCCATCGCTCTATGGATACATTAGGAGCAGTAATCGGACCTGTATTCGCTTTAGTATTTTTATATTTTTATCCGGAAAATTATTCCGTTCTATTTTTTATAGCAGCGATCCCCGGACTCTCCGCATTTCTGATCTCGGGCCTCCTAAACGAAAAGAACGAAACTAAACCGCCTACACAAGGGAAATCGAACTTTCTCTCATATTTTATCTATTGGAAGAACGCTCCTATCTCATATAAAAAATTAGTGATCGGACTTTTATTCTTCGGACTAGTTAATAGCTCCGACCTTTTTCTTCTACTAATGGCAAAAAGTAAAGGTTTAGAAGATTCTCAAGTAATCGGAATATACATATTTTATAATTTAATTTACGCTTTATCTTCTCTTCCTGCAGGCATCTTAGCAGACAAGATCGGGCTCAAACCCACTTTGGTCTTCGGTTTACTCGTATTTGCTTTAGTATATGGAGGAATGGCGTTTGCGGAAGACAAGATCCATTTTTATTCCTTATTCTTCTTATACGGGGTCTATGCCGCTAGCACGGAAGGGATTTCAAAGGCGTTGATCACAAATATCACACCCACTACAGATTCAGCCTCGGCTATCGGAACATTTGCCGGTTTGAATAGTATTGCCGCATTGATTGCAAGTAATCTAGGTGGGTTGATCTGGTTTTATTCCGGACCTAAAAGTATGTTCCTTATCTCGGCTTTAGTTTCCGTAACTGTTTCATTCTATTTTATGAGGCATTCTCTTTTCAGATCCGGAAAGTAAGACCCAAAGGCCAAATCTTACCTTTTTCCGAAAAGATTTAAGAAAAGATTTTACTTTACAAAAGTGAGCATTTACTCACTTTTTAATCAACTATTTCTCATCGGTCGGTTCGTATGGACTACAAAAACAAGGTAATTTTAATCACGGGAGCTTCTTCCGGTATCGGAAAAGCCACGGCATTAGCCCTGGCTAAATTCCAAAATAAAATAATACTTACTGCAAGAAGAGAAAATCTCTTACAAGAAGTCTCGAAAGAGATCAAAAAATTAGGAAGTGATTGTATTACTTTTGCAGGAGACGGAAGAGACGAGACCCACGCAGAATTTGTAATACAAGAAATAGTAAAGAAGTATGGAAAGATAGATATAGCTCTACTTAATATCGGGATCGGACCTCCTTCCAATACATTAACCGCAACCGCCAAAACGATCTTAGACTGTATGAATATAAATTATGCTTCTTTAATTAACTTTTATGTTCCTCTTATGAGGCAAATGAAAAAACAAAAAGAAGTATGTATGATCTCACATATGAACTCATTGGCGACTTATTTCGGGATCCCTATGCAAGGGGATTATACTGCTTCCAAGGGAGCGGCACGTCTTTTTTTAGAAACTGCAAGAATGGAATTGGAACATTTCGGAATAAAACATATAAAGATCCAAACAATACATCCTGGATTTGTGGATACGGAAGCGGTAAAGAACGACGGGATTCCTGCTCCGAACCAAATCAGCGAGAATGAGGCAGCTGCTCTGGTCCTCAAAGGTTTCCGGAAAGAATGGAAAGAAAACCGATTTCCATACGGAACCGCTTTGGCTACTCGAATAGGAAGGATAGCACCACTCTGGCTGAGAACAAAAATCCTTTTATCAGAGACTCCTAAAAATTTTTGATCCCTTCTATTATGCAGGAAAAACAATTAGGAATACATTTATCTATATTCCTAATTGTATCTTAATCCCCTTCTAACTCCTCTAAAATAGGACAATCCGGTCTATGATCTCCATGACAATGTTTCGCTAAATGAGTGAGTGTATCGCACATGGATTGTAATTCTAAAATTTTGGCCTGCATTTCTTTTACATGCGCCATGGCTAAAGATTTTACCTGAGCGCTTGCCCTAGATTTATTCTTCCAAAGTCCCAGTAACTGTTTGATCTCGGCTAGAGAAAATCCAAGACCTCTCGCCCTTTTGATAAATCTCAATGTATGTATGTCTTTTTCCGAATACAATCTATATCCGGAGTCTGCACGAATGGGTTTGGACACTAATCCGATGGATTCATAATGCCGGACTAATTTCGGGTTTACTCCCGATAATTTGGCGACTTCTCCGATGTTCATAATCCATAACCTTCCAATGATTAGAAGGTTAAAAAATCCTATTTTTTTATGAAAAACAATTTTTTTTTGGATTTGAGCCTTGACCTTCCCACTATTGGAAGGTTGACAATAGGATTATAGATCAAGGAGAAATAAAATGTACGAGATCAAAGTATCAGGCATGACCTGCAACCATTGCGTAGGAACCGTATCTAAAACAATCCGATCTTTCGATCCGGAGTCTAAACCAGTAGTGGATCTAAACTCCCAAACGGCACGTTTCGAAACCAAAAAGGATATTTCTTCCCTTTCCAAAATGTTAGAAGAAGAAGGTTATCCTGTGGTTTCCATCAATCAGGAGTAAATGGATGAGCACAGAAATTAGAGAAGAAATTAAAACCTTCTCACCCGAAAATAAAACATCCGAGATAACGTTAGATCTTTTCGGTATGACCTGCGCCAACTGTGCAAGAAGGATCGAAACAGGCCTAAACAAAGTTCCTGGAGTAGAAGAGGCTCGTGTAAATTTCGGAAGAGAAACCGCATTTGTAAGATTTAAAGAATCGATAGAAGCATCACAATTATTTTCTAAAGTAGAGTCCTTAGGTTATTCAGCGAAAGAGCATTCGGAAAATAATCATAAAGAAACGGAAGAACTGCATAAAAAAGAAAGATCCAAATTAAGATATAGATTTTTTATCTCACTTTTATTTTCAGCGCCCTTATTCTATTCCATGGTTTCGCATTTTTCTTTTTTGGAATTTTTGCCGAACCCAAAAGCGCTTATGCATCCTTGGGTGCAGTTCGTATTAGCATTCCCTGTCCAGTTTTGGATAGGATTTCCATTTTATAAAAGTGCATTCCGAGCCATCAGAAATGCAAGTGCAAACATGGATGTGTTAGTTTCCCTAGGAACTTCTGCGGCATTCGGATATAGCTTTATTCTTTCTCTAATACAAGGACTTCGACAAGGAGACTTGTTCTTCTCGTCCTTTTGGGAAGAAGGCGCGCATATACATTCACTTCCACCTCTATACTACGAAACGTCTGCAGTATTACTTTGTTTTATACTCGCCGGAAAATGGATGGAGGCAGAGGCAAAGGGAAAAAGTTCTTCCGCAATCCAAACACTTTTGGAACTAAAGCCGGAAACTGCTCGTATTAAAAAAGAAGAAGGTTGGTCAGAGATCCCGACAGAATACGTAAAAAAAGGGGATATCCTACAAGTCAGACCGGGAGAAAAATTTCCTGTAGACGGAGTTGTGTTGGAAGGTTTTAGCTCTGTAGACGAATCCATGTTAACGGGCGAAAGTCTCCCTCTAGATAAAAAAAAGGACAGCCAAGTATTCGGAGGAACAGTCAATGGAAACGGAAACCTGATCGCTCAAGCAACGTCTGTCGGCTCCGAGACAGTACTCGCTTCCATCATTAAAACCGTCGAAGAAGCGCAAAGTTCGAAGGCTCCCATCCAAAAAATTGCGGATAAAATCTCCGCAGTATTTGTTCCAGCAGTGATCTTAATCTCATTGTTTAACTTTCTATTATGGTTTTTCTTTTTGGAAGCTGGGGAATTAGGACCTGCTTTGGAAAAATCGATCGCTATCCTAGTGATTGCATGTCCATGCGCATTAGGACTTGCCACTCCGATCTCAATTTTAGTCGGAACAGGAAAGGCTGCCAGCCAAGGGATCTTATTCAGAACTTCCGAAGTTTTAGAGACCACAGCTTCCTTAAATCTGATCGCATTCGATAAAACCGGCACAATCACCGAAGGAAATCCTTCTGTAACGGGTTATAAGTTCGTAGGAAAAGAATCGGATCTACTTTCCTCTTCGGCATCCGCAGAATCTGCATCCTCTCATCCTTTAGGGAAAGCGATAGTTTCCTTTGTAAAATCAAAAAGTAATCAGATTCCTTCTCCCGAAAATTTACAGACTGTTCCGGGACTCGGGATCACCGCTAAGGTAAACCAAAATAAGATCAAAATAGGAAAGTTGGAATTTTTCGATGAGAAGGAAAGCTTCCCGAAGGATTTATTAGAAACTTCTAATTCTTGGGAGAAAGAAGGTAAAACGGTAGTGTGGGCAAGATCGGAAAACGAAGTATCCGCTAATTCTAATAGCGCCGCCGGTTTTAAGGCTGATTCAACTCCGCAGGCCGATATTGAAACTCCCGCGTGGATCATCTTTGCGATAGAAGATACGATCCGTCAAAATGCAAAATCCGCTTTAGAAAAACTGGATACTCTCGGTATCGAAACCTTATTATTAACCGGAGACCATGCTTCCGTGGCGGAAAACATCTCCTCTAAAGTCGGGATCAAAAATGTGCATGCTTCTCTTCTCCCCAAAGACAAAGCTGAGATACTTTCCAACCTGCAATCCAAAGGAAAAATTGTAGGAATGACAGGCGACGGTATCAACGATTCACCTGCATTAGCAAAAGCCGATGTAGGATTTGCAATGGGCACTGGAACAGGAGTCGCGATCGAAACTGCAGGAGTGGTTTTGGTCAAGGGAGATCTGGAAAAAATTGCGGAAGCAATACTGATTGCGAAAGCTACAACAAGAAATATCCGACAAAATTTTTTCTGGGCGCTCGCTTATAACACTCTAGGAATCCCGATCGCAGCCGCAGGATTTTTGGCTCCTTGGATCGCGGGCGCTATGATGGCGTTCAGTTCGGTTTCCGTGGTCCTAAATGCTCTCCGACTTAGGAAAAAGGACATAAGACAAAAAATAGTTCAGTAAAATTTATCTTGTAATGGGGTTCAATTTGGACCCCTCCTATTTCCGAAAATCCTAATATGGGATCGAAAAGAAATCTTACTTACTTCATATTTCTTTTCGCATTTCTGATCCTTCCATTCGGACAAACAAAAGCGGACCTCGACAGCAATAGAGCCACTGCTTTATTGCGTGTAGAAAGAGGATTAAAACAAAACGAATTCCATCTGAAAGCGATCAATAGTACGATTTCGAATTACGGAACGGAAGAAGATAAAGCGTTATTCCGAAGATGTTTGCAGCATCATATAGAGACGTTCACTCTGTACTTACAATTCGACCTTGCACATTCTTACGATGAAATGCGCCAAACCCAAAGACTATTGGTGATATTATATGCTAAGGTTGTGGAAGCCTCTGCCTCCAGCGTAAGAAGAGAATTGGATTTTTTATCCAAGTATGCCCTCAGAACTAAGGACGCGGAAGCAAGACATCATTTGGAAATGGGATATAGAGAATACGGAGCTTCCAACCAAAAGAAAACAATCGCAGACAATACAAGGCCTTATTTGCCAGGGATAAAAACCCAATACTTGTATGAAGCTCTGAAATTATTAAAACAATCCAGAGAATATGTTATTCTTCTTTCCTTAAAATTTCTTTCCGATTTTGAACCGGATCTGCAAACCACAGAATTCGAAGAAATTTATAATGAGATCAACCGGGCAATGTTCAGCAAGGCAGATTATTATAATCGGATCCACTTTGATAACCATTTTCATATTTTCAATTCTCCCAACTTGTACGAAGCTACCTGGGAAAATCCAGGTTTGCAAGAATTGGAAAAAGCTTTGGGGGATATAGATCCAGCCAGTGATCGCGCGAGGAGAATGGCGAAGCGCTCCGTTATCCCCTAAAAATTCTGGAAATTTCTTTCTCTCCCTCAAAACCAGGATTGACAGAGTATCCTCCCGAAGTTATCACCTTTCTTTGTGTCCGAACTAAGTTGTCCTAATTGCGGAGCCCCTGTCCCCATTATCAATAAGGCATCCGTTTATGCGGTTTGCTCCAGTTGCAAAACTCTCTCCCTCAAAAAAGATGTGAATCTGGAAAAGATCGGCACAGCGGGAGAACTTGCTGACGACCATTCCATAATTCAACTCGGTACTCAAGGGAACTATAAAGGCACTCCATTTAGAGTCATCGGACGGATCCAACTTAAATTCGAATTAGGCTTCTGGAACGAATGGTATGTCGTCGAAGGAGATGGAAATTCAGCTTGGTTGGGAGAAGCCCAAGGTTCTTATTATTATACAAAACTAAATGTTGGAATTCCGACAGATAAGATCCCGACCTTAGAAGGCGACCAAGATCCGATTGTAATCGCCTCAGGTAGAAGAGAAAGGATCACTCCGGGAGATACTTTCTTTTTAGGAGAGAACTGGACCCTAAAAGAGATCATGAAAGCCACCTGCATAGGCGGAGAAGGCGAACTCCCCATAGGGTTCCAAACCGGATATGAAGCGGTCCTATTGGATCTTGCAAGCGAAGACGGAATATTCGGAACTTTGGACTACTCGGAAGCTCCTCCATTATTATTCTCAGGAAGTTTCGCTCCATTAGAAGAATTGAATTTAACCGGTCTCAGAGAAGAGGAAGTCGCATACAACCAAACACAAATCCCTGCAAAGTCCATAGAATGTAAAGGATGCGGAGCTTCCCTCAATCAATTCAGTCCCGATTTTTCCAAATCCCTGGCCTGCGAGTATTGCGGATCCGTAATGGATACTGAAAGCGCCGATCTAAAGATCATAGCTAAATTCGATCAGGTTTCCAAAGACAATGTTCTTCTTCCATTGGGAACTCCGGTCAAGTTACCCAATTTTCCCGAATCTAAGGTTATCGGAGTATTACGAAAATCTACTGAAGTAGACGACGAAACTTATACTTGGACCGACTATCTTCTTCGATACAAAGGCGGATACGCCTGGCTAAATGAGAATGGGGACAACTGGACCTATTTCGAGCCGCTTCCAGGAGTTCCAAAATGGGCGCCTGGATTAAAGCGAATCTTCCAAAAAAGATCCTACAAATGGTTCGCAAATACGGATGCTCATACCGATTTCGCGTTAGGCGAATTCTATTGGAAAGTTTCAGCCGGCGAGAAGGCATATATGGAGGATTATATTTCTCCTCCTTATATGATCTCTTCCGAAAGAACCGATAAGGAACTATTCTGGTCAAAAGGAGTATTTATTCCTTTCGAAACGATGAAATCCGCTGTACCTTTGGATGCTGCTTCCAAATTAAGAAAGCCAGAAATCGTCGGCGTATGCGAACCTAATCCATTCAAGATCAGACTAAAAAGGAATCTTTGGGTGGCAACAATACTCACCGCGGTATTTTTCGTTTTCCAAGTATACGGATGTATCAAGGCAAAAAACCAAGTAGTCTATCAGGGAAAATTCAAATACGTCCAGACTTCCACACCAAATACCGATATCGGCAGTGCAAATTTTAGGGATAACTCCTTCGTTACCGATGTGTTCGAACTAAAAGGAGAAGCCAGCGAGAATGTGGAGATCCAGATCGAAGCGCCCGAACTAGATAATAAATATCTGTTCTTTTCCGCCGTTCTAATTAACGAAGATACGGACACAGCTTACGATACTTCTATTGAGACCAGCTATTATCACGGAGTGGACGACGGAGAATCCTGGTCGGAAGGTTCCAAATCGGATTCTAAATCTTTGGCGGAGATTCCTCCCGGAAGATATTATCTTAGATTAGAGAGCCAATCTGACTTTCCCGTAGGTTGGGGTTCCGATTATAATGTGAAAGTTATCAGAGATGTGATGAGTCCTGCTCCATTCTTCTTATTTTCCATCTTTCTGTGGCTTCCATTGATCTATACTTTTTTCAGAAGTTATTCTTTCGAATCCAAAAGAGTTTAAGGATTTATTATGTGGGATTTTGTAAAAGGCCTTGTTTATCCTCTGTTTGCAGCCTCAATAGGGCTGGGATTTCTTTCGGAATACTCGAAAGGTGGAGCCTCCACCGATTTTGAAGAAGTGAGCCAGGTCCCTAAGACTGTCAGACAGAACCCAGGCATCTATCGTTCTCATTACGCTTGGTTCACTAGAAATTTCCCGGGGGGAAAATAAACTGCAGAGAGCCTTATTAATCTCCGTCTTAATCCTTTCTTCCTGCGGTTTAGTATACGAGCTGTTAGCAGGCACTGTGGCGAGTTATTTACTCGGAGAAACAGTCACTCAATTCTCTTTAGTCATCGGAGTGTATTTGTTCTCCATGGGGATCGGTAGTTGGCTTTCCAGATACTTAATCGAAGACCTGATCCCTAAATTTTTAGATGTGGAACTCGCCTTAGGATTATTAGGCGGATTCAGCGCGGCAATTCTATTCCTAAGTTTCGGACAGACTCGAATTTTTCAAATCCCACTTTTCAGTATCGTAGTTGCCGTCGGAACCCTGGTTGGTATGGAGATACCCCTACTTCTTCGTATCCTAAAAAATAAATTAGGATTTCGTGATATGGTTTCCAAAGTGCTCAGCTTAGATTATGCCGGAGCGCTTCTTGCCTCGTTGGCATTTCCAATCTTTTTCGCTCCTAAACTAGGAATGGTTAGGACTTCTTTCTTTTTCGGATTGCTAAATGCGGGGACCGCACTATGGGGCACATTCGTCCTTCCCCTATCCGAAAAGCACAAAAATCTATTAAGAGCAAAATCCGCACTTGTATTGACCCTATTAGGATTGGGTTTTGCATTTTCCGAAATGATCACTTATTATAGTGAAGAAAATCTTTTTTCAGACGAGATCATCTACTCCAAACAAACCAATTTCCAAAAGATCATAGTCACCAGATACAAAAACGAACTCAGACTTTTCCTGAACGGGCATTTGCAATTCAGTTCCAGGGACGAATATAGATATCATGAAACATTAGCGCACCCTGCCCTTCTCTCTCATCCGAACCCGAAAAGAGTATTGGTTTTAGGAGGGGGAGACGGTTTAGCGGTAAGAGAGATCTTAAAATATCCAGGCATTGAATCTATCACATTAGTGGACTTGGACCCTGAGATGACACGGATCTTTTCGGAGCAACCCCTTCTTACGGAGATCAACGGATCTAGTTTAAAAAATCCTAAAGTAACAGTCCAAAACGCGGACGCCTTTTTATGGTTAGAAGAATCGAATTCGGTCTTCGACGTGGTGCTGATAGATTTTCCCGACCCAAGCAACTTCTCCATCGGAAAATTATACAGCACCGCATTTTACAGAAGTTTAAAAAGAAGGCTCAACGAATTTTCGGTTGTAGAGATACAATCTACTTCTCCTCTATTCGCTAGAATGTCTTTCTGGTGTGTAGAAGCAACTCTCAGGGAATCAGGATTTAATACCAAAGCCTTGCACGTTTACGTTCCTTCCTTCGGAGAATGGGGATTTGTTTTAGGAAGTGTCGGAAAATTGGGAGGATACAGAAAAGACCTGCCTGTAGGATTAAAATTCCTGAATGAAACAGAACTCAAATCCATTTCGGAATTTCCACAAGATATGTCCAGAGTCCCTACTGAACCGAATCGATTAGACAATCAAAGTCTTGTACGTTATTACGACCAGGAATGGAATCGAATCTTAGATTGAGATCCGAACTTCTCCTTTCTCTCAAGTTCCCAAAATTTTGTAAGCATGCTAATTTTTCGAAACTATGATTCTTTCTTAAAAAGTGGAAAGAACTTCCCTAAACTTATAAAGACTTAAAAATATAGGAAAAAGAGGACTTTCTCAGATGAACCGTACACTTAAAAATATTTGTTTCACTTTATTATTCTTATTAGGGGTTTCCGCCTCCTATGCCCAATCCGGAACTACGGAAACCACGTTACACGACTTTATGGAAGATTATACAAAACCTGCTTCCAAAAAAGCTAAAAAAGGAGATAAAGCAGCTCTCGAACGGATCTTGAAAGAAGTTCCAAACTGGGCCTTGGACGAACAAAAAGCAAAGTGGAAAGAGATCACAGACACCGCTCTTGCTTCAGGAGATCTGGAATCTTCCTGCAAAAACTGTCACAAGGAATATAAAAAAGAATATAAGAAGAGCTACAGAAAACGTCCGATCCAAGTTTCCAACGATCTGATCAGCTTTTTGAAAAACTCGAAGTAGTTTCCTTTTTTCGGCTCTCATCGGGGATCGGCAAATAATCTAAGACGAGAAAAGTTAGATCGTCTTCGAAATGTTTTCTGCCCCCGGTAAAACTTCTCACAGTTGCAAACAGATCTTCCCCGAGTTTTTCTCCGTGCGATTTCATTTGATCGCTTAATAATTTATAAAATCTCTGGAATCCGAAAATTTCACCGTTTTTACTTCTGGCTTCGGTGATCCCATCCGTATAAACTATCAAACGATCTCCTGGTTTCATCTGGAACTCGACCACAGAGTTTTTCAGATTCGGGTCCATTCCCATAATCCAGCCGGGTAAGAAAATTTCTTTTGTCTCTCCCGATTCCTTATCTATTGCAACAATAGGAGGATGTCCCGCATTAGAATAGGTCACCTTTCCGTTCTCCGGATCGATCAGAAGATAGGCCGCGGTGATGAAATGTTTTCCATACTTGCCGCTCAAAGATCTATTAATACTTCTCAAAACTTCCGCAGGATCTTCATTCTTTCTGGATTCGATTGAAAATGCCAACTTAACCATCGAAGAAATAATCGCAGCAGGAACACCATGGCCGGAAACATCCGATAAAAAGATGCCTAACTTGCCGGACTCCAAGTGTTGGAAATCATAGAAGTCCCCGCCCACGGAACTTGCAAATTCGCTTCGAACCGAAAGTTTGAGATTTTTCACTTCGGGCAAACGATCGGGAAGAATTGACTCTTGCAGTTCTCTCGCGATCTTAAGCTCTTGCTCGATTTCGGTTAACTTTAATTGGCTTTCGTAATTTTCCAGTCGAGCTTGCAGAGAATCTTTCTCTAATGTTTTGATCCTATCTGCCAAAGCAAAAGAAAGAAGGGTCATCTCCACTAAGGAGCCGAACTGAGCGGACCAATGAGTGAGTTCCGTATCTTGGATTATGGATAAATTCCTAAGTGCGGTTATCAAAACGAAAAGGATAAGAACGGACCAGGCCAATAGGAAATAACGTGCCGGACGATAGCCCCTTCTTAATCGGATCGCAGCCGAATAGATCACTAAAACGGCTGCAAGGAAAGGATACCAGGACACCGCCCAGATCATCGGTCCATAAATGCTGGAGAACAAAGATGCGATAAACCCGAAAATAGCGAATGCCGCCAATATTAAAAAAGCATAATTCTTCCAGCCTGTCTCTCTTTCCATATGTAAGAAAGAACGAGTAAATAAAAGGGAAAATGCCACTGACAAGAAAGCGAATCCGGTCAGATAATCGTTCCAGGAAGTAGCCGGAGCCGGGATCAGATATTGGGCCCCGACACCTGTAACTGCCATCTGCCAAAGCCCGTAGAATAATAGATAAAAAACGTAGAAGAAATAACTGGAGTCCTTCACTACGAATGCAAGAAATCCATTATACACCAACATGATCCCGATCGCTCCAAAGAAGATCCCTAAAAAAAGATTCTCCATTTGGATATGAGCGGCGAATTCCTTAGGAGCCCAGGCTTGGAAATTCAAGACCAAGGATCTTCTAGTGGAAGCATGTATTAAAAATTCTTCCTGCTTATTTGGAGGAGTTTCTATCAAGAATGCCGGTTGGATGTAGGACATCCTCGTATCTCTGGAAAGTTCCGACCAGATCCATCCTTGTGGTCCCCAGACTCTTTTGAAGACAGTGAGATTTTCCATTCCCGGGTTATTCAGAACCAAATACCAAGAGATGGTTCCTTCCTTAGGAGGAGCTTGTATCTTGAACTTAATTAAAAACTGATCGTCTGTAAAACTGAAAGAGAGACTGTCCTTATCCATCCTAGTCCAGTCACCTGATTCTAAGTCAGTCGGAGTTTTCACTTCTCCCGGACGGATCTTTCGGACAAAAGTAAATTTATTTATGGGAGTTCCGGACATGGAACCGGAGATCGGAAAAACGGGAACATCTTCCTGAGAATATAGAGAGCCTATAGCTAGGATAAGGGTCAGCAGAATAAAGCTGAAGTTCCGAATTTTTCGGAAAATATTCACCAAAAATCTCCCTAACCGGGAAGACTTTTTGCCCCGGCCAATTTACAAATATAATGAAAATGTTCTTCGCTAACCGGTTGGATCGAAAGTCTCCCCCCCGGCTGCAAAAGGACCATTCCTTTTAGTTGCCCGTGGGATCTTAATTCTTCTAGCGAAATTGGGCGAGAAAATTTTTCCTTAAATTTCACATCCACCATGAACCAGGTCGGTTTTTGGGGATCACTTTTGGGATCATAATACTTATGTTTCTTATCGAAAGCGAAATGATCCGGATAACCTTCTTTGACTACTTCCGCAAGTCCTGCTACATGAGGAGGTTTACAACTGCTATGGTAGAAAAGGATGAGATCCTTTTTTTTGATCTCATCCCTAAGGTAATTTCTCGCGCCATATCCTCTGACTCCCTCCCACGGCGCTGTTTTGCCGGGAGAAGAAGCCAAGGTATCTATGGAAAAAACGTCAGGCTCGGTCTTAAAAAGCCAAAATTTCATTCAATGCCGGTAGAATATGCAGGTTTGTTAGGAATTTCTCCCGACTTTTCCTTTTTGCTAGAACGTTCTGCTTTCTTTTTAGTTTCTTCGTGAGAAGGATGAACGATCGCCATCAACTCGTCGTGAGAAACAGTTTCCTTTGCAAGAAGCGCTTTTGCCAAATTCTCGAACTTGGTAGAGTTTTTACGGACCAACTCACGGCCTTTGTCCAGACAGGTTTGCACGATATTGCGAATCTCTTTGTCGATCATTGCGGCAAATTCTTCGCTATAAGCCTTATTGCTCTGACCCATATCCCTTCCTAAGAAAGGACTCTCGTGACCGCTTCCGTAATTGATCGTACCCAGTTTTTCGGACATTCCCCAATCGCAGACCATTCTTCTTGCGATATTGGTAGCTTGTTGGATATCATTGCTGGAACCGGTGGAAGTCATTTTAAACTTATACTCTTCCGCGATGAACCCACCCATACAAACTACGATCTGATCCAACCAATATGCTTTAGTATGAATATGTTTGTCTTCCGTAGGGAGAGACTGAGTAAGCCCTAACGCTCTTCCTCTTGGAATGATAGTCACTTTGTGAACAGGCTCCGTGTAAGCCAAAAGTGTTCCTAAGATCGCGTGACCTGCTTCATGATACGCAATCACTTCTTTTTCCTTTTCGGAAATGAAGAAGGATCTACGCTCAGGACCCATCATCACTTTGTCGCGAGCCTCTTCCAATTCTTCTTGAGTTACACGTTTTTTATTCTTACGTGCAGCAAGTAGAGCTGCCTCATTGATCAGGTTAGAAAGATCCGCACCTGTAAATCCAGGGGTTCCTCTCGCTATAGAATTCAAAGAGATATCGCTGGTTAAAGGCACTTTTCTAGAATGCACTTTCAGGATCTGCTCTCTTCCCACTAAATCAGGAAGATCTACCATTACTTGGCGGTCGAAACGACCAGGTCTGAGTAACGCAGGATCTAAAACGTCAGCACGGTTTGTAGCTGCCATTACGATCACACCTTCGTTTTTCTCGAAACCGTCCATCTCAACGAGCATCTGGTTCAGGGTCTGTTCTCTTTCGTCGTGACCGCCGCCCCATCCGGCTCCTCTCAATCTTCCGACTGCATCGATCTCGTCGATAAAGATGATACATGGAGAGTTTTTCTTACCTTGTTCGAACAAGTCGCGAACACGAGAAGCTCCCACACCCACAAACATTTCTACGAAATCGGAACCGGAGATGCTGAAGAATGGTACGCCTGCTTCTCCAGCAACGGCTCTAGCAAGCAAGGTCTTACCTGTTCCTGGAGGACCTACTAAAAGAACTCCGGTAGGGATCCTTGCACCCATTGCTTGGAATTTTTTAGGATCTTTTAAGAACTCTATAATTTCTACCAATTCGGTTTTGGCTTCTTCGCATCCCGCAACGTCCGCAAAACTTACCTTAACCTTTGGATCCACAGTCATCTTGGCTTTGGATTTTCCGAAAGAAAAAGCCTTATTACCTGTAGACTGGACTTGGCGCATAATAAAAAAGTAAAATACGAAAATACCGATCACAGCGATCAGAAGGAAGGAACTTAACATTCCGAATCCATGTCCGTTCTCTGAAGGAACTACTTCCAGATCGATATTCGTTTTTCTTAAGGAAGAAAGGAATTCTTTGTCTATAGGAGCAATCCTGGTCTCAAAGCGGACAGGTGCCTTTGCTGCTCCTTCTTCAAATGGTTCGTAACAACCTTTGATCATGTCCCCTTCCAGGATCAGCTTGTCGCAACCGGGAAAATTGGAATCAGTTGTCTTAACCAGTTTACCTTTCGGTTTGGAAGAAGCTTCCGGTTCTACCATGTTCATAAATTGGGAGAACGGTAATATTCTAGGTTTTCCCAGAGCAGTTTGGATCTGCGGTACTAGAAGTGCTAATCCTAGGATTACTAAGATAAAAAGGATAAGTAATCTAAGACCTTTATTATTGTTATTCATGTGTAACTCCCAAGCTCCGCCATCTCTTCGGAGCCACATTCTTCCCGTAGAATTAGACTAAAGGAAGCAGGCATTGGACCTGCCGGAATCGTAAACCGGTATAATATTTGGAAACCGATTCTGTAGAAAAAGTTCCCACAATCAGAGTCCCTTTTTTTCCGGAAAAGTAAAGGATTTTTACAGTCTGTATTTTTCGATCACGTCTTCGATATCGCCCAAACTGATAGAGCGAATCGCTGCTTCTGCATCGTTGATGATCTGGATCAAACTCAAGTTTTCTAAAGGCTGGAAATCTTCCTTCAAAAATCCATCTAGGTTAGTTCCGTCAAATTGGTCGTTGCCTATCCCAATTCGAATGCGGATAAAGTTTGGAGAACGTAAGGATTGGATCACTGATTTGATCCCTGGATTTTCGTTCCCGTTAGCTCCCTTATCCACTACGATTTTACCCAAGGGTAAGGTCCAATCTTCGTGGATCACAAGAATATCCTGTACCTGAATTTTCAGGAAGGAAGCTATGTACAGAACGGATTCTCCCGACAGATCGCTGAAGGTCTGAGGTTTCAATAATACGACCTCTTCTCCTTCGAAATCACCTCGCCCGATCAAAGACTTTTTCTTTTTAGTCTTGATCTCGACGTTGATATTATTGGCGATCACGTCCAAAATTTTGAAGCCGATATTCGCTCGGTTATTATTGTATTTGTCTCCGGGATTACCCAATCCGACGATTAGCTTCATACAATAATGTACTCCAAATTTTTAGATCTCGGGACGGGGAAATTATTTCCCTTTTTTACCTGGTTTTGCTCCAGCAGCTTCCTTAGCTTCCGCTCTTTCTTGAGCAAGTAAAGCTTTGGTTTTCAGAACTGCTGCTACGATCGGATCTCCGTTAACCAAAATTTCCCAACTTGCAGGAACTTTTAAATTACTAACTTTGATAAAATCGCCTACATCTAGATCGGTTACATCTAAAACAAGAGTCTCAACCAGATCCTCAGGAACAGTTTTCACACGGATCTCGTGGATCAAATGGTCGAACTGGCCTCCCATCTTAGAACCTTTCGCAGTCCCTTCGGTGCGAATTCCGATCTTAGTAACGATCTTTTTACCAGGCTCTACTTTGTAGAAGTCTACGTGGCGGATCCTGTCGATCTCAGGAAAACGTTGTACTTCTTTTACGAAAACCTTTTGGACTCCTTCTCCCTCAACTTCCAACTCGATCAGAGTGGATTGGCGGATACCGGAATGAACTAGTTTTTCAAGTTCTTTCTCGTTTACGGAACCGGATGCGGCATTTCCGCCTCCGATAATGTTAATAGGAACTTGTCCGTCGGCACGAAGACGATTGTTTACGTTCTTGCCGGTTTCAGTCCTTTTTTTAACAGCTAATTTGTGGCTCATTTTCTTTACCCTTGTTCTTATATAAATAGGTCGCTGACCGATTGATTGGTCGATATTCTCTGGATCGCAGCTGCGAATAACGGAGCTACGGAAAGAGTTTTTAACTTAGTGATTCTTTTGGACTCCGGAATCTCGATCGTATTAGACAATACGACCTCGGTGAAAGGAGTTGAGTTCAAACGATCTATAGCTTCTCCGGAAAGTACTCCGTGAGTAGCTGCGCAATATACCGACTTGGCTCCGTTCTTTAAGAGTGCGTCAGCTGCTTTGCAGATTGTCCCAGCAGTATCGATCATATCGTCCAGAAGGATACAATTTTTACCTTCTATCTCTCCGATCACGTTCATCACTTCGGAAACGTTTGCCTTCGGTCTTCTCTTGTCTATGATCGCTAAAGTTGCGTTCACTTTTTTACCGAAAGATCTGGCTCTTTCCGCACCGCCAGAATCCGGAGAAACGATGACTAGGTCATCGAACTTCTTGCTTAAAATGTATTCTACCAGTACGGGATTGAAATGTAAATTATCCACAGGGACTTTAAAGAAACCTTGTATCTGGTCCGCATGAAGATCCATCACGATCACTCTTGTCGGCCCTAAAGTTTCGATCAGATCCGCGACAACTCTTGCGGAAATTGGGACTCTAGGTTCCGCTTTTCTATCTTGGCGTCCGTAACCGTAATAAGGAACAACCACTGAAATACTTTTTGCGGAAGCACGTCTTAAGGCGTCCATGATCAAAAGTAATTCCATCAAGTTGTCGTTTGCAGGAGCGGAAGTGGATTGGATAACGAATACGTCTCTTCCTCGAACGTTCTCTTCTATTTTAACCGCGATCTCTCCGTCGGAAAATTTTCGAAGGTTGATCTTGCCCGGCTCGATCCCGAGTTCCTGGCAAATCTCATTTGCAATCGTACGATTGGAAGATCCTGAAAAAACCGCAATGTTAGAGCCGCTCATTTTGCAACCGCTCCATTTAAAACTGCCGCTAAGTTTTCCAGATCTGCAGGAGAATTTACGCCTTGGCTTTCTCCGCTGTTTTTAAGAATTACTGCGCCCAACTTTTTTCCTTCTTTTTTATACAACTCTACTAGATCAGGAAGATAATATTCTCCCTGAGCGTTGCTGTTTCCTATTTTTCTAAGAGATTCGAAAAGAATTTCAGAACTGAAAACATAAGTTCCGGTGTTGATCTCGTTTATTTTTTTCTGTTCCGCATCTGCGTCTTTTTCTTCTACGATTGCGGTTACTTCTCCGGAAGAATTACGAACGATCCTTCCGTAACCGGTAGGAACATCCACCTTAGCGGAAAGAAGAGTAGCGGAGAATCCATTTTGGACATGAGTAGAAACGAGAGAACCGAATGTGTCCCCAGTGATCATTGGAACATCACCACAAGCTACAAGAATAGGGCCTTTATGGGACTTAACAAATTCTTCGGCACTTAATACTGCGTGAGCTGTGCCTAATTGCTCTTTTTGTTCGGCGAAACGAATGCCTGAAATTCCTGCACAAAGAGCTTGGACTTCTTCTTTTTTATAGCCTACAACTATGACTATGTCATTGATACCTGCTTCTTTGAGGTGATCAATAACATGGTTTAAAAGAGGCTTTCCATTTAAAGGAACAGCCACCTTTGGGAGCTCCGTCTTCATGCGGGTTCCCTTTCCCGCAGCTAATACTACGGCGACTGCTTCCTTTTTGGCGTCCATTCAGTAATCCGGTGAAATCAAACAGTGGCTGGGCCGATAGGATTCGAACCTATGAAATGGCGGTACCAAAAACCGCTGCCTTACCACTTGGCGACGGCCCAGTTTCATTCTTTAATAATTAAAGCTTACAAACGTAAGGTCGGGAAATTCCGTTTGCATTTTGGCTAACAGCTCTTCCCGTATCTCCAATCCTTGCACCAAACCATAGATACAAGATCCTGATCCGGTTAAGGAGGAGTAACTAGCTCCATTCGCCAAAAAACTTTCCTTTAATTTCCCTAGTTGGGGAAACTTTTGGAAGGCAAGAGGCTCGAAGTCGTTTACGAGCTTTTCTCTCAAAGCCGCCCAATTTCCTTCTTTTAAAGAAAACTCGACGTCATTGCCTAGAGAAATCCATCTTTTCGAGGGAGGGTCGGCTTGTAAAGGCTTTTTGAGACCTGCGTACATTTCGGCAGTCGAGAGTACCTGAGGAGTTAAAGCCAGAATTCCCTGCCCTGGATGCACTTGTATTTCTTTCAGGATCTCACCTTTTCCTGACACCAAACAATGACTTTCGGACAAGAAGAAAGGAACATCGGCTCCGATCTCGGCTGCCAGTTTAAAAATATCATCCGAATTAAACTCGGGACTTAAACCGAAATAAAAAGAGAAAAGGGAAGCGGCGTTTGTGGATCCACCTCCAAGTCCTGCAGCCGGTGGGATTTTTTTAGTAAGATAGATCCTCACGCCAGGAAGCTCTCTATAATGAGCACGGATCTTGGAGAATGTTTTGAAAAGAATATTCTTACTTAGGTCTCCTTTCTCCGAAACTTCGTCGTATAAATGCCTCTTTTCTAAAATGATCTGGTTATTAGAAACCAATTCGAAAGATCCGGAGGAGATCGGCTCTATCTGAATATCATCTCCCCAATTCAAACGTAAGAATACGCTTCGAATTTCATGAAATCCGTCAGGCCTTTTGTAAGGGATCTCTAATCCTAAGTTGATCTTTGCGGGAGAAAGCAAGGTATATCCTGAATCGATCGTAAATAACGAGGAGTCAATCGATTCCCATGTCAAGAACCGGAAGAAATAGTCTCCCAATAAGCAGTCATTCTTTCCTTTAATGCGGGAGGACTATGCAAAATTACGTTTGGACCAAAACCTTTTAAAACTGACAAGAACCAATCTTGGTTCCTGATCCTTGCTTTAGAAAGATAATATGTGGTATCCCCCATCTGCTTTTTGACAGAGGTCCTTTCCAAATGTAAGCGAGAGTGTAGATTAAAATACACTTCCGCAGTATGATAGATCTCTGCAAAATTCGAGTCCCCCTCTCCTCCTTGGAGAAATTTTTTTAATTTGAAGATCGCATTCTTTCTTTCTTCGTCAGGGATTTCCGCAACATTCTCCTGGGTTTTATTTAATTGGAGAATGGAGTCCAATCTAAATGTTCTTGGGGCTTTTCTGGAATGGCAATAACCGATCAGATAATCCTCCCTGAAACTTAATAATGCCCAAGGATCTACCTTTCTGGATCCCGGTTCTGCCTCTCCTTGAGCACGGTATTTAATCTGTAAAGATTTACCTTCGGAGATGGAATCCTCAATATCTTTTTTTAATTCGTTCTCACTCGGAATTCCTGCAGAAGGAAGAACTGTATGAATTTTATCTAATATAGATCTTAGGATCTTTTTTCGGGAAGGACCTGTTTCTTTTTCGTCCTCTTCTAAAAATAGTTTTCGGATCGTGGCCCATTCTTTAACACTTAAGACCAAACCTTGTTCAAGACTCAAAGGCATACGAATGCCGATCGTCTCTCCGTCGTAATCCAATTCCACAAATTGGTCGGGAGTATAAGGATAAGAACCCACCATGTACAATTTTCCGAGTTCTTTTTTAAGATCCTTTATATCGTCGATACCGGAATATTTGGAAAGATCCTCCAAACTCATCCTTTTGTTTTCCTGCAAAAGATGAATCACTGCCAACTTGGTTTGGAGTTTTTTCGTACTTGGATTCATGCCGGACATTCTTTCTTTTCGGAAATTTAGAGACAATCAAAAATACGTATCATTTGAGAAGGATTTTTTCGAGCCCTTCTTTTTACAGGATCGTAACCGAAAACATGGGATTTTAAGACGGATGATACCGATTTGTCCGGCATTTCTAATAGAATTCGCTTATATGACTCAAACGTCTTTTTTAAAAAATACATTTAGACTTCTTCCTAAATTTTATCTGGAGTTATTCGATTCAGATCAAGTATTCTTGGCAGCGGCACAAAAAGTCGGAAAAAGGAATCTAAGATTTCGGATCGATTCCAGAGTTTCCTATAAAAAGGGAGACGGAGTTTACGGAAGGTTGTACGGACTTAAATCCAGTTTTTATATTCCGATCTCCGGCATAGTAAAAGAAAGAAAAGAGATACAATCCAAATATTATTCTAAACTTTGCGAACTGGAATTAGAATGCGACGAGGATATCGGATAGCGAATAACGTTACAATCCAAAACGAATCGTCTTCTGTAAAAGGAATGAACGATACATTTTGTTCAATGAATCGGAAGTAAAGAAGTGACTCGGAGCTTTGAGAAGAGGAGTGAATAATCTATTCCAAGAAAATATTCTGCAAGAATTATCCCCATACTTGTTGCCTTAGACATACACGGAGATACATGAATGAAACCAATTTTGAAACTAGTAGCTGCGGTCCTCTTTTTGAGCGCAGGCTTGAGTTCTCTGCAAGCAGGTGATCTGAGAAAGAACGGCTCTCTTATCGGAAGTATCGACTCCAATGGGGATGTAAGACTGAACGGGTCTCTCGTGGGAAGATTCGAATCCGGCGGGGATGTTCGGAAAAATGGAAGCCTGATCGGCAGAATAGACTCCAACGGAGATATTCGAATGAACGGATCACTAGTCGGATCGATTGATTCCAGCGGAGATATACGCAAGAACGGAAGTCTGATCGGACGCATTGATAGCAATGGAGACGTACGAAAAAATGGTTCCTTGATCGGAAGTGCAGTGGGAATTCCAAGAGCGCAAGCGGCAGGATTCTTTTTCTTCTTCTTTTTGAACGAGTAAGGTCGGAACAAGTCCGCACTTCGTTTGCCTGCCTCTGTCCGGCTGCAAAATAAAGGGTAAACCCTAAAATCTTTCCAGCCGGGGGAAGCAGCGCAAAATGTTCCTTCATTCCCTGATTTTACCTTTTCTTTCCATAGAAAAGATCAAAACATCTTCCTTATTTTCAGACCAAACTTTTTGGAAATCTGGACCTAAACTTTGAGTAATACTCTCATAATATTTATTTTTCAAAAATGGATCGGCATCGTTCAAACTTTCCAGGATAGAAGCTTTTGTTTGAACGAATAATATTTTTTTAAACTGCTCCGGATCATTCTTAGAGAAAAAATTTTTAATATGACTTTCTCTCATCAACCAAACGGAAGGAGTTTGAAAAAAGTATTTACCTAAAATTTGGGAATACGTTCTGATCTGAACCACAACTAAATCGGGTTTTTGTTCCAAATAGATCGAGTTCATTTTAGTGGTTTTTCTTCCGTATTTTCCCAAGATCTGGGTATAAGAAAAACTGATATAAACGGAATAGAAAAGGATCGCAAACAGAACAATTTTACCGATCTTACGGAACTTCTCCTGTATATTTCCGACCAAGATCAAAAACATCCCTGCAAAAGCGGGAAGACTCAAATGAAGATATCTGGAACCGAAATCTATAATTCCATCATTTGGTGCGGAGATCACAAGCGCTAAAAATGCGACCAAGCCGGAATAAACGAACAGATCCCTATTCGAGATCTCCGATGCGACACTTCTTTTAAAAGGATTCTTTTTAAAGAAAATATAATATACGGAGAAAAACAGAACGATCAAGAATGCAGGAGTATAGCCGAAAAAACCGATCCGATTCGGATTTGCGATCAGAAGTCCTGTGAAAATTTTCCACTTCTTCCAAGGCAGCAAAAACATTGTCGGCTGATTAAAAGAAAATCTTGGACCCAACGGATGCCCGTATAAAAGATATTGTATCCCGAGCAAAAGTCCTACCCCAATCAAAAATCCAAAGTAATACCCGTAGATCTTTTTTCTTTCTTCTATATTAGAAAACTTGGATACACTTAAGAAAAAGATGAAGGACAACGGAAATACGATACTTTCAATCCTAAACCAGGCTGCTGAAGCGCAGATAAAACCGGAACCCACAAACCTAAACCAGGAAGAAGAAGCGCCCGATCTTAAAAATAAGAAACTTCCCCCAATATACAAAAAGGAAGCGATACCTACGTCCGGAAAAAAATATCCGTTTATCAAAAAAGGAGAAGCTAAAACCAAAACTCCCAAGTAGATCGGATCCCAATCCCATAAGATAGAAAGAAATAAAAAAGACAAAAGGACCAAAATTGTAACTGCGACATACACGCCCACAATTCCACTCCAAGGAAGAAAAATCGCATATACATAACCCAAAGCGGCCGGGAATGGACTGATCAATTCTTGCCCGATTCGAATACATTCTGTTGGGCAATAATTTCCTTCCGGGTCTAAACTTCTGGACGGCAAAACCAAATTGCCGGAAAGAAACCCGTTCCTACCGACGGACTCTCCCAATATAAATTTCCCCAAATGGTCGGAGTATAATTGTTCGCCTGGTTTCAATAGGAATGGATACAAAAGAGGAAGAACGAATAGAAAACAAAACGTAAGTTTTGTCCATTTAGAGTGAAACTTTCCGCCCGGGAAACTCATCAGGGCAAATTAGAAGGTTCAAACCGTCTCACAATCTTTTTTCGGAGATCCGGCGTTCCCCAAATCGATTGACTCAAGGAAGGAAACCTGAAAGGGTCATAGAATCAGAGAATTCTCCGGAGAGTAATGATGAAAAAAGCGGTATTATTCACAATTTGTTTCTTATTCGCCGGAGTTCTGTTTGGTCAGGATACCAACACGCAAACTTCTACCAGAGAAAAAATGGTCTGTGAACGTATGGACCTGGAGATCCAAAGCACTACTTACAACGACGCCTTGAGATGTGAGACCAAAGACGCTATTTGTTATATGATAGAAGGTTTTAGTATGAGTTGTTTTCCCAAGGAAAAGAAAGTCTCTAAATAAAAACTTATCCAAACCTATAAATAAAAGTTTCGGGGCGCATGCTTCGCACCCGGCTCTCCGCTTCAATCCGCTCTGCGGGATTTCCGCTACGATCCGTTGCGCATCCTTCTCGAAAATATAGTACATAAAAAAAGGCGCCTTTTGGGCGCCTTCCAGTCGATGGATTTTTAGGATTTGTTGCCTATACTCTCTAATTAGAGATTGTTAAGAAATTCTTGTGTTCTTGCAGCTTCTGCTTCAAGAGCTTTTGCTTGTCTTAAGAATTTCTCGGACTGAGCGTTGCTAGCGAGGAATTTTCCACCGGTAGAACGTTTTGCCAATGCTCTTAACTCTTCTGCTCTTTCGTTCTTTTGTTGAGCGATTGCTTTCAAGTAAGTAGCTACCGCAACTTTTTGCTCTTTAGTAACCGCAGCGGACACCAAAGCTTGCTCTAAAAGACGATCTTCAGTATCTTGAGAAACTGCGAAAACGGAAGATCCTGCTAAGAAGCCTACTACCAATAGAAGAGAAGTGAGTTTGTTGATTTTCATAAAATTGAAACCTCAAGTTATTTTTATATTTTCTGTTCTTGTTTTCGCTTTATATCCATATGACCTATCTGCATACGCGAATGGAACAAAAAAATTTTTAAACGAATGAAAAATTAAAAATTTTTGTTAAACGAACTCAAAGAACCCTTTATCACATTTACATTTATTAGAATTATCTAATTTTCTAAGCAACTTGTTCCAACTAGCTTCTATCCATTCATATTGAACAAAAAAGAAGCGGAATCGGATGAATTCTCATGCCGCTGCTTGAATATAGTACAAGTATCGACCCGAAGGGTGTTTTTTTCAAGCCGATTCTCTATTAGAAATTCAAAAAATGCTTATTTTTTGAGCACATAATTTGAGCATTTGGATCAGTAATTAGGCAAAAACAGGGCCAAAAAGGGTGTTTTTAGGGGTAAATCGGAAAAATCCAATATGGCGGAATTTTCTAATTTGTTCCATTTTTCATCCTCGCTTTGGGCTTGTCATAGGGAAAATCCGCGGATTAGCTTCCCATAAATAAGGAACAAATCTTCTTTTTTAGAGAGGAATACTCCAGAGGGATTACGAAATGAAATACTTACACGCTATGATCCGAGTGAAAGATCTGGATCTAGCATTGGATTTTTTCTGCAATAAGTTAGGATTAAAAGAAACAAGAAGACATGATCATCCGGAAGGAAGATACACTCTTGTATTCTTATCGGAGTCAGATGAAAATTCTCCAGAAATAGAACTAACTTACAATTGGGACCAAAATTCCGCTTATACAAGCGGAAGGAACTTCGGTCATCTTGCATTCGAAGTGGATAATATTTACGAAACCTGCGCAAATCTTCAGGCAAAAGGAGTGATTATCAATCGCCCACCAAGGGATGGCAGAATGGCCTTTATTAGATCTCCTGATCTGATCTCTATTGAATTACTACAAAAAGGAAAATCCTTGGAGATCGCAGAACCTTGGAAAAGTATGAGCAATACGGGAGAATGGTAAACTTTACTTAAGGTTTTTTAGAAAAAGATGAACGATATTCTCCAGGAGAACATCCGTATTTCTCCTGGAACAATTTATGGAATGCGGATTTGGATTTGAATCCTGCCGCGTAAATTACTGCAAGCACCGATCTTTGAGGCTCTTCTCTTAACATTTTGGAAGCTTCTTCCAAACGATATCCTGCGATGTATTCTCTGAAACCGATCCTCATCTTATCGTTTAGTATTTCCGACAACTGGTGAGTTTTGATCTTTAATTCTTCGGAAAGGATAGGAAGTGTAAGCTCTTCGTCCAGATAGAGTTTTTTGTCTCTCATCAATTCTTCCATCTTTTGGATGACTGCATCCACATCCAAGCCTTGGAGCCTTGTCTCGTTATACCCGGCCTCCTTTGCCGTTTTTTCGAAAGAAACGATTAGATCGGGAGAAGCGGAAACGCTTAGAAAGATGGAACATACAATTAAAGTTAGGAGCGCGGCCGCAACAGTGAATAAAGGCATGAAGAAGATCTGAGCGATCACAAACAATAAGATCACAAATATACTCGAGTAGAAGAGAGCAAGAAACGGGGAGAATACCCTACCTTCTTCTTTTTGGACGAAACTTTTCCATTTGCGGATCTTTCCGATCAAAAGTAGCGGATACACTAGATTGGAGATCGTTCCTAATACCAAAAGTCCGAATAAGAATTGGAAATAAATATTTCTGGGAGGGAATACGCTTACGTATTCCAATTTGGAATTCGGATCCGATAGAATAAAAGGTAGAATAAAGAAAAACGCTGCAAATCCAGGAAGAAAATGCGCCAAGTTAAGTGCTTTCGCAGTAAGCCCTCCTAATCTTCTAAAATATAAATACGCGAGAGGCCCAGTGAAAAATAGGAAAGGGATATGGATTTCTGCAAACCATAACTGCTCCTTTAACTGGCTGGATAATTCCAAATACAGATGGAATTGCACTATTGAAAGAGATAGGAAGAAGAATGCGATGGGCTGATTCCAAGCAGATTTGGCTTTAGATACGAGATCATCTTGGATCTTCCGAACTTTGGCTTTTCGGATAAATTCGGAAATGGCCAATAAAAACGAAAGTCCTGCCCCAAACGCCAGAAACGTATCCATAAAAATGAAAGAGTCTGATGAGAATTGGATGTCCAGATTTTTTCAGGATTTTTCTTTTTTTAGTCCGTCCGGATACGGAAGGACGACCGTTTTCGAAAAAGATCGTATCCTGAATGCATGAAACATCTTAGCCTCCGACCAAATCGTTTTATAAAATTCTTTTACGGGAGCTTCGCACTCCTGCTATTCTTCGGATCCGTGGAATACGGAAATTCTTCTGAAATCGCAAAAACTAAGATCCAAGAAGATGATTCCAAAATCCCGATCTATCAATCTAGATTCGGTAGAAAAGAACCTATCATTATTGTGATCGGCGAGAATCGAATGACCGAACTTACAGATTTTATGATCCCTTACGGAATTTTAACCTCCGCGAAAATCGCTAAGGTGATTTCCGTTTTCCCGAAAATCGGTCCTGTCCAAATGTTTCCTGCGTTAAAGATAGAAGCGGAGAAGTCTTTCGATCAATTCGATTCCGAATACCCGGAAGGCGCAGATTATGTGATAGTACCTGCAGTACATTATTCGGAGGATACTACTCTTCTATCCTTTGTCCGAAAACAATCCGCGAAAGGATCTACAATTGTAGGTGTATGCGACGGAGTCTGGGTACTTGCAAATGCGGGCATTCTTAAAGATCATAAGGCAACCGGTCATTGGTTTTCTTTTTCTAAATTGGAGAAAGAGTTTCCGGAGACTAAATGGACCAAGGATAGAAGGTACGTTTCAGATCGAAAGATCATCACTACTACCGGGATCACAGCATCTATCCCAGTTTCCTTGGCTTTAATAGAAGCCGTCTCCGGAAAAGAAAAAGCCTTAGAAATCGCATCCGGCTTAGGAGCTAAGGATTGGAGACCCGATCATAAAAGTTCGGATTTTTATCTAAGCGGTAAAAATATGTATGTTGCCGCAAAAAACTATCTCGGCTTTTGGAATTATGAAAATTTAGGCGTTCGAGTTTCAGACGGAATAGACGAAGTGGTTTTAGCTCTGCAAGCGGATTCATTTTCTAGAACGTATAAGTCAGAAGTATTTTCCGTCTCAGACGAAAAACAGATCCGAACCAAATACGGCTTGTCGCTACTTGTAGATAAGAATGAATCAGAAACCGCAAGCTTAGATTCTATTTTAGAAAATCTGAATGGAATAGCTGCAATAACCGCTTACAATAAGAACTTAGCGGAGATCGAATCCAAATACGGAACGGCTACAGCGAATTTTGTAGCCTTGCAAATGGAATATCCTTGGAGGAAGTAGTTAAAATTAGAAGGAGCCGAAATCCTACTTCCAGCCTTCTGCGTATTCTATTCTTTCGATCGTTGTAGGATGAGAATGTTCAAAGATGACTTCCAGTTTGTGAGGATTCAGTCTGGATTTATTGTCTTTTGCTAGTTTGATCTCTGTGCTGATAAATGATTTTTTATCATTTGTTAGCACGAGTGCTTCTCTGTCGGCTTGTGTTTCCAAAGCTCTGGAAAGTGTCGCAGAGAATGGCCCGAGTATTGTTCCAACAAGGGACAATACCAAAAATAAGAAAGGTAAACTAGAAGGTGAATAAAATTCCTTTAATGGAATTAGCCCTTCTTCTTTTACTTTTTGGAATACGTATCCAAGTAAGAAACACAGTAAGAAAGTTTCCAAAGTGCTGAGCGCGATCTCTATCATTTGGTGGTTGTGGACCCAGTGACCGATCTCGTGTCCGAGTACGCTTACAACTTCTTCTTCGGTATGGTTTTTGATCAGAGTATCATACAAGAAGATCTTTTTACTTTCTCCCCAGCCTGTGAAGTATGCATTTGTGTGGCCGGAATATTTGCTCTCGTTGATCACGTAGATATTCTCTACTTGGATATTTGCCTTTTGGCTAAGAGCTAAAATTTTTGTTTTTAAACTTCCTTCTTGGATCGGGCCATAGTCGTAAAAGATCGGTGTGATAACGATAGGATACAATACGGACATTAGAAGGCCAAAGCTTAAAGATAAAATCGGAAGTATATATTTCCAAGCACGCGGAAGATTTTTGAATACGAATGCAACCACCAGAACGACTAATCCGCCAAAGACAAATCCTAGTCCGAAAGATTTCGCCTTAAATAAGATCCAGTCTCCTAAGTTCATATTGGAAAATTGAAATTCGTGTTCTATCACGTAGCCGAAATAATAGCTAAACGGTAATGAAATGATAAATTCCAAAAGATAGAAGGAAACGAAGAATAGAAATACGGTAAGATAAAATCTATCTCCCGTTTTTCTACGAAAGTATTCCTCTAACTTTACCGAGATCGGGGTGAATACGAATATTCCCGCTAATGCGAAGTCCAATAATGAGCCAATGATAGAAACAAAGAATCCCCTTCTATCGTAGTCTATACCCGAATTTATATCTTCTTGGGTAAAATACTTTAGAATTCTATCATGTAACTCCGGAGATAGATCTCCTTGGTAGGAGAAGTACTTCATTACGAGTGTGAGTAGGATCTGTAGGGAAAATAATGAGATTAGAATATTCTTTAGTTTCATGGGTTGGTATTTTATACTTTTTCGTAGAGTTCTGAGATCTGTTTTACTGAGTTTCGAAAAACTGAGTTCAATTCTTCCGGCAGGATCGTTTCAATCGTATCCGGCCATCTCCATAGAAAGGGCAATAATCCTTCTAGGTTGGTGGATTGGAAACTGAGTTTATTTTTCGTTTCCGTGTATTTGATGCCTGCCAGGAAGAGTTTCGCTTTTACCAGACCTTCTTCTTTACAAAGCCACTCCACATTTTTGGGCTCGTGAACGGGAAATAATCCTGCATGTACGATCAGATCTTCTTCCGTTTCTTTTTTGGCTCCTCTTGCCTGATAAAGCGGGTCTCCCTGTAGGAGTTCCACAGATAAGATCTTTGGAAGAACGAATCTTTTTTTGGTTTTTTCTTCGCGATCGTAAGCTAGTAAATAATGGTCCTGGCCGCCTTTTCGGATCAATCGAATCGGATCGGCCTCTTTTGTATAAGAATCTTCAGGAAAGGTCTTATAATATTTAATACGGATCGGAGTATGATTTTTGAGAGCTTCCAATATTTGGAATGCGGTTTCTCCTAACTCGTCCTGGTTTTCCTCCGGGTTTTCGGTCATTTGAGGAAAATATTCCAGATCTCCTGCAAATATTTTTCTAGCTGCGGTATACAGTTCGTATTTTGGAGCTTCCGAATATCCCTTTAATAGTAGTGCGGAAATTTCCCTGAGTTCTTCTTCCGTAAACTGAAGAGTTTTGGAAAGTGGATCTTTTACGAGCACGTATACGAAATCCTTTCCGTTCTTTTGGGGGTAATATTTGATATGAAACCCTAGAGCGCCTAACTCTTCTATATCTCTGGATAATTTTCTTCTGTCCGAGTCTCGGTTTTCGTTATCGTAAAATCCCTCCATGATCTTTCTCAAAGAGCTCAGAGTGATTCCATCCGGAAATCTGAAAAAATTGAATAATAATGTGAGAAGCCTGTATTCTGTGGGATTCATCTCACGGGGCTCGATTTCCTGATCTATATCTTTGTCTAGTTCTTCTTTCATGGCTCGTTTCTAAATTCTGGTTTTTGTAAAGTCCCGGGGCAAGGAAAAATCTCTGCCCTGTTTTTGAATTCGAATAAAGTCCCAAAAAACAACTTGATGGCTAAGATCCGATGCCGATAATTCTCTCGTCTTAGTCCCTTTTTGTTAGAGGTTTTTATGGGTAAAATCATCGGTTTTCTTTTTCCGAATTTTATAGGTCTTATTTTTATTCTACTCGGATGGTGGACAACTATCATCAATGTGGCCACTCTTCGTTTCTCCGGAGAATCTTATTTTAACAAATGGACCTATACCGGTTTGGCGCTGATCTTGGTGGGTGCTTATTTACCGGAGATCTGGATCGGGATCCGTAAGAAAATTTTCGGAGATTGATCCCCCCTTTTTTTTCTTGTACGAAAACGTCTAGACATTTCCGCTGGTATTCTGATTATTTGCATTGGATGTCCAGTTGGTCCGGCTCCTTTAGATTTTGAAAAAGATCTTTACGAGCCAAGTACATGGGTTACAATGCGACATAATAAAATTACTGGAACCTGAGAAGGGAAGATGAGCGCGGAAACCGAAGTTTTAGAGAAACCAAGCCGGAAAAAAACCGATATCGAATTCCATAAACCGACTCTTTCTCGGGAAGACCTGAAGACTGTATTAGAGGCGTTGGTAGAAGATCATCTTTCTTCCGGCTCTGTTACCCATAAGTTTGAGAAAGCTTTCTCTTCCACTTTTAGGATAAAACAGGTAGTTTCTGCAAACAGTTTAACCGCTGCATATCATTTGTCCTTATTGGCGCTCGAGATCCAACCAGGAGATAAAATTGTTATCTCAACGTTTGCTCCTCTTGCCGCTCTAGACGCAATTTTCTTAATGCAAGCCCAACCTTTGGTTGTGGATATGGGGAAACATTCCTTCCATATCTGCCCTGAAAAATTATCTTCCGCTCTGGAAGACGAATCAGTAAAGGCCGTAGTTGTAGATCATACTTTCGGCTCCTTGGCGGACTTCTCCAAATACGATTTCAAAAATCGTCCTGTGATCGAAGATTTTTCGGAAGCTGTCGGCGCGAGAACGGAAACTTTCACTCCTGGTAAACAGGGAAAAATTTCCATCTGCGGTCTTTCTATCGAATATCTGATCACAACAGGCAATGGCGCCTTGATCTGCACTGACGATGATTCTTTGGCGAAAAAGATCAGAGCCAGAAAAGAAGGCAAAGATCCTTATCCACGCAAAGAAGGCCAGCCTAGATTGGATTATGATATGATCGATTACCAAGCTGCATTGGGGATCGAACAATTATCCAACCTTGGTGTGATCTTAGAGAGAAAAAGAAAGATCGCTCAGGTATATCTGCAATCCATCCAAGGTTCCCAAGTAGGATCTCATTTTAACGATCCGAATTCCGAAACTTTCAATCGTTTCGTGATCATTGCTCCTGGCAATTACGAGCAAGTAGAGAGATATTTCCGTTCTTTACAAATTGGTACCCGAAGAACTGTTGCAGAGCCGATCCATCATATTCTCGAACTTTCTAATTCCGATTTTCCGAATGGCGAAAGATTGTACCAAAGAGGTCATTGCATTCCGATCTATCCGAACCTAACCAAGGATAATGTGCAAAGAATCTCTCAAGCAATCCGCAGAATTTACTAAGAGCTAAGCGCGAAAGGCGCGAAGCGTTCCGAAGGAACAAGCCTGAGCAGCCCGGCCAGCTAAGCTGGATCGGCCAGACTCCCCGACTTTTGTCTAGAAAAGTTAGTCTGTTTTCAAAACCATCCGTTCCAAATTTCTAGAATGAGGTCGCGAATTTGTTTTCGAAAATTCAGGAATGGATGGCAATGGACCTCTGAGCAGATCCTCCATTCGATTTTCGAAATGTGAGGATACTCCGGAGGCAACTTGAATATCGCGCTCCTCTCCATCAAACGTCCCATTTTTATTACCAGTCTTGTGATCCTAATGTTGATCACCGGTATCTTCTCCTTGAGTAAGATGGGAGTGGATCTTTTTCCGGATGTAAACATTCCTGTAGTGACTGTAACTACGATCTATCCTGGCGCGGGTCCGGAAGAGATAGAGGAATTGATCTCTAAACCTTTGGAAGAAGAACTTTCTTCCATTGCAGGTTTGAAAAAGATCACTTCCCGTAACCAGGAAGGTGTTTCCGTCGTTTTAGGCGAATTCACTCTTTCTACTGATATCAAATATGCTGAGCAACAGTTTCGTGATAAGACTGCATCGGTCCGCCCCAAACTTCCGGATGGGATCAAAGAACCTAAAGTAGTTCGTTTCGACCCTGCGGATCAGCCAATTATTCGTTTGGCAGTGTTTGCCGATCTAAATCAGGCAAAAATGTATGACCTAGCTAAGGAAACTGTTAAGGCTAAGTTAGAACAAATTGCAGGTGTCGGTTCCGTTAAATTAGTCGGCGGGACCAGAAGAGAGATCCAAATCGAATTAGATAGAAATAAATTAGTTTCTTATCAAATGCCTATGGTAGTCATCGCAAACCGATTGAAAACCGCAGGCTTAAACGTTCCAGTCGGTAAATTCGATTCCGGTGCGAAAGAAACTTCTTATAGAACATTAGGAAGATACGAAACTCTTTCCCAAATCGAAAACACCATCGTTTCCTTCGGAGGCGACGTTGGTAATTCAGTACTCATCAAGGAATTAGGAATCGTAAGAGATGGAACTGAGGACGAAGAGACGTTAGGTTATCTTTGGGCTTCTAAAAGCGACGAGGTGGAAGAAGAGGATGTAGGTCTTTTGACTCATCCTATCACTTGGATCACTCAGGTCCCTAAAAGATTCAAAAGACTTTTCGGCGGTAATAAAGGCGCCGTCGTTGAAAAAGAGCTGAAACCTGCATTGTTCATCGACGTTTACAAACAATCCGGAGCAAACACAGTATCTGTTGCGGACGAGGTCTTAAAAAGGATCGATAAGTTAAATGCGGACATCCAACCTTTGGAAGGAAAACCTAAGATCAGATTGATCCGCGACGGTTCCAGATGGATCCGATATAATGTGGAAGACGTTACGGAAGCGATCGTTTTAGGGATACTTCTCGCAGTCATCACGGTTTATTTCTTTTTAGGGAACTTAAGATCCACGATCATCACCGGCCTTGCATTACCCAACTCATTATTGGGCGCATTCATTATCATGTGGATCATGGGATTCACGATCAACGTTATGACCCTGTTGGCATTATCACTCGCAGTAGGTCTCTTGGTGGACGACGCGATCGTGGTCCGAGAAAACATCTTCCGTAAATTGGAAGAAGGTGCGACCGTAATGGAAGCCGCAGAAAAAGGGACAATGGAAGTGGCTCTCGCGGTTATCGGAACTTCCTTAACTGTGATCGCAGTATTCTTTCCCGTAGGATTCTTATCAGGGATCGTAGGCCAGTTCTTCAAACAGTTCGGGTTGACTGTGGTTTTTGCAATGATCATCTCATTGTTCGACGGTCTTTTCGTAGCTCCTATGTTATCGGCTTACTTCGCCGGAAAACTCACTCACGATAAAAAGAACGCCGCAGTGGAGGCATTCGATCGTTTCCAGACTTGGCTTGAAAAAATTTATAAGATTACAATGCATTATGCGTTGGCGCATCCTGGAAAGATCATACTTCTCACTTTCTTAATATTCATTCTTTCTTTCGTAAGTTGCGCTTTTGTAAAAAAGACATTCTTACCTGCGAACGACCAGGGCGAGTTCATGGTGACTTTGGATCTTCCTCCCGGTACTAGCTTACAGGGAACAAAAGAGGTTTCGGATCAAGTTTTAGCAGAACTCCAAAAATTCCCTGAAATGGATAAGATCGCGATTACCATCGGTAAACCTGACGGAGGAGAACCGAATACCGCCGTGTTGGCGATCGCTCTTGTTTCTTCCAAAAAAAGATCCAGGGATACTACCACTGTCAAAGAAGAGATCCGTAAGATGTTAAAAGCCTTTGATTATGCAAGGCCCGCAGTTTCGGATTATTCCGCAGTGGGAGGCGGGGTCCAATATCCATTCCAATTAGTCCTTAAAGGAAACAACCTGGAAGAAGTGGAAGCCTATTCTAAAAAAGTAATAGAACGACTAAAAGGTATTAAGGATCTCGCAGATATCGACTCCGACTATAGAAGTGGAAAACCTGAATATCAAATCGTTTTGGATAATTCCAGAATGCAATTGGTCGGTGTTCTCCCTGGCGTTGCAGGTTCCGAATTGAGATACCAGATCGCCGGAGATCAGGTCAGTAAGTTCTATGACAAAGGGATCGAATATGAGGTTCGTATGAGGCTTAAGCCCGATCAAAGGAACTTAAGAGCGGCTTATGCCCAAACCAAAGTCCCGAATATCGCAAACAGGTTGATCCCACTCGGAGCAATCAGTACCGGTAAAGAAAACTTAGGACCCTCCAGGATCAACCGTATTGATAGAGCAAGAGCGGTCGTGGTAAACGCGAACCTTGCACCAGGCGGTGCGATCGGAACTGCAATGGAAGAGGCAACTAAAATCTTAAATAAAGAAATCCCACCTCCACCGGGAGTTCGTTTTAATTTCCAAGGGCAGTCGGAAGACTTAAAAGAACTTTTCCTGAACATCATCGTGGCATTCGGTCTCGCGTTGATATTCATCTACTTGGTTCTCGCTTCTCTATATGAGTCCTTCATCACTCCGATCACGATCTTATTCGCAATCCCTCCTGCAATTTCCGGAGCATTCTTCGCTCTGTTCTTAACTGGAGAAATGTTGAACATATTCTCAATGATCGGACTCATCTTACTCATGGGGCTCGTTGCCAAAAACTCGATCTTACTCGTGGACTATGCAATGCAAGCGGTGAGAGAAAGAGGTATCACTAGAGACGAAGCGATTTTCGAAGCCGGTCTTGTTAGATTACGTCCAATCCTAATGACATCTATTGCGATGATCATGGGAACCGTACCTATAGCACTAGGCCTCGGAGAAGCTGCAAAATCCAGGACCGCAATGGGTATTGCGATCATCGGAGGTCTGATCCTCTCCACGTTAGTTACCTTGATCGTCGTCCCCTCTATCTTCGGCGGGATCGATAAGTTTAGAGAATGGATAGAAGGTAAGTTCCGCCCTGATATGACTGCGACCATTCACAGCGAGGGCGCTCATTCGGGAAGTGCGGCCGTATCTACGAATCATAACCAACCCTCCTTAAGCGAATGGGCCCAAGATGTGGAATCCAAACCTAAGAAGGGAACTACGAGTAAGAAGAAAAAGTAGTTTTGTAAAGTGCACCCCACCCAATCGTAGCGACCCATAGGGAGCGAGATTCCCGAGGGTGACTGAGCACAGCGAAGTCAAATTCGCATTCAACACCGTAAACTTCAATCCCCACCCTTCATTGGGTGGGGGCCGGTGCGGTGGTACCCGTGCTCTTCTAATATCACAAATCCCTCATCTCTACAAACTACTTTTTCCCCCACATCATGTTGGAATTCCAACATCGCATGTTGTAAAAATCCTCTTGCAAAAGTCTTTTTATCGATCCCAAAACTCCATTTTTTATTTCCAATCCTCCAAAACTTAGTTCCCAATAATACTGAAAACATAAATAAAGACTTCACCTTCAGGAGGAGTTTATGATCCGAAAAACTTCCTTAAATTCTTATATCGGAATTACTATTGTAACAAATCTTATATTCGGTTGCGCTCAGTTACAAAAAGTTGATCTAAAAAAAGTAAAAGAAAAAATCGAGGATCTTGACAAACCTTCTTTCGTTTTGGAAAAAGTTTCCATTGCGGAAATCAATCTATCCGAGATCAAACTCAGAGTGGATTCGAAAGTAAAAAATCCTTATCCAATCTCCTTGCCTGCAACTAATCTAGAGATGAATATCCTGATCGAAGGACAACAATTCACAAAGGCAAAAACCAAGATCCCAACCGTCGGTGGGAATTCCAACAAAGCAGTCCCGGTAGATCTAACATTTGCATATAATGACTTGGCTGAACTTTATAAAAAGGTTCCGGGTAAGATAGACTTAGTAGTCAAAGTACAAGGTGTCGTTTCACTTCCTATCCCTGAAAAATATAGATCCATCGCGGGCTCTGCGTCACTCGACTTTCCGTTCGAAGAAGAAAGAAAAATTCCCGCAGTCCTTCCCGACATAGAGATCCGAAATTTCAAAATTATCAAACCGGATCCTTCCACCATCTTAAGCTCCGCAGGCACCGAAGATCTGGCGAAAAAGGCCACAACATTCTTAGATACGTTACTCAGCCCTCAAAAAAAGTCCCCTGGCTCGGCAGTCGCGGCTGGATTATCCTCACTCGATTTAAAAGTAGATACGGAATTCCAGATCGTATTAAAGAATAGGGCCACATCTAGATTACAATTTTCCGAATTTGAATTTGAGCTTTCGCTCGAAAAAGAAAAATTCCTAACAGGCCAACCTGTACGGATCGAAAACCAAGGACAAGAATCCATTCTAAGTGTCCGCACTTCCTTCCCACTCGGAACGGTCACCCAAGGGATTGCAAACGCAGTTTCCAAAAGATCTGCGGCATTCCGACTCAGCGGAAAAGCAACAACCGAATCCCCCGAGATCGGAACCGGTCCGGTCCTATTTAAATTCGACAAATCCGGCTCTTTTAGCTGGAATTAAGGATAAGGGCGCATGCAAGCACCCGGCTCTACGCTCCAATCCGCTGCGCGGGATTTCCGCTACGATCCGTTGCGCGGCGCTATCCAAAATATATTATAATTATCTAATTAATAACCCTTAGATAGGAATTTCTCCCGGAAGAAAATCTCATCCAATCCGTTCTGATATTGTTTTCGCACAAGTAATTTTGGATTTTTTCGTCAAAACATTGCTGCTTGCCGAAATCATCTACGATACGCGAATTTCCGAATTTCAAATATTTTCCTGTTTCAATTACCACTTCTTCCAAATCTCCATGAAAGACGGAAATATCTTCTTCGAAAAAACCGATAAACCCTTTCAAAATTCTACCGTAATTTTCATATTTCGAAACAAAACATTTTTCTCTAATATTATTCTCCGATAAATACGGATCCAAACGATTTCGGATATTGTCTGATTCATATACAGATTCGCCCTCTTTACATTCGAATCGGTAGCCAAAAATCCTTCTCCTAAACACCAAGACCAAATGCATATAAGTATCCTTCAGATAAAAAAAGTTTGGAGGATCTTTCTCTCGGTATTCCTGGAAATATTCTTAAACTGTAAATAGCAGTCTTTTATCGGGATCTCTAGTGCTTTAAAAGTTTTGCGATGATCCATCAAAACTGAAATGCATGCCGCAAGGGAAAGAATTCTCCAAATGATCCTGAAAACGAACCGAGTGATCGGGTTTTTCAATCGGATTTTGAAAAAGGTGCAATGAAAGATCAGATGTTTTTCTTCATCTTCTGCGATATGAAGTAACGCATTCTTTACGGAACCGAATGGGATTTTTTCGGCGATCTTTTTGTAAAAACAAATACCGACAACTTCTGCAACTAATAGAACCATCAATTTGAGCCTAGTTCCTAAAAGTCTTCTTCCAAAATGAAATAGTTTTTCAGTCCAGTTACTTTGGATCAGTTCCCCCCTTAATGCACGAACGCAGTCCCCCAAAATACGCGCGTGTCTACCTTCTTCTTTTACAAAAAGTTTGAGAGCTTCCCTGTAATTAGGATCCACTCCGTAAATATTTACATGATCTATATCTTTCGCAATCCTACCTTCTCCCGATTCTCCTAATTGAAAGATCGCAAGAGATTTAGCTACAGGAAGACGTTTTTGAGGAATAAACCCTATGACCTGTTCTTGAACGACAGGATAAGGACGATCGGCATTCTTTCTGAAATGTTTAGCCCAATTTCCCCAATGATAAACTCTGTCCCGTTTACGAAGGCGAGTCCATAAGAAATCTCTAATCCTTTTCTTTCCGAAAAGGTTCATTACTAAAGTTAGAATTATGATCTTGAGATCTAAAATGAAACTACTTCTTTTCAAATAAGAAAGATCGAAACAAAGAGAATATTTGGCGCCTCTTCCAGAATACAATTGGGAAAGTCCGGTAATTCCCGGACGAATGGACCATCTACGATCAAAACTTTTCCCGCTCCAACCTAATCGGACAATATCCTGTTCAGTTAAAGGTCTGGGGCCTACTATACCCATATCTCCCTTTAAAATATTCCAGATCTGAGGAAGCTCATCTAGACCGGAGCTTCTGAGAAAAGATCCAACCCTTGTCGGAACTCCATTCTTTAAAGTCCGGAATTTCCAGATCCGAAATATCTTTTTTCCGAACCCTATCCTTTCTTGCAGAAAAAAAACGGGACCGGGATCTAAAACAGAAATCAGTAAAAAGATCCCGGCTAAGACCGGAAAAAATACAACCAAAGCGATTAAAGCCGAATAAAATTCTAAAACTCGTTTCATGAATGGAAGATTATCTTATTTCCGAAAACTAACCCACCTCCCAGGTGCAGAACGCCCAGCACTCAAGTGCTTGACCTCAATCTTCTACTTATCCTAAAATTCCTGGAACACATGAAAACCGAGCCTCTTAAGATACTAGTCGCAGAAGACAATCTGAAACTCAGAAAAGCGATGATCTCCGGCTTGGAAGAATCTGGAAAAATAAAATCGGTATACGACTGCGACTCGGGAGAAGATGCAATTCGTTATTGCCTAGAAGGAGAAACGGACGTTCTTCTTTTAGATGTAAGACTCGCAGGAAAATTGAACGGAATAGAAACGATCATCTCTATCCGAAAGGAATTCCCGCGCAAACCTGTAGTCATCTATTCCATACAAGACAGCGACGAATATTTTCGGGCATTCAGAAGTTCCGGGATCCTAAGTCATTATGCCTACGTTCGAAAATCAAATTACCTTCTTCCTCAAATGGTTGTACCGCTCGTTCGATTAGCATATGACGGAAAAAGTTTTATAGATCCGGAAATCGAATCCAGGGTTACCGAAGTCAGAGAGAAAGACGAAAATTCTCCTCTCGCAGTCTTAGAACCGAACGAAAGATCCGTTGCAGAAATGTTAGCCAAAGGATTCAGCAACGAACAGATAGCGCAACGTTTCGGGTTCAAAGACAAAAGAACGATCAGCAGGATAAACGGTCAGATCTACTCAGCTTGGGGACTGAACGAAACTAACTCGGACGAAAAAGTGGCTCGAACAAGAGCTGCACTCATCGTACTATCTAATAGATTTTTAGAATGGGAAGAAGACGAAAAAATCTTTTATAGGAATTCTTCTGGAGAAAGAATCCCATGGACACCTAACTTTGACGAAAGATCTTGAAATATTAATCTGTTCCGTCTTTATCTTTCTTTCCACAAATTTATTTTGGTTAGGATCGACAACCGGAACGAATCTGGAAAAGAAGAACGCAGCAGCGTATTTTAGTATTTTTACCTTAATCGTATCTTCCTTACTTTTCTCATTTTCCGCAATCCTCGGCCAAAACGGATTTTTGGTAGTATCTTCTTATCCTATCTTATACTTTTTTCCGGGGCTGATCTTATTAATACTCATCCCATTCGGATGGTTCGTCGTAATCGTTTGGTTTTTCGGATTTTTAAAAAAGAAAGGGATCTTTTTCTTCTTATTCTATCTTTTATCCTTCTGCCAATTAATTGCGATCTCCATTTTACTTGTCTACAATCCGGGAAAAAACTGGAATATCAGCATATTTGAATATTGGAAATTTGTATCATTCTCGTTTAAGTTCGCATATCTGATCTATATTTTTACATGCGTTTTCCTTTCCTTACTTTGCCTATTTCAATTCAAAATTTCGGACAACAGTCTTTCCGAATTGGGAAGGCAAAAAGCGGTTCCTTTCTTAAAACTCATAGGGTTTTCTCTATTCGGTGTAGTCCTTCTAGTTTCCATTCTATTCGTAGGAGACGAATTTGGGATCTTAGAAAATCCGATCTTAAAAGCGGAAAAAGAACCGAAATACTTTTATACATTCGTACTTTGTATTCAAGGTTTGATTTGTGTATCTATTTTAGTTTTAGGTTGGGCATTAACATCTTACGAAATACTCACAGGCAGGATATTACCTAAGATCAGTTTAAAACAAGAATGGAAAAATTCTGTATATACCGCCCTAACACTTTCTACCCTATATTTTATTTTCGCAAAACTTGGATATCCTAGAGCGGAAATATTTATAGTATTCTCATATTCCTTCTTCATTTCCAGATTTTTTACGGTTGGAAAAAACAAAAGAGTCAGTTCCGACCAAAACAAAGTTTTAAAAAAGATCTTATCCTCCGGTTCGGTCAAAATTTCCTTCGGATATTTATGCAAAGATGTATTGGAAACAACTAAGGCGGCTCTAATATTCCAAGGCAAAATCCCATACATCTCCGATACAAATATTTATTATCCGGAGGATGAGCCTGCACAAATATTTGATTTTTCTAAAGTAACACAGAATCAGGAAAACCCGAACATTCAATACTTAGATAAAAACCTATTCTCGGATTTCGTGATCCGAATAAAAATAGAAAGCGCTCTTTCAGGCGACGCTTATTTGATCCTGGGCCAAAAAGGAAACGGTGGATTATTCGCGGAAGAGGAAATAGAGATCGCAAGGATTACAGGCACCTGGCTGGTTCATTCTATATTTTTAGAAGAGACAGGAAATATTTTAGAAGAACTACAGAGAAAGAAAATCCAAGAACAGAGACTTTCCGATCAAAAGACTAGACAAATCCTTCACGATGAAATACTTCCGGAAATCCATTCTCTTATTTTGGAGATCTCAAACGATAAATCCGGAAACTTCAACTCCCAATATGCGAATTCCCTAACGGAACTTCATAAAAGAATATCGTCTCTATTGAGAGAAATGTCGGATACGGGTTTGGAAATTTCCAGATTGGGTCTTATTCCGATGATCCAAAAGCTGCAGGATACGGAAGCGAAAGATCTCAGGATAATTTGGGAAATAGATCCAAAAACAAATTCCGAAGTGGAAAACTATCTCCCAGAAGTACAGGAAGTTCTGTATTATGCATTCAGAGAATCCTTACGCAACGCGGTAAAATATTCTGGAGACTTAAGGTCAGGCGTCGTCATTCGTATTCAATACGAAAACGGTTTATCCATCCAGATTAAAAATGAAATAGGAAAAGATCCTATATCAGTCCGTTCTTCCGGACAAGGACTAAAAATACATAGTGCGTTATTGAGAATTTTCCACGGTTCTTTAACATTGGAATTTCCTAGTCCTAAAGAAGCGTTAATCCGGATCTTCATTCCTTCTCCCCGAATTTAAACGTTAGATTGATATTTAACAAGGTTCGACAAAATCTTAATCCTAAAAATCGACTTGCTAGAAAGATTTTCCTTTCAATGATGCGCTTAAGTCGAAACTTAAAAAATCAAATTCTGTGAACATATGTTCACTTAGAAAGTTAGTCGGAGTTTGGAGAACATGCAGTCACAAAACAAAAAGGAAAAATCGATCTCTATCGCGATTGTAGGTACAGGTTTCGGCGGATTATGTGCAGCAATTCAACTTAAGAAGAATGGATTCCATAATTTCGTAATTTACGAAAAATCAAATTCTGTAGGAGGAACTTGGAGAGAGAATACGTATCCAGGGGCCGCGTGCGATGTTCCTTCTCATCTTTATTCATTTTCTTTCGAACCTAATCCGAACTGGCCGAGAAAATATTCCGCTCAGCCTGAGATACTCTCCTACTTAGAACATTGTGCGGAAAAGTACGGGATACTTCCTCATATTCGTTTCGAGACCGAAGTAAGATCGGCGGATTGGGATGATTCCTCAAGGGTTTGGAAGATCAAAACTTCTAAAAATGAAACGTTAGAGCATGACGTTTTTATTTCCGCCGTAGGACAATTGAATCGTCCTGCTCTTCCTTCTATCAAAGGTTTGGAAAGTTTTAAAGGTAGGATCTTTCACTCTGCAAATTGGGATCCTTCTTATAATTTTTCAGGGAAGAAGGTAGCGGCGATCGGCACAGGAGCTAGCGCCATTCAGTTCATTCCTCAAATCGTAAATCAAGGAGCGGAAGTGACAGTTTTCCAAAGAACTGCACCTTGGGTAGTTTCTAAGCCGGATCGTAAATACTTCGGTTTTGAAAAGTTCCTATTCAAATATCTTCCGGGATATAGACTACTACATAGATTTCAGATCTATATTTGGAACGAGATCAGAATGATCGCATTCCAAAAGAATAATCATGCGAATAAGATAGTAAAATGGATGAGCCTTTCTCACATGAAAAAGGCCATCAAAGATCCGGAACTTCGCAAGATATTAACTCCAAATTATCCCGCAGGATGTAAACGTATACTTCTCTCGAATGATTATTACGAAGCATTAGCAAAACCGAATACAAAAGTTCTTTCCGAACCCATTCAAGAAGTAAATGCGGAAGGGATCGTAACCAAAGAGGGTCTTAAAAAATTCGATGCGATCGTTTTTGGGACCGGATTTAAAGCTACTGAATTCCTTTCTCCGATGAAAGTTAAAGGGGCTAAAAACCAGGATCTGAATGAAGTTTGGAAGAACGGAGCGGAAGCCTACCTAGGCGTGACTGTTGCAGGTTTTCCGAATTTTTATATTTTATACGGACCGAACACAAATCTAGCTCATAATTCCATCGTATACATGATCGAAGCTCAGGTGCGTTATATCATTTCAGCTTTAAATGAAATGAATAAAAGAGGAATCCAGGCCTTAATTCCTAAGGTCCCTAGTATGCAAAAATACAACGCATCTTTAAATAAAAAATTCGATAAATTCGTTTGGGACACTGGATGTACAAACTGGTATATAAATGCTTCGGGTAAAAATACCAATAACTGGCCGGGTCATACTTACGAATATGCTTATCGGACTAAAAAGATCGATCTATCCGATTATGAAATTCTCTCCGCTTAATAAACGGACCAATTAGATCCGGATCGTATTGAAAAACAGAGCCGCGTCCCTATTTTGTTGCGGGAGGCGGCAATGTCATTCCAGTGTATGCACACTCTATCACGGACAGGATAAATTTTTTCATATCCTCTTTGTTCTTTTGAGGTTTTATCCTTCCTTCCAAAAAAAGCATAGCAATCCCGTGGATCATAGACCAGGATGCTACAGTCTTTTCACGTGTTTGTCCGGACTTGATCGCGCCTAACCTTTGGCCCATGCGAATAATTTCATGCAATTGCCGATAAGTTCTTCTGGAAACTGCAGACAATGTCGGATGTAAATTTATATCGATCCCACCGAACATGATCCTTGCAAATTGCTGGTTATTTAAAATAAACTGAATATAGGTCCAGCCAAGAGCACGGAAACGTCCCAAAAAATCGTTTTCTGTCTTTTCGAGTTCCATTTGATACTCTGAAAAATATTTCTGAAATCCCCTCTCCGAGATCGCAGCAAGTAGAGCGTTTTTGTTTTCGAAGTGGTGATAAGATGCGGCATGACTCACGCCTGCAAGCGCAGCAACTTTTCTCAAAGAAATCTCTTCAAGAGGGGTCGTCTTTAATAGCTCGGTACCCGCGGATATAAGATCTTCCCTTACAGTGATCTTATCCTTTTTAAACGGCCTTCCTGGCCCATGTAGTTGGCGGCGTTTCTTATTTACGGGCATACTAACGATTTTTGACATTTTCCTTTCTTTGCAAGAACATATTTACCATTGGTAATTTATCTCTTGAATTCCATATCATTTATATTACCAATGGTAAATAATAGCCCCTAAACGGAATTCAGCGGAGAGTCGTATTATGGAAAAAGCCTTTCTACCTATAAATATAGGAAGTTTTACCCTTCCAAACCGATTTGTAATGGGATCCATGCACCTTGGATTAGAGGGAAAAACTGGAACCGCAGAAAGAATGGCAGCATTCTACGGAAAACGTTTTGAAGGAGGCGTCGGCCTTATAGTAACCGGTGGGATCGGCGTGAACGAGGAAGCAAGAGGATCGAAGCACTTCTTTAATATACAAAATGAAGAGCATGCATCCGAACTTAGTAAGATGAACGACCTTCTAAACGGAAAAGGGATTATGTGCGCTCAACTTTTCCACGCGGGACGTTATGCGTTTGATAGGAATTGTGTGGGCCCTTCTGCCATCCGCGCTCCGATCAATAGATATATTCCTAGAGCTCTCACAGAAGAAGAATGTTGGAAAACTGCAGAAGATTTCGGGATCGCTGCGAAACTCGCAAGAGAAACGGGATTTGGAGCGGTGGAAATTATGGGAAGCGAAGGATATCTCATTAACCAATTCTTCTCTCCTGTGACAAATCATCGTGACGACCATTTTGGGGGAGATCCAAAAAGAAGAATGAATATGGCTGTCGAAGTTTTAAGGGCAGTCGTAAAAAACCTACCGGAAGGTTTCCCGATAATTTTCAGAATGTCCGGAATCGATCTGATCCCAGGAAATCCAACTTTCGAAGAAGTATGCGATCTTGCTCAAACTTTAAAGCAAGAAGGTGTATCTGCATTGAATATCGGGATTGGATGGCATGAGTCCAGGATACCTACTATAAGCCAATTAGTTCCGAGAGGAGCTTGGGCAAACATTGCTGGACGGATCAAAGAAAAGACCCCTGGTATTCCTATTATTGCCTCGAATCGAGTAAATGATCCGATCACTGCGCAAAGAATTTTTGATAAGAATCAGGCAGATATAATTTCTATGGCGAGGCCGTTTCTCGCGGACCCGTTTATCGTAAAAAAGATCCAGTCAGGTATGTCAAACCGGATCAATACATGTATCGCATGCAACCAATCCTGTTTGGACCACGCTTTTGTGGATAAGTCGGTTTCCTGTCTAGTAAATCCTCAAGCAGTAAATGAATTGGAATATAAGATAGATCCCGCTGTGAAATCTCAAAAAGTTGTGGTGATCGGCTCCGGCCCAGGAGGACTGGAAGCTGCAAGAGCGAGCGCTTCTCTAGGTCATAAAGTTATATTGCTCGAAAAAGCCGATCAGCTAGGAGGACAGTTCCTTCTTGCATCGAATATCCCAGGCAAATCGGAATTCAAAGAGACTATCCGTTATTTCAAGAATGAACTTCCGGCGCTCGGAGTGGATATCCGTTTAAATACAAATTGCGACCTAAAGTTGCTGGAAGAATTGGATCCGGATTCGATCATATTTGCAACCGGTGTTAAGCCGAGAGAATTTACCCTACCTGGCATAAATACTCTTCCGGTTGGAAATTATACGGAATATTTGACCGGGAAATTCAAACCGGGAAAAAAAGTGGCCGTGATCGGAGGAGGAGGGATCGGTGTCGATGTAGCTCATAAGCTCACCGAAGAAAACGATCCTGATCTAGAATCTTATTCAAAAAAATATAATATCGATTCGTATACGAATACGGTTATCCAGCCCCACAAATCGGAAAGAGATGTTGCGATTTTTAGAAGAAGCGGGAAACATGGCGCCGGTTTGGGACCTACTACTTTTTGGGCTCTTAAACAAGAATTAGAAGCGTCCGGAGTAGAATTCTTTCAGGGACTCAACTATAAGGAAATCACGAAAGACGGCCTAAAGATAACTATGAAAAATGGAGAAGAGGTTCTTTATCCATGCGATTCACTGATCCTTTGTGTGGGACAGGAAAAAGAAAGTTCTCTCTATGAAACGTACAAATCTTTATACCCGCAAAAACAAATATTCGTTATTGGTGGAGCAAAGGATTCTAAGGGGATCGATGCAGAGAGAGCGTTTCTGGAAGGATTGAATGCGGCCTATAGTATTGGAAAAGAAAACAAAGTCGCAGCGACAGTATAGATGAAGAAGGGAATATGATTGCTAATAATTATTTTACGGACGACGAAGATTTAAAACTAATTTTCGAACATTTAATCGATTGGAATTCGATTGTAACTTCTACAGAAGGCGAAGAATTTTTCGAACACGAACTTTATAAGAAGACGAATAACCCAAGATACGAAATGGCTCCTTCTAACGTCCAAGAAGCGGTAGAATTATACAGATCGAGTCTTGAATCCTTAGGCGAATTTTTCGGAAAGGATGTTTCTCAACTTTCTAGCCTCATGGATAGGAAACATTTGCGCTATGAAAATGGAAAAGTGATCTTCCCCGAAGAAACAACATCGATATACGAAAAGTTCCGGGACACAGGACTAATGCCATTTTCCATTTCCAGAGAAGCGGGAGGGCTTGGGCTACCGGGAACCATGAGCGCATTTTACGGAATGATCATGGCGAGAGCGGACGTTTCTTTTTGTATGACAGTCGCTCTTCTCAATCTAGCACAAATCGTTTCCAGATACGGAACAGAAGAGCAAATAGAAAATTTTGCGGCGAAAGCGGCAACCGGCGAAACTCTTTTTGCAATGTCTCTTACTGAACCGGATTTCGGATCCGACCTAAACAACGTCAGGACGACCGCCGTAAAAATGGAAGACGGAAGCTATCGTCTAAACGGAACGAAACGTTTCATATCCCAAGGTTGTGGACTCGGTCCCTACCCATCTAGCCTATTAACTCTTGCTCGAACAGGGAATGCAGGAGCTCGAGGACTATCCGTATTCTTAGTTAAAAGTGAGGATGTAGCTGTAGCAGGGATTGAAACAAAAATGGGAATCCACGCATCTCCTACCTGCGAAATCGTATATGAAAACAGTTATGGTGAACTCTTAGGCCAAGAAGGACTAGGCCTCACTAGATATACTACCGGTATGACAAACTTTATGAGACTCGGAAGTGCCGCATGCGGACCAGGTAGTGGAGCAGGAGCATATTATGAATCTCGAAAATACGCGGAAGAAAGGCACCAATTCGGAAAACCGATCGCAGAGATCCCAGCCGTTGCCGAAATGCTCAATAAAATCAAAAGGGAAGTAAACGCATCCAGACTTCTCACATTTGAAACCGCACGTGTTGTGGATATGTACCAACACCACCAGATCCGTTTGGAAAAAGCGAATAAGGAAGACAGAGAGATCCGCAAAGACGAAAGAGTAAAAAAATGGGGAAACCTCGCCTCAGTGCTAACTCCCATCTCTAAATACTATTGCTCGGAAGAAGGACATAAATGTGCGGGCCTTGCGATCCAAATTCACGGCGGAGCAGGTTATACCGAAGATTACGATGTGGCTAGGATATTTAGGGATTCTAGGATCAATACGATCTACGAAGGAACAAGTCAGATCCATGTTAGAATTGCAGTCGGCGCAATCGTGGCGGGAATGACGGGGGAAGGAAACTTCAAAAAATATCTGGAATCGATTAAAGCGGAAATAAAATCCCCTTCTAAATTCCTGAATGAACAATCCGAAATTTTCGAAGATGCAATAGTAAAATTTAGGTCAATCGCAGAAGATCATGTAAAAGAAAGGGTCGCGGAAAATCTAATGATCATTACTTCGAGATATCTATGCAGCATGTTATATGAGAAAGCTTTGATAAAACTGAAACAAACCGATCAGTTCGATCGTTGGGCCACGGATTGTAAAGCATACGTAATCGACAGTACTGCGATTTCGAAAGCATGTATCTATAGAATAGAAAATGCGGTTTAAAACAACCTAAACAATCCGACGTTTATTTTAGGAACTTAGGAATAAAAGAAGTCTTTTCGGGATAAAACTGAGAAGCAAGTAAGAATATAAAAATACTTACCGCAATTCCTATAGATGCCAGAAGAACATCCTTACCTACTTTGCGGAATGTCTCCAAATAAGGAGCGTCCCTGTAGGTAAGGAAATTTAACACAATCTCTCTTCCCGCAAGCATACCTAAGAATACCCAGGTGGTGGACATAGGCATATTGCTTATCTTTTGGAATAATATTAGAATACTAGCATATACCAGGTCCACGATTGTGGCTGCCTTGGACCATTGGATGTCGGACTTCTCCGTTACTATCTCCTGGATAGTTCCGCCGTTCGTATACAATATGATACCAAGAGCGCCGATCAGAATGGAAACAGCGCCTGCAAGCTCCATCCAATTCAATTGTCTAGGAAGATATACGACTATATTGGCGGCATCTTGAGCAAGCCAAGCTGCCCATAAAAATAAAGTGGAAAACCATTGAAGGATCGCCCATTTTCTTTCGGTTCTTGGATCGGGCATATGATCATCGTAATATTCTTTCGGATCGACTTTTACCAAGATCCCCCAAACTATCAGCGCAGTGATGAATGCGATCATGTATCCCAAAAAGGATTTGGTCAGCATCTTCTCTATATTCTGTCCGCCGAATAATCCTAAGATCAAAAACGTGGTAGAGATCGGAGATTTCATCCGAGTGATCACAACTAGAATGATAGGCGCAATCAATTGTAGAAAATTATATTCAGCCGGAGGAGTAAAGTTATCCAATCTATGAAAATGAACTTCTCCGCTTGCAGACCACCAAGCATATCCGAACACCAAAGCAAGAATTCCGCCCAAGGCCGCAAGTTTCGGTAACCAATGTACCGATTTTTTACTTTCGATAAAGGTACCAACGGTTTGGACAGCGTCGTTGCCCGCTACGGAAAATGCGGAGATACAAAATGCGAACCAGCCAAGTATATAGGAAGAAATCCCCAAATAATACCCTACACTCATGAACATAAAGGACAGAAATACCAATGTATAAAACCGGATCTGGTCCTTAAAAGAGGGATGTTGGAAATCGATATGATTCATGAGGGACCCGGAGGGTTTCGCTTGTTTAGAATTAATTTAGTATAGGAAAAAAGGAGAAGCCCAAACGGTCAAGGTGTATCGGCCCATATTTAGGGGTCGAAAACGGGGCTAAAAATAAAAACGGGCCTTGATTTGAGACCCGTCCTTACGAAAAACTAGAGGGACTGCCCTAAGTTCTATTCTAAGTAATGTTTACTGTATCTTGATTCGATGTCTTTGATATCGAATATTATAAAGAAGTCGGTAGTCTTAAAAACTGCATCCAATGCTGGAATTCCGCAGATTGTCGATCCGGCTCTAATATACCCCTTGATTAACGCAGGGATTCTTTTAGAAACTTCTTTGATATCTTCCGGAGAATAGTTCTGGTCGAAACCTGGCATCTCGAATCCAGGGAGCGGTTTTACGTCGAAAGCTTCTCCAGCAAGAGCTTGTTTATCTTTCAAAAACGCATAAACATCATTTGCAGATTGAGCATCCGTACTGTGAACTGAACCGCAACCGAATAGGTATCCGATATTGTTCTTCTTCATATATTGAGCGAGCCCGCCCCAAAGAAGAGAGATTACGGATCCATCTCTGTATTCTGGATGAACACAACTGCGTCCGATCTCAGCAGGTTCTCTTTCTAATTCGTAAATTTTAGTGATATCGAATTCGTTGTCGGAGTAAAATCCGATATTTGCTTTAGCGACACTTCTGCGTAGGATACGATAAGTTCCGACGATCATATCATTTCTGTTCTTATCTACTACGATAAGGTGGTCGCAAAATAAATCGTATTCGTCTCTGTCTTTACGAGTCGCCGCGGATTGAGGTAATCCTTCGCCCAACTCCAGATTGAATACATCGTAACGAAGAGCTAAAGTTCTTTCGATCTCGAGTTGGTTCTCTGCGATCCTTACTTCAAGCTTACGTTCTACTTTTTGCTTTTTTTGGACTGTTCCTGATCCCATTGTCGTCCTTCTTTTCCTTGTTAGGATGCTTCTATCTATCATCCTAAATGGTTACAGTCGGATTACGCTGGAAAGAAATTCCGATGACTGGACTGGCCGATTATCCTGCCATTCTGCGGAGAGAGGCAAGTTTTTTGACATAATCGCCGAGGAATTCCTTCCCTTTTAGGTCGATTTGTGTGAACTGGAGCCCGAAAAGGCCCTGTGCTTCCTTGGAAGCGCTCAAGTGTTTGATCTTGCCTAATGCTTTAAATGGCTTGTACCCGGGCAAAGAAACCACAATTTCCACACTGGAGTGTATATCGCATCCATCAAATTTATGAGGAACACGTACTGCGATCCCTCCCTCGCTAACGTCCTGGGCGACAAGAATATCTAAAAAACCGTTTCCCATCAATTGGAGTTGAACTGGTTGTTTAGGGAAAGGGACTACCCTTACCTGTTTTCTTTTCTCCATCCGAGGACCCTCCGGAATAGAATAATGGCCAAACCTATATTATAAATGGATAAGACGAGAGAAGAAAACGGTTTTCTTACGAAAAATAATCACGTAACACTTGTTCAAAATAGTGCTAAGTATTTAGTCCCAACTCTGCCTCTGCTCCTTCAACTAAAGATAGTTTATATGTGGAAAGTATCTTGGAGACCTTCTTCTCAAACTTACGATTAAATACGAAGAAGTTCAAAGATTTTTCCAGAAAGAGAATCATTTCAATCGGTTTCCATTGGATCACTCCTCGTTTTGCATCCACGATCTTTCCGTGTTGCAATAATGTAGAGATCGCTCTGATAGAATGTTTTGGGAAAGTTGTCCTTAAAGCTTGGTAAAGAGCTTTGGAGTCTGCTTCCAAAAAATGGAATTTACGGGAAAAGAGTACCGCATCATGAAAATATTCCGGTCGGATCACTGCGCCGTTCAATCTAAGTGAGATGATCAAAAATCCGATCAGGTCGGACATCTCTGGGAAGATCCCAAGACCGGGAACATCCTGTCCAGGATACAAACGAGTAGCGTCTCTACCTTCCTGTTTCGGATGACGTGTCTGGAGCCAATTCACGACCAGATATTTTTCTTTAAAGAAGTAATCGTTAAGGCGTATCCTATATTCTTGGATGCTTAAACGTAGATGGACTAAAATTTCGTTCTGGAAAGTGAGAATGAGTTTTTGGTAGGTATCGTCGCTTCCGGATAGATCCAGTTGGAATGAGTCATATCCTCTTTTTTTGAGTTCTGCCAGTACTCCAGTGATCTCGAAAAGTTCCCAAACATTTTCTTTGGTTAGAGAGTGAAATAGAACTCCGGATTGTGCGACATGAGAGTCCACCGCCGCACATAAAAAGTCGTCGTATACAAAATCGAAAAAACGCGGATTATTGTATGCAACCTTACCCATCTAATCTTTCGCTTTCTTAACAGTCTGGCAGATTTCTTCCTTTTTTCAAGGAAATAAATCTGGTCACCAAACTATCTGAGAAATATCAAAGTTTAGATCTGAAGTTCGAGTAGGCTTTCAAAACCTGATCAGCAGCTTCTGTTTGAGGATAATGTCCTATGCCTGGGAGTTCATACACTTTCGCGTCCGGTCTCATCTCTCTCAACCGATCCACTACATGTCTACCGCTGACTGGATCTTCTAAACCGTCCGCCAACGCGTACTGGATCGGACTGTCTAGTATCGCTCCCACCCATCTATCTCTGAAAATTTTTCTTTCTCTCATATATCTTATCAATTTGTGATAGATCGCTTTTCCTCCTCCGTTGTTCACACATTCCCAGAATCCGTCCAATTCCTCTTTGCCCGGCTTGGTGTTTGGTCCGAATACTTCAGAAAAATTTTTTTGAAAGGAAGTCTTGTTCACTAACCTAGAGAATAAAAATCCAAAAGGACCGTTTAATAATTTTTGCACAGCCCTAGGCCTATGGGTCTCCGGAAAGATCCCGCCATTCAGAAAGAATACAGATTCTAAGTCGGGACCGCCGATCCTTTGGCCGGATAACTTCTCCCTAAATCTTGCTACTAATTCCTGTGCAACTGTATCTCCTAGATCATGGGCAAGAAGGTGAACCTTTTGGATACCTTGCTCTTGTAGGAAAAATTCCGCCTGGTCCGCGTATTGAAAAATGGAATAATGTCCGTCTTTCGGTTTTTCGGAAAAACCGAAGCCCAGATAATCGAAGGTAAGGACTTTATATTGACGAGTAAGAGTTTCCCATACATCCTTCCAATCCCAGGAAGAAGTGGGAAAACCATGTAACAGAAGAAGCGCTTCTCCTTCTCCGCCTATCCTATAGAATAGTTTTCTTTTTTTCCATTCAAAGAAAGCCCCTGATGCCTTCCAGGCCAAAGGGTGGGTTCTCCAAAGCGGTTCCGACATAGACTCCTCCAGAAGAGGCAATATTGTATCGTGTGCTTTCGGAATGGGAAGTGCAAAATCTTTAACGCGAAAGAAATTTTAGTCCATCGCATCTAGAAGGTTGGATAGAAAAACTTTTCTTTCTTTGCCTTCCGGAAATCTGCCAAGTCCCGCTCCCATATTATCTTTGAGATGAGAAATCTTAGAAGTAGCTGGGATAGCACATGTCACGGCGGGATGAGAAAGAATGTATTTTAAGAAGGCCTGTGCAAAAGATAAACAATCCCATTCTTTAAAATATTCAGGTAACGTTTTACCTTTTGTATTTCTAAAAAGCCCACCTTCTTCGAAGGGCCGATTGATCAAAACCGCGATCCCATGTTCTTGGGCAAAAGGTAAGATCCTATTTTCAGCTTCTCTTGTTTGGATAGAATAAGGTATTTGCAAAAAGTCCGGCTTTTCCTTTTCGGAGATACGCTCCATCTCCCCGAATGCTGAAACTGTAAAATGAGTTAAGCCGATATATCTGATCTTTCCATTTTCTTTTAAACCCCTTAATGTTTTTAGATGAGTTTGAGTATCTAGTAAATTATGGATTTGGAATAGATCGATCTTCTCGGCTTTCATCTTTTTGAAAGAAGCCTCTATCTGAGATTTTCCGGCAGCTTCTCCCCTAATCCAAACCTTTGTGGCTAAGAAAAATTTTTTTCTTTCCGCATCTGTAAAATCCTTAGATAAGATCCCGAAAATCTCTTCCGAACGACCATACATGGGAGAAGAGTCTACTACACCTCCGCCGATATGTAAGAACTCCGACAAAACTTCCCTTAAAGGAGCCAAAGAAGAAGGATCCGGATCCACGTCTAAAGTCTGCCAAGTACCTAAACCGATTGCAGGAATTTCTTCTCCAGTTTTTGGAATCTTACGTTTTAACATTTTAGAGGCTCCGGACGTTTGAGAAAATAACGGAGAAATCATTCTCTCCGAAAGACTTATACCTGCGGCAGATAACGCCAAAAGTTTCAGGAACTTTTTTCTGGAATAAGAACTTTCCATGAAATTCTCCCCAAGCGACCGAATTTTAAGGACAGTCTGCCAGAAGACTCAACTAAAAATTAATGAGCCTCGTCCCAGTTTTGTCCGAATTTTCCCTCTACCTTGATCGGAACATCCAAAGGAAGCGCATTCTCCATTAGTTTTTTGCAAACTTTCAGGAACTCGTCCTTCTCCGATTTATAAACTTCGAATACCAATTCGTCATGCACTTGGAGAAGAAGTTTGGATTTCCATTTTCTTTTTTCGATCTCGTCTTGGATCTGGATCATTGCGATCTTGATCATGTCGGCGCAGGTTCCTTGGATAGGAGTGTTGATCGCTACCCTTTTAGCTCCTTCTTTTGCCTGACGATGTGTGGATGTTATGTCCGGGACAGGTCTTCTTCTTCCTTTCATGGTCTCCACATAACCCTTCTCTTCACAGAAGGCGATCATATCATCCATATACTTTTGGACACCCGGATACTGAGTTAAATAACGATCTATAAAATTTTTAGCCTCTTCTCTGGATATCCTAAGGTTACGACTAAGACCGTAAGGAGTGACTCCGTATATTACGGAAAAGTTAACAACCTTTGCCTTGTCCCTCATCTCAGGAGTGACCTTATCCTCCGCAACTCCGTAGATGGCGGCAGCGGTCCTTTTATGGATATCGATCCCTTTTTTATAGGCATCCATCATGGCAGGATCCTTTGAAATATGCGCCATGATCCTTAGTTCAATTTGGGAATAATCCAAACTTAAGATCTCAAAATCCTTATGGCCGGAGATAAAACCTTTTCGGATCAATCTCCCTTCTTTTTCCCGGATAGGGATATTTTGTAAGTTTGGGTCCGTCGAGGAAAGTCTTCCCGTCGCGGCGATCGTCATATTATAACTGGTATGAATTCTTCCATCTTTTGGAGAGGCCATACTAGGAAGAGTATCCACATACGTGGATATCAACTTCGTATATTTTCTATAGTCCAAAAGTTTTTCGATAATCGGATGTTCACCGAGTAATTCTTCTAAAACTTCGTGGTCCGTGGAATAACCTGTTTGGGTCTTTTTGACAACCCTCAGTTGTAACTCATCAAAGAGGATTTTTTGGAGTTCTTTGGTGGAAGCGATATTAAATTCTTTACCCGCAGCTCGATAAATCCCTTTTTCCAGATCTTTTACTTCTCTTTGGAAGTCTTTCGAGAGTTCGGCAAAATATTTCGCATCTACCGCAATTCCGGCCTTCTCCATTTGGGTCAAAACGGGGATCAAAGGCAGATCTATTTCCTTAAATACACTCTCTAAACCGGACTGTTTAAGCGACTTGCGAAGAACATTATATAATCTTAAAGTAATATCCGCATCTTCCGCGGCATATTCGGCGACCTTATCCAGTTCGACTTCCCAAAGATTTTTTTTGTTTTTACCCGTTCCCACTAGCTCTGCATAAGTGATCGTCTTATAATTCAGAAGATCTTCTGCAAGATCGTCCATATTAAATCTGCGACTTTCCGGCGCGAGAATATAGGCTACGATCATAGTATCAAAAACGATATTTGCGATTTCGAATCCGTGATTCTGTAGAACGATCAGATCGTATTTAATATTCTGACCTACTTTAGGTATATTCGGATCCGCTAATACAGGGCCCAATATTTCGCGAACTTGATCCAAAGGAAGAAGCTGATCCTTATTGGTAAATAGACCTTCTTGGTTATGAGTGACCGGAATATAAAAGCCGGTTCCTTCCTGGTTACATAGCGAGATCCCCAAAAGTTCCGCATCGAAAGCATATTGGGAAGTTGTCTCCGTGTCCACTGAAAGGATAGGGGACTTTTTCCAAGCTCTTGCGAGTTTAGTTAATTCTTCTACGCTTTCAACCCGCTTATAAATTCCTTTTTTAGCGTTAGACGCTTTCGCAGATCCGGCCGGTCCTTCTTCCGGTTCATCTTTCGGCGGCTCTTTTCCTACGGATTTCGCCAGATCTCTGGACAAAACATTATACCCTTGGTTTTTAAGGTATCGGATCCCTTCATCCGAAGCATAATCAGGAAGTTTCAGATCATCCTCATTGATCCCAAGATCCAAATCTCTTTTGATCGTAGCTAGATCCCTGGACATGAATGCGTTGTCTTTGTGTTCTATAAGCTTGGTCTTCATGCCGGGATTTTTGATCTTTTCGATATTCTTATAGATCCCTTCCAGGTTTTTATATTCTTGGATCAGTTTAGAAGCTCCCTTCTCCCCGATACCTTTTACTCCTGGAATATTATCGGAAGTATCCCCCACGATACCCATATAGTCTGGGATCTGTTTTACATCCACGCCTAGTTCTTCTTTTACCCAGGAGGAGTCGATCTCCACAAATTCGGTGACTCCTTTTTTGCCCCGAAGCATCTTAATATTCTTTTTTTCTAATAATTGATATAAGTCTTTGTCCCCGGAAAAGATAAGTATCTCTTTTGCGGAAGATTTATAATTCTCAGCAAGTGTCCCTATAATGTCGTCCGCTTCGTGTTTCTCTATCCGAAGGATCTTGAAGCCTAAAATTTTCAGTGTTTCCATGATCTCGTTCAACTGAGGACGTAGATCTTCCGGCATCGGTTTACGATTTGCTTTATATTCCGCAAATGTGGCTCCCCTTTCCAACGGACCGCCAGGATCGAAAGTCATTGCCACATGAGTCGGAGCGTAATCTTCGAATAATTTGAATAACATTCTGAAAAACCCGAAAACCGCACCGCTAGGTTGTCCGGTTTTGGAATTTTTCAAATTAGAAGCTGCAAAGGCGTAATATGCCCTGAATGCGAACGCGTGACCGTCAACTATGAGTAATTTTTTCATGCTGCTTCCCCCGATTTTCCTTTCGAACCGGAATAAATCTCTTCTCCCAACAAACTATAATAAGCCAGTTCTGTCTTCTTGATGGTATTTTTAACTGAAAATCTTTTTACGGATTCCTTATTAAATGCCCCCATAGACCTGCGAATTTTAGGATCTTCTAATAGAGTTTTATAAGAAGAAGCTAGTGATACCGCATCTCCTACTTCGGAAATGAATGCACCTTTTCCTTCCGTCAACATTTCCGCGATGCCGCCGCCGTTTGTGGCGACGATCGGTAAACCGGATGCCATCGCGTCTAAAACGGAAGTTCCTAGTCCTTCTTCTTTGGAAGTTAACGTAAAGATATCGAATATGGAAAGAAGTTCGGAGATATCCGTTCTAAATCCCGTGAAGATCACTTTATCCAAAAGTTTCTTTTCGGAAGCGATACGTTCCAGTTCTTTCCTGAGCTCGCCTTCACCTACGATAAGGACTTTATATTTTTTATCCGTCTCGACTTTAGACAAAGCGTCGAGTAATGTTTTTTGGTCCTTATGATCTACTAACGCGGCAATATTTCCGATAATCAGTTCGTCTTTAGAAAGATTGAATTCTTTTCTTAGATAAGAAGTATCGTTTGCTTTCTTGGAAACGCCTAGATCGATCCCGCTATAAACAGTCACTACCTTGGCTGGATCTATCCCATCCATAATCAGAATTTCACGGATACGATTAGAAACACTTAAGTAAAGATCCACTCTATCAGAAACATATTTACGTTTGCTGAACCAATTCTTTCGAAGTCTGAAGTCCACTCTTCTGGACACTACAAGCTTCACTTGAGGATGTTTTGCTTTCGCCATCCAAGCGATCGAATGCGCTTTTGCAGTATGAGCATGAATGAGTTTGATCCCTTTGGAAACGATCAGTTCTTGCAGAGCCTTTACTGAACCGAAGTCCCATTCTCCTTTTAAAGGGAGAGTAACTGTTGGAAGTCCAACCTCATTAGCGCGGGTCTCTAATGCAGAGCCTGGTTTACATAGAATGAGTTGGGGGATTTTGTGTTTTTTTAAACCTTCTGCGAGAAGAAAAAGTTGCCTTTCTCCTCCTCTCCAGCCGGTTTCCGTGTCGATATGAAGAATCACCCGATCAAATTGGGGTTCTAGCTTGAATTCTGCAAGAGTTCCGCCATTTCTTTTTAGGAAAAAGTCCTGGACAAACGGGATTCGCCTTAGTGACAATTATTCCAATATAACGGAGAGTGCTCAGAATGTGTGAACTTCTAGGAATGAGCGCCAATGTTCCTACAGATATATGCTTTAGTTTCACTGGTCTTGTCCAAAGAGGTGGAAAAACAGGGCCCCATAAAGATGGATGGGGGATCGCGTTTTATGAAGGCAAAGGTTGTAGAGTTTTTCAAGACCCTCAAGCAAGTGCAGATTCTCAATTAGCGGAGCTTGTGCGCACATTCCCGATCAAAAGTAATTTAGTAATTTCTCATATCCGAAAAGCGAATCGCGGTAAGGTGGACCTAAAGAATACGCATCCTTTTGTTCGGGAACTCTGGGGCTATTATTGGACATTCGCTCATAACGGACAATTGAAAGGAGTGAAGAAGGAACCGTTAAAATTTTTTTTTCCTGTCGGCACGACTGATAGCGAATATGCTTTTTGTTGGGTGCTTTCCGAATTGAAGAAAAAATTTAAGACAAGGCCTAAAAACGAAGCACAACTCTCTCAAGAAATCCGCAAGCTGTTATCCAAGCTCGGAAAAAAAGGAGTTTCGAATATTCTAATCTCGGATTCCAAGTATTTATACGCATACTGTTCTACAAAACTAGTTTATATCACAAGAAATGCTCCCTTCGGAGAAGCCAAACTTATAGATGCGGACTTAAGTATAGATTTTAGAGAATATACAAGCCCTAAAGATGTTGTTACCGTCTTAGCCACCAGCCCTTTGACCCAAAATGAGATCTGGACCCAGTTTTTACCCGGAGAATTTCAGGTATGGAAAGAAGGAAAACAATGGCAAAGATTTTCTCCCGATATTAAATAGAAGATATGCCGGATCTTGGGACAGATCACTTCTTAATTCTAATTTAGTAATATTCTCTTTCGATTGGATATTATGTAAATTAGAAGAAGTTCCTAAAAATGAAAACCGTATTTCAAATCCATTCCGAATGTGTCTCTCACTTGATCCCTCGCATCCGATTGTGAATAAGTCCGGATATTGAGATCGAATCCGGAAGAATTATCTCCTTCCCACGTAATTCCTCTCCAATATGTGTAAGCCAACTGAAGAATATACTTCGCTCCTAAAAGAGCCAATCTGAGATCATTCCTACTTCGAACGGCATCCAGATCGTCTTGTTTGCTATGTTGATAATTTGCGAGAAAGGTAATCGCGCCAGGATCAGGCTGCGGATAGAAATTAGAATATACAAGGAACAGATTTCTGGAGTTTTCAAACTCTTCTTTTCTTTCCAATTCTTCTTGGTGGCCTTTCAGTTCCGAAAGAATCAAGATAGAAGTGATTACCATTGTTAATCTAGCTTTTCTGTATTCTTTTGCATGTAGAAGTCCCCAACCAGGAAGAACTGCACTTCTCCAGACCAAGTCCCAACGAGATCTATCTTTCGTTTCCGGCAAAGCAGTCGTCTGTTCTTGAGAATAAACGGCTGCAAACCCGAAAAAGAATATGCAAAGTAAAACGAATTTTTTCACCCAAGTCTTCCTTTTATGAATAATACGTAAACCGGACCTTTACGGTCACGAAAAAAAGGAACCTAAGAAAATTATAGAATTTCGAATACTTGGTTGCCATAAGCAAGTGGACCAAATTTAATTCTACCGACTATTTATGAAAAAAATCTCATCCTTTCTTCTTTTCTCTTTTCTAATTTTGAGCTTCACTTTTATTTTCGGATCGGAACCGGAAGACGAGATCAAAACTTTGGTTTCTTCCTTAGATTCTTGCAAAGGCTGTGTTTTTATCCGAAACGGTTCGGAACATAAACTGGACGAGGCAAAGGCTCATTTGCTCAGAAAGTATGACGCCGCCAAAAGTAAAATAAGCAGCACGGAAGATTTTATAAAAGGATTAGCGAGCAAGTCCTCTATTACAGGAACTCCTTATAAGATCAAATTCCCCGACGGAAAGGAAGTAGAATCCGAAAAATGGCTGACCGACAAACTAAATGAACTTCGCAATCCCCCGGTTGTTACCAAACAGAAAAAGAAAAAATAATGAACTTAAGCGAAAAATCGCTTAAACCCGGGAGTTATTATAGAATGACAGCGTCGAATTGACAGAGATTTATATGCGAAAGTATTTGTATCTTCTTCCGGTTTCCCTTTTATTCGCCTGCCCTCCTCCACCTAGCGAGGACCCGCTTTCTTCTCTGGTATCTGCATTAGCATTATCTAATATACAAGTCCCTGCGCAATTTACTGTCATAGATTCCACTAAACAAACTCAATTAGATGCGGTAGAAGCGACTGCGACCAAAAACTCCACATGTACCAAACTAGGCGCTTTTTATTGGGAAATAGGGGATGGTACCGGAGCTTACGGATATTCTTCCGTAAACGGTTCAGTCAACGGATCAACAGTTCTTTTAATTGCTTCCGCATCTAAATGGATCTGGGGAGCTTATGTTCTAGAGAAAGTAGGAACTCCAACATCCATAGAACAATCTTATCTTAGGATGAGATCAGGTTACGATAATTTGGACGATAACAAATGTAACCTTGCTCTTACTGTAAATGCTTGTTTCACGAACGGCCCGGGAAGAGACGGAACGAACAATAATAATTATTATAATTCAGGTGACCTAAATTACTTTTATTATAATGGGGCTCATTTCCAAGCCTATGCGGCCTTGAATCCGAGCGGCTTAACTCCTGCGCTAACGAACTACACTCGCGCTCAACTTGCAACAGAGATCGGAAACACATTATTTGGAGGCTCCAATCCGGGTATAGATTATGCGGTTCCCCAACCTGCCGGGGGAGTTAGGACTTCTGCTTCCGTTTATGCTCAGTTCTTAAGAAGAATATTAAATTCCAATTTAACAATCCGAACCTACTTAGGAGCGGATCTTGTGCCTACTTTACCTTCTGCCCATCCGACCCAAGCCAAGTATTCTCCTTTTGTTTTGGAAGATGTGCATTATTCTTACGGACATTGGGTAGAAGATTCTTCGGGAAATGATTCTGCATTTAGCAGTCCCGGAAAATTCGGATTCTATCCATGGATAGATCCGACAGTCACCACTTATGGGATCATAGCCAGATATTCCACCTCCGGCTTGGCATATGCGGAATCCGTATATTGCGGAAGACTTTTGAGAAAGGCATTCGCTACCGGAGTCGAACAATAAACTGCACCTCGGTCGCACTCTGTAATGAAAAAGTAATCCTCTCTTCATGGAGTAGATACAAGAATTTAAGATGATCGAAAGTCGATGTTTCCATCGACATATATCAGTTCTTACCCAAAAGCAGGTCCCTTTCGAATTTTAGTGGTGACCGAGACATTTCCTCCCGAGATCAACGGAGTCGCAAAAACGCTTCACAGAATGCTGGGCGATCTTTTACAAAGAGGTCACGAGATCATTCTGGTCCGTCCGAAACAAGGGCATAACGATTACGCAACAGCAAACAATAACTATAGAGAAGTATTGGTAAGAGGGGCAAAAATCCCTTTGTATGAAGACTTAAGATTCGGATTTCCGGAAAAGTATCTATTACGCAGATTAATCGAATTAGAAAAACCTGATATAGTGCATGTGGTAACCGAAGGCCCGCTCGGTTGGTCTGCAGTCAGAGCAGCAAGACATGTCGGGATCCCGATCATCAGCGATTTTAGAACGAATTTCCATGCTTATGCAAAATATTATAAATTCGGATTTGCGGGAAAACTAGTCCATAATTACCTAAAAGGACTTCATAATAGGACCCAAATAACTTTGGTCCCAACCGCGCAGATAAAAGAACAGCTAACAACGCAAGGGTACACTAACGTTCAGGTGGTCTCCAGAGGGATAGATTCCGATCTATTCCATCCGGCTCGCAGGAATTCCAAACTAAAAACGGAATGGGGATTATCATCTTCCGAACTTGGAGTTCTATACGTAGGAAGGTTGGCTCCGGAAAAAAATCTGGACCTATTGGTAAGAACATTCCGCAGGCTCCAAGCAAGAGTTACGAATGCAAAATTGATCTTAGTAGGGGGCGGACCTTCCAAAGAAAAATTGCAAAAGGAAAATCCTGATTTCATATTCAGAGGAATGAGAAAAGGAAAAGAACTAGCGGAACATTATGCTACCGGGGATCTATTTCTATTTCCTAGCCTCACCGAAACTTTCGGAAATGTGATCGTAGAAGCTATGGCGTCTGGCCTTCCGATCGTTGCTTACGACTACGCGGCCGCCAACCAACATCTAAAACACGGTAAGTCCGCCCTACTTTGCGGTTTTGATAAAGAAGAAGAATTTATGGAACAATCCTGCCTATTAGCGGAAAATAAAAAGTTGGCCACCAGACTCGGCCTCGCTGCCAGAAAGATCGCAGCTGCTTGCACTTGGGAAGATGTAACAGATTCTCTGGAAATGACTTATTCTAAACTTTCTCTTTCTAAGAAAAAATCTGCGAAGTCCAAAAAGGCGATAAAGCTGAAAGTGCAAATGGTAAGGAGTTAGTTCTTAGGTCTTACCTGCAACGTTATGCAGTTTTTTAAAAATAAGCAATAGTCAACCTACATTCGTTTAAAATCTAATTGACGATCCGTTTTTAATCTTCAAAAGTCATGACGTTTTAAATAAATTGTGGGGTGCGAAAAATGCCTTCAGACCATGAATTATTCAATTGCGGGGAAGATCATGAGATCAACTATGTTGCCGGTCGTTATCCTAACGATAAAGCGAAAGTGAAGAACTTTTTGATAGAAAGTTGCCAGAACAAAAAGATCCATCATTCGACTCATGCTCAAGTATATGAATTAATCAAAAAAGAATTAGGGCTCCCTATTCCTTAATTTTTCTCTTTAACTAACGCGCAAGGTCTTTGCAGGACTTGGTCCGAAGGACCGAGTCCGTTAAAGACCGACCCTTGCAACACAAGGGATGCGCCCAAACTCTTATAATAAATTGTTTCGGAATTTTTTTAAACGGTCTTTTTTCGCTTGTACTTTCTTCGCCTTTACTATAATGACTGGCAAATTTACCGGCAAGGAGCAAAGCCTATGCTGAAATTTCCCGGCACTCGTACGGATCATCGAGAAAGTAATCGTCCCTTCGTCACCAGAGAAAAATATCTCACCTTTCTAAAAATCGCGAATAAGTCTTCTCATTCCAGACAAAGAAGGTTTCGTAATAAAAACAGAGAAAAAAGGCAGACCTTGTCCCCATAGTTGTCTTATCATGGTTTTCCATGGAAAACCTTGACGCTAAATCTATCAGTCTCTGGATCATGGCGACCATCTATACGATCGCCGGTATTCTTCATTTTGTGATCCCTAAATTTTATATGAGGATCATGCCTCCTTGGATTCCTTATCATAAACTTATGGTACAACTCAGCGGTATCGCAGAGATCGCTTTGGGTGTAGGGCTTTTTTTCCCCCAAACCAAAGTGTTGGCGGCTTGGGGCGTTGTACTTCTATTGATTGCAGTTTTTCCGGCTAACGTGTATCATTTCCAATCTAGGACCCGAAAAGATCCTCCTACTTGGGCTCTTCTTCTCAGACTTCCTTTGCAGTTGCTTCTGATTTACTGGGCTTACACTTTTACGTACTAAGTTCTCTGTTTATTTGTAGGAGCTTCGGCATGGCGATGGCCACGAATGTTGGAGTTCCTACATGTGGATAAGTATGTATGCTGGAATAACTACATGCTATCATAATCCTTCCTTTCAAATCCTCGTACACAATCGATCTGATTTCTTTTGCTCACAAAAGTAGCAGCTTTATCTTTTATTTTAGTCAAAAATTTATTGAAATGGTTTCAGAAGAAGATACTCTCCCTTCTTAGTTTTTGGAGTTTCTTTATGTTCAAGTTATGGATAGCGATTTGTGGAAGCGTTTTGATTTTGGGTCTTACTTTTTCTTCTTCAAGGGTTCTTGCGAATACTAAATACAGCGTATTCTGCGCTGACGGTAAAATTGAAGCGGATTCCCGTACCTTGGATCAGATGAAATCGGCTCGAGGCTCGAACGTTTGTCTTCTGAAAGAATTCGATTATTCTTCCGACGCTGATAATTATGCTCAATCTATCGGAGGAAAAGGTTCCGCCTGTAGCTGCAATTAAGTTTAAAAGCCGGAGTAATCGTTAATCTAGGACCTCGTCTGAAATTTCATTTATATCCGGCTTAGTTTTGAGCATTGTACGACTTTCTCCGATCCGTCAGTTTTTCCCGGACAGGATCGCCTGATCTTTACCTTATTTTAATTTTTTCTTTTCCCCTCTTCCGGTTCGGATATTATTCTCCGAAACATATAATATGAACCGTCTTCTTTCAGTTCTACTTTCTTCCGTCTTACTCCTTTTCTCTTCAGATCTTCTTGCGGAGGAAAGGATTATCGAGGGTAAACTTCTTCAATTCGGTAGAATGTTAGGTACCGGTAACGATTTCATCCAAGTTCTTTCCAACGATCTGAGTCCCGAACTTTCCAGACTTCATAACCAGACCATCCGCGTTCTCTGCCAGATGAGAGGAGAAAATTGCGACCCAATACGTTATGAGACCTATCCTTTTTCCGAATCCAAGGGTCTTGCGGATTGGACTTTAAAGAGAATCCCGAATTACGTGAACAGAGGTTACTTTGCTTTTAACCCTACGGTAACCCCTGATGGACAATCCATCTTCTGGACTGTCTATTCTAGCAAAGGTAAATCCGGCACTCAAAGGATTTGGTTTGCGGAGAAGGACGATAAAGGATTTTGGAGAGACGGTAAAGAAATGCCCGCT